>NZ_KB895577.1:0-161536 GCF_000374885.1 Bacillus sp. 105MF | reverse complement strand
TTAATTAACATATAAGAATAGGCATTCATAGATTTTGCAAATAACCCAGCCTTTTGCAAGGTTTCTTTCATCTTCACTTCATTTGCTGAAAGAGACGTATCTCCATTGTTCGTTTGTTCAATTTCACTTGCAAAAGTTGCTACTGGTGAGACTACAGAAGTTGTTGTCATAGTTAAAAGCGCCGATGCAACGATTAATTTGTAAGGGATTTTATTTAGCATTTCGTATTCCTCCTAATATAGGTTTTGATTATAAGTTCTATTCTTGTTTAAAAGCGATGTCTTTCGAAATGAATTCTGCATCTTTATGAATATCACTCCAACTTTGTTTAGCAGCTTTTAAATCATCAAGTATTAAAGAGAATTTATGTTCTTGCATAGAGTCGATATTATCATGTAAATCTGTATAGTTGGCCCCCATTTTATTCCATTGTTGTTGGATATTTGTTAGAGACAGTATCGCTTGATCCACTGTTTGATACAGATCTGTCAAAGTTGCTTTCGCGTTAGTAAGCGAAATAACTGCTTGGCTAGCAAGATCGGCCTTCGTACCTAATTCTCCGATTTTTTTAGAAATTTCGTTATAGGAGTCCATATGCTTAGACGCCGTGACACCAGCAGCTGTTCCTAAACCGATACCAGCTGCACCGAGAGCTGCAAGTCCACCAACAACAGCTGGTGTTGCTGTACCGCCAGTCACAACAATTACTACCGCTCCTCCAATGGCTGCAGCAACTAAAATGAATGCTCCCAATCCACCACCGATTGACCATGCTAATACATTGTTAAAATGCTCTGTCTGAGTAGAACGTAGCTTCTCAATTTCAGCTTGAAGTTGTGGAATCAGTGCATTATTTCCAGCTAATAGTGCCGTTAATCCACCTTGCCCATCTGGGCCACCAACATTATTTTTAAACCCTATAGAATTGTCATACAGTTTTGTTTTGAAGTCTTGTAACATCTTAATTACTTCTGTGACTTCTTTTGAATTTGTATTAATTGTAGTGATTAAATCATTTATGCCCTCTTTTAACTCTGCTTTATCTTTCTTTTGTACAGCAGCTTCCAATATATCGTAATAATTTTTAAATTGTTCATCGTAATTTACAATATTACGTGCTGTTTTTTGAATTTTCGGCTTCGCTGTATCTAACCAATAATTCGCATTGATTCGTGACAGTTCCTGATTAAGGTGAATATTTTTAATTAATTCTGCTCCTTCTGAACCTAAATCAATATTGGATAAATTTACATTTGGTTGTTTAATCATTGTTTTTGCGTACAAATCCATTACAAGAATATGAGATCCTGTTCCAGCTAATGCTTTCTTCAGCCCTTCAGGCCCTAATTCATAATTCCCTACTTTTTGTTCTTGAGCGGTCGTTTCTTGTGCAAATGCATGAATAGTGTTACCGGTAGTAGCAGTGATAACCGTTGCCAGAGTGGCCAAAGTCAACACTTTAAATGGAAATTTCTTCATATCTATTCTCCTCCTTAGTCTTTCGATAGATTCTTATAATCTTTGCAGATTTCAAAAAACATAATATTAAAATTTATAAACTTGTTCTTCAAGGTAACTTGTTACATTTTTTAATTGTCTTAATGTATCTTTTTGAGACTGCTGGTCAGTTGTATCAACATTAGTAGATAATTTTGTAATATTATTTTTGATTAGATTCAAATCTTCTTTATAGCGTTTTAGTAGGTCAAGTTCTACATTTACTTGATTTGCAAACGTATGCAAATCATTTTGCATAAGAATAAGCATTGATTTTTGTAAATCTGCTATTTTTAGGTTCTTTGTTAAATCATAAAATTTTTGGTTTTGTGTCTCTAAATCTGCTAAATGTGCTCGCTGTTCTGCTGTTAGTTTATTTACCTCAGCGAAGGCACTATATGTTTTCTTAACTTGTTCAGGGTCAATAACTTTCGTAAGGTCATACTCTTTTGTTTGTGCAACTGCAGCTGCAGCTATTTCAGCTTGTTTGCTTTTCTCAATTGCATCACGAGCTTCTTTTTTGGCAGCTTCAATCTCTAGAGCAGATTTCCCTTTTTCTATCGCTTCTTTCCCTGCTTTTTCCTCTGCTTCTAAAATAGATTTGTTAATTTCTTTTCCTTTGTTATACGCTGCCACCGCTGTTTGAGCAGCAGGTTCAATGATATCTTTTGAAAGGTTATAGACTTCTTTGAATATAACAAACCCTTGTTCATTTAAAGCTCCTGGTAACAATGCGATTTGTTGTAAATCATTTTGAATTGATTTTTGGGTATTTAGTAATTCATTTTTTAGCTGGTCTATTTTCCCTGTTCCCTCTGAACTTAGTACACCCTGTGCTTTTGTCACATCAGTATCGAGATCTTGAAGTTTTTTATCAAGCTGTAATTTAAGATCTGTTAATTCATTAATCTGACGTTGTACGTTTTCTTGGTTTGTCATCGCTTTATCTTGAAGAACTTCTAGTCTATCCAAGAAACCTTCTTTATCTTCTTTATTGTCTACAAACTCTTTTAATGTTGGATAATAGCTATTAAATTGATTTACAAATCCTTTACTTTTTGAATTTAATAGAACTAATTTTGGATAAAGTTCCGATGACCATTCGTTCATATCTTGTTTGATTAGGGATTGGTTCGTATTTAAAGATGGAACTTCCTCTAGCTGTACATTAGGGCTCATTAAAGCTTGATCTATATATGTTTGGATTAATTTAGATTGTGCACCTAATTTTCGTAATGATGAGGAAATATCCGTGTTTTCCTGTTGCGTTTCTGCTTGAACGATTGGTGTTGCGAGAGTATTGATAGGAATAGTCGCTCCAGTAACAATGGATGTTATTAAAAATCCTTTAATTATTTTATTTTTCATTCCGTACACCTCTTCACTATTGTCTTTTTAGAATCTTATACATACATCTTGAACGCTCTAACGATAGGCTCTTTTCTTACACACTCTTGAGGAAGGAGAATTCTTTCAGATAGAGTGTTAAACTCTCGTTATTATTTACTTCTCATAGAATGTAAGGACCTTACTTCCCCCTCATTTAAAAGTAAACTATAAAATTTCATCACCTATATCTGAATTAGCTTCCAAATGAATAGTATAAATATTTATGTTTCTCTGGAATTGCTGCTTGACTTGCAGGAGCCCAGATAGATAAATCCATTGCTCCTACAGCTAACCCTGCCATGACTTTTTTTGATAGTAATTTCATAATATCCCTCTTAGTTTTGTCGGTAAGAGCCCTACAAGATTACAAAAGATGAAATTATACTGTACATTGCTTATACTTTCACCTCGGAATAAAATAAGATCATTTTTGCTTTGTAGAAACTTAGAATTCTATTTTTTACAAATGAGATGTTTTTTTGATTCTAAATTATTACCAAACAAAATTAACTGAGTATTATGAAAATTACCTCGACATGATGTTACTTGCAACTTTAATTACACTTTTATTAGTACAACCTTCTCCTCCTCTTAGTGGTCATACCAATTACACCTTTATTAAAACATTAAACTTTCAATGCGTAAATAGTAGAATTTTGTCGATTATATTCAATAATTTGGTTATTTCATATTAATGTGAGTGGAAATATTATACTTCTAAAATTATTGTTTAATATTATTTAAGTAATTATAATAGTTACAACTTGATATACCCGATTGAAAAATAACTATTTAAATATTTAAACAATACTTGATTATTGTTTAATATAATTTAATCACACTCTGTATATTTATCTCCTTTATTTAGATATGCAAAATTACATATCCGAATAAAGGCTTAAATAAGATGTGCTCTTATAAATAGCTAGCTGTAGAGAAAGAAAATTTTTTGTTTACACGGAGTTCTGGTGCAAAAAATTATTTGATAGAGACATAGAACCTACACGGTTCTGGTACAAAAAATACGGTTCTGGTGCGAAAACTTCAAGATAATTGCAAGTAATCTCTAAATCTTGGACATACTGATACTATTATTCTAAAAAAGGTGCGTGAATGGAACCTACTATAACACGAGGATGAGCATGAGTAATTTCAGTATATCTTTTTATCATTTCTACTTCTTTTACAAAATCAAACTCATTATATAGTAGTATAAAAGCCAATGGTGCTATTCTCATTATTGCACCATTACCATTATCGAACTCAGCTTTCCCACCACATTTTTCTGGTGAATATCCTTCCTCAAAACGAATAATAGCATCATTTGTAGTTCTTCCAATATCGAACATTTTTCCAAGCTGAGTCCAATGTCCCTCCTTTTTATATTTAATAAATTTATCCATTAAAATACTTATGCTTTCTTCTTTTATCAGATTTTCGATTAGACACAAAGTCAAAGAGGTATCATCTGACCATGTTCCAGGTGGTTGGTTATAGGTTCCATATCCACTCACATCATCTATTTAAAATGTGTCTCTTTGCTTAAATTCAACTGGAATGCCTAAAAGATCCCCAGTAATTCCACCATATATTGTGGGAAAAACTCTTTGTTTAATACTCAAGCTAAGAAAAGACTTATTATCATCTTCCCATCTATCAATCATTCTTCTGCCAGCCACTTCTATCACACCTATTCCTTATCTAGCTAAATACTGTTAGATTTTTAAGAGATTGATGGATACCAAGAAAATTTTGTATCACTATCAAGTGGTGTATCCTGGGTTTCCTTTTTGATTATGCTGAACCATTCGTTTAATATTTGAGCTTTTGGTAATTGTGAGGCAGGGTCGTCTTCCCAGATGATGTGTGAAAACCAGGCCTTTGTTTCCCATTCAAATTGCAGTTCTGCAAACGAAATTGTAGGATGGTCCGCTTCATAAAATTGTCGGTTTACTGCATATGAAACTTCCGAAGCTTGTGGTAACAACTCATTCTTAATTCTATTTTTAATCGTCTGATTTTCTAACTGATCCCAAAAATACAATTGCCCGTTCATTTGATAAAAAATATCAAATGAATCCTCACCATTTTTCAAATTAAGCAATATAAAAGCACGTTCCACATTATTGTCAGCGGCTTTTACAGTATTGATAATTAAATTTTGTGCAATTGAGACCCAATAGTTATTTGCTTCTTCTAATGGGGATTCAACATACACTTCTTTATTTAATTCATTGAGGGTTGCCTCATTATTGTTTACTTGTTCCACTTTCTTAAAAAATCTATTGAAAAAACCCATGATTTCTCCTCCTCTTTTTCATTCCCTTATAATACATTTGAATAATTAGATAATATTGACAATGCAATCATATCATTTTCAGATGAGGTATGAAACCAATTTAATGAATGGAGTTTGTTCTTGTATTTACTTTATATATTTGAGAAACTGAATTTAAACAAAACTTTTGTTTCAAGTAAGGATGGAAATTAGAAGTTCAATTTTGCAAAGATGGTGGGAAAATGGAAGAGAAAAAAACAAGAAGTAAGAAATATTATAGAATTGCTTTTCTTGTATCAACAAGTTACATTTGGTTTTTGATTCTAGCGGCATACAGTATGGGGATTCCGCAATATATCCAGTTGCTCGGGGAGATCGCTCTAATAACAGCCTTTACATGTTACTTTTCCGTGCCTATTTTTTATATTGGTTTGCCTTTAGTATATATTCGCTTTGTACTTTCCTGTTTCCGTATATACACTTCAGAGCGAATGTTGGCTTATTATGCACTTTCTTGTTTTGTTTTAGGGCTTGCTTTATTTCTTCCTTTAAAAATTTATGGTTTTTATGAGGAGAACTACATATTCACGAAGCAGGTTCATGATCAACGTATTGAAGAAAAAATAAAACAAGCGATTGAAAAAAATAATGGTCCCATTCAGATTACATATGTGACAAGGGAAAGTATGCTGCAATCGAATGAAGGTTCAGGAAGTCCTGTATATCCCAAAATAAACATTCATTTTGAGTTATTAAACTGTGATAAACAAAATGGTGGAGGCAGTGGCTTTTCATGTGAATCTTCTGTCGAAGCATATTACAAAGATAAAAAGTGGCTGGTAGATTATAATTCAAAAGAAAATACAGGTGTTATGAATCTATCTAAAGATAACCAACGTGCTGTAGAAGTAGAAAAGCAGCTAGCTCTTACTCCTGAGGAAGAGGTGAATATCTGTAACAGTGCTGAATCAAAAGCGATTCAATATGTGAAAAATGAGTATAATTCGGATTTAACAATTGTTAAAAAAACGTTTAATAAGCATACAAGTTCCTACAAGAAAGAAAATAGACCATCGAATGCAATTCATGCGCTAACCATTAATGGATATTTAAACACGGATTCCCAAAAAGATATCACGGTTAGGGTAGAATATGATCCGATTGCAAGGGAATATTGGTCTCATATCTATGAAATGAGCGATGGAGCTAAAAAGGAGATAGAAAAACAAATCGAATTGAAAAAAGAGATACATAATAAAAAATGAAATAGCAAAACAAACATCCCCCATGTCTTCTATCATATATAGTGAGCCACTGGTTGAGGTGTTTGTTTTCGTTCTAGAAACAATCTATAATTTCTCTTCAATTGTAAATTTAGCCATAAGAAAAGCACCTCCAATTGTTAGACTGTGTCTAACAATTGGGGTGTACTTCACTAAAGGTGGATTTCTAATTTTTATATTTATCTTTCTCCTGTTAACAAACTATTTTATATTCATTTAATATCTTCTTCAGCAATTATTATTTCATTTATTAACTTTGTTTCACATACCTAGTTGTATTAAATGATTTATCGTTGAATAATTGCAAGTTCTTTCTATCATAGTTTTGAACTTTATAATCTATGTCTTTTTGAACAACCTCTGCTTCTACACCGTTTGACATTTGTTTTGTGATATGTAGTTTTAATATTAAACTAGCTTTATCATATTCCCATGTACCTTCTATATGGTTCGTTTTCTTTGGATACTCTTCTGCGTTGTAAACTTCGAAAATTTTAGGACTTCCACCTTTTAAGATAAATGATGGTTTAAATCCGTCAGAAGTCTGTACGCCCCAGTTACCAATTAATTCAGTACCATCTATTACGTTCTTCTGTACCGCATCATAGTCGATTCCGGCTTTCTTATCTAAGTCTTTAATATCTTTAACCGATACTGTACCATCACCGACTTTTGTATTCTTATCTTTAAGTGAGTTAATTGCTTTATACCAGTATTCGTCACCTTGTTTCAGAATCTTCTCTGACTCTTCAACCATTTCTTTGTCAGTCTTTTCGCCTTTTTCTCTAGTTGATTTTCTAGTAAACACTTCTTCTACTATTTTGGAGGACTCTCTAAAGTAACCAGTCGCTTTTTCAAGGTTTTTCTGTTCTTCTATATACTCTTTAGGTGGGTCTATAGATTCAATCTTATCTAATACCCCATCCAGTTCTTTTATTGAATCTAATACGTCTGATTTCTTTTTCTTGCCGTCAAAGAGTTCTCCTATTGTATCATTATGCTTCTTAAATATAGTATCAAACTCTTCAACTAGTCCAACTACCCTAGTTGTGTAGTCTTCTTTTGATACCTTCACTTTCTTAACAGAAGACTTCTTTTCATCTTCTTTAGCGGATTTAGACTCTTCTGTCTTTGTTTCCTTAGATTCAGTTTTATCCGATACCCCACAACCGAATAATAACATAACTGGAATTGCTACACCTACTAGTTTCTTTGCTTTCATGACTAATTTATCCCCTTTAAATTTTACTGATTAAAACCGTTTTCGTTACTTCCACCATATCCATATTATTCCTATATATCGTACCATTAACCTTCTTCAACGTCAAAGTGTCTTTCCTTGAAGTCTTCATGTCTTCTATAGGGATTTTCAAAGGTTTGTTAACACAATGGCTTTATGTTAACAAAAGGTGCTTTCATATACAGAAAACACCTTTTCAGTCTTCAATCTATTCGGTCGTCCTGCTGCGACTTGCATTCCTTTTTTTCGTTTTCCTTTTTTAAGTATTAAATTTTCCGCCTCAACTTCTACTATTCTACCAAGTTCATCTGTTGTATATTTATAACCTTCCTTCTTTAATTATAGGCATACAAATAGGCTCTCAAGTGCCCTATTTATATATTTTCTACATCTACACTTTCCATTTCATTATGAAAATAGCATTACACCTAACAGTTATTCAATCGGTCCCATAAATTGAGTAATTAAATAAATATGCTCGATCAATTTAACTTTTTGCAGATTCTCTACTTTTTCTGCGCCCCCTAATCCAAGAAGAGGAACATAGCCAAAACACTCATTATAAGCTGGAATTCCGTAATTCTGAATAGCTACTAAATAGGGATTCCATTCCATATATTCTTCTAAATATTCTTCTTCCTCAAGAAATCTTAAAAACAGGTTGAATTTAGAGGCAATAACTTTTGATTTTCCTTTACGATAATTTAATTGAATAATATATGATTTATCACCATACTTCTCAAATAAAAGGATATCCCCCATGCTTGTCGTAAACAACGGTATTGTATTTTGATTTCTAATATACGTTTCTTTAACAATTTCAAAGTACTCTTCTGGATTAATCAACCTAAGATAGCCATTTAAAACCTTTCCAAATCCATAGTTTTCCCAAATATTAATTAACGTTTCAGGAAGTACATTAGAATACTTTTCAACTAAACTTTCAGGAACTCTTTTTTCCAATTCAAAGTCCTTCATTATTTTTAAGTTAGTTATACAAAACTATTCCCCCTTTTCAATTGTTCCTCATCATGTTCGGTGATATTTATTGAATTTTTTCATCCAAAGTTTCTATTCGATGCCCTGATGGAGAACATAGTAAAGCGTTCATACTAATATCCTACATGCCCCACTATTAGCTGCATATCTCCCAGCTACTTGATCTGGATTATGTATAGCTGTCTGCTAATATGTATTACTTTCTATTGCGCTATCTTCATCAAGAAATCGTTTTCGATTTTTCAAATATTCATTTACCTTTAATATTTCCTTAAGCTTTAAACTGTCTTACAAATTCTTCAGAATCAAATTTAGTATTTTAGTTAAAATCCACTTGAATTTCTACTTCATCTCACCTCTTAGCCCTTTTAACTCCTTTACTAACTTCATAAACCGACTTAGTATGATGCTTAATTGAGCATAAAAAATCCACAGTTTAAAAGTTTTTCAATGTGGATTCTTACATTTATTTTTCTCGATAATGCACCATATCATAAGGATAATATGGAGTATCTCTCAAGGTTGAGTCATCTAAATTTAATATTTTTGCGATTGCTCCACTTTCAAAACTCCAGTAACCACTAAAAATCTGACTTCGAATGTTCACTATAGAAGTATTATGGGATTCTGTTATTTTTCCGCTAAAATCTCATCTGTTAATCCTTAACAATAGACTATAGCCATTTTCATTTGTTTATTCATTCCTAATCTACCTAAAATTCATAGTTTAATAAAAGAATACACTTCTAGGATACAAATCAATTTTTTGATATTAATTCAAATAGGTTGGTAATTGATTTAACCAGTCTTCAAAATTATCCGCTTCTTTGGTTACACCATGTTCTTCATGAAAATAATAGTAAACTCCCGTTTGGTGGCACTCCTTTGAATGAAAACAAAAATAGTCTCCATTACCTATACTGTAAAAAGGGATTAGTTCGTTTTTCCAAAAGCCTTCTTTCATTTCATAATCATAAGTAAATTCAATAGTATCATTTCCGTTCGTTTTACCACTAGAAACATTTAAAATCTCTCCTGGAAAGACATATTCAGACATTAGTTCAATAAAGTATTTAAATTCTTTAGGAAATTGACATCCAAACTTTTTCTCAATTTTTACCCAATCATTAGCTGAAGGGGAATCTAAATCCCCTAGTTCTTTATCTAACATACTCTCTAATAAATTTGCAATTTCATCTTTTGTCACTAACTTTTCCTCCCTTATACTAGAAAAACGAGGGAGTTCTCTCTTATTTACAAGTATTCCCTCGATTAAAATCAAATGCCGCTTCAACACCATTTTTCATTAACTTTTGTAATAACGTATCAAGTCCATCTTTGAAATAACAATGGATTTCCTCTTTATATAATGGTAATAATGTATGGAAGTAGATTGGCCAGTCACCCTCTATTCTTTTAACATCCTCAGGAAATTCCATTTTGAATGTACCTGAACATTGTGGCAGCGGCGGTACAATCATAACAACAGAAAATTCCGTCTCTTTATCATATGGATGAATTGACGCATTTGGATCCCATATCATTTCACCTAATTGGACTCCATACGTCTGTTTTAAATATCCCTCTGATTGATTCGGAAATACAAGCCACTGTCCTAAGCCATATCCATTTCGCCGTACATTTTCCCCAAGCTGTCGTAAAATGCGCAAGGGTCAACCGTATTTCGCACTATCCAAAGCAGACGTTGATACTTCCCAATCTTTTGGCAGATACATGACAAGTTCTGCATAACCACTATCTACACTTGATAGAGTAGGCATACGGAAATAGCTATTTCGATTAAGATTTAAATGGCAACGTCTTGGTAACCCACTTCAGTTACTTTTTCATTTAATAGACGAATCCCTAGTCCATTTTCTGTGTCCCATGTACAATCAAAAGTTATCCCAATATCTCGCTCTTCATAAATATCTCCATATGGAACTACAATTCCAACTAAAGTTATCATCTCAAGTAATTGATTAGTTGTTTCGATGTGTGGATAATTTTCATTAAATTCAATATCATACCCTAGTTCTTGACGCTCTTGTTTGTAATAGTCTAATATCGCTTGTAAAAAACCTTGCTGTAATTGTTCCCAATTTTGCACTAATGAGTTATAAGCAGTATATTGTTCTTCATCAAACTTACCGTCTTCTTCACCTTTAACCATCAATGCTATTTCAGCTTCTTTCCCACAAAATTCAATGGTAATATACTTAACCCATCCATATGTATATTCAAGCTCACCAAAAACCACATCATTTATTATCATTTTCAAACTCTCCCTTTTTATTTATCAGAAAATCTCTTGGGCCAAGATTTACTTCTCTGATAGTACAAAAGTCATCCTCTTCATTAACATTATTTTTATTGTAAAACTAATCTAATCAGCTACAAAGTTGTTTAAATTAAAAACTTTGAAGGACTTTAAACCAATTAAAAAGTTGTTCTATCCTACTCTCTAATATTAACTGTTATTGCCAATAGATTCTATACTCAGTACCGTACCACTGGTTCCTAGTTTTTCAATTAGTTTTTTTGCCTTACCATATGGAAATCTCTCTACTAATATATAAGGAGGATTTTTTGAACCCTTTAGCAAATCTGCAGTGGCAATCTCAATCCCTAATACGTTCTTTATTCTTATTAAATCTTTCAAGCCTTCATTAGGAGTTTTTGCTAACACTATATTACAAATATCAGATGGCTTAATTATTGTTTTCTGTTCTATTTCACTTAAACAACCACTATTCACCCATTTGTTAAAATCAGAGGTAATTATAGTAGCATGGTTTGGATTCATATCCCCAGAATCAATAACTAATACCTCTTTTCCCTCTGCATCTTGAGACATAAAAAAAACATTGCCTCCACCGTCATCACCAATCGAGATATACCCAATTGCATATTCATCTACTTCCCAAACCTCATTTCTTTCTACAATATGCTCCGTACCATAAATAACTAACCCACTACCAATTGAAAAACCATTTGTACATCTTAATAAACCCTTATATACATTGGGGAATTTAACTTTCATACGATCTTCTACTTCTTGGATTGCAATATCACTTGCTGCCGTTTTTGATCCTGCTTTAATCATTTGCCTATAGATCTCATTAAATTCATAACGTATATCAGTATTCAAGCCTTCATTTTTTCTCCGTTTCCTCTGCATAGAAGAAATTATTGCACGCGATCGGCCAAAGCTTGAAGGGAGAAGTATTACAGAAGCTTTCTTTTCCTTATAATCAAAAATCCTCCCTCTTTAGCCCATCCTTTTACCTATTCATTTTGCAATGGATAATGAGACTGTATTCGATTATCAGAAGCAATATCTTTCTTTCCTGGTGCACGATTATCCTCTGGACTGACTCTACCTATGAAATAGCAACAACCTGCTTTAGATTGTTGCTTACTCAATAGTTTCAAAGATATATATTTGCATTCTTCAACCCAAAAGATATAATTCTTTTAGAGTTTCTATAAAATCAGAATCCGTTTTTACTTCAATCATATTAATAAGATCATAAAATCGGCTTAGTTTAAAAGAAAAATTGTATAGAACAACCGCGGCACTATTCAACTTTCTAAATCTATCTATATAAATCTTAGAGCCACTTTTCCCTAAAAATAAAACATTATATCTATCATTTGTGCTTTTTTCTAAAATTATTCTATCTGGCTTAAGTTCGAAAAAAGAATGATACTGTTCATCTGAAAAAGTTTTGAATATCTTTTGAATATTATTTATTGATGTTGCAATCTCGATTTCATTTTGAACATTTGTATCATATTTTCTTACTTCTAATTTATTTTTCGAAAAAATATATAAAGCCAATGCTGATTTATATTTATCTGAAAATGTATCTACTTTGTATTCTTTTCCTCTAACAACTTCAAAAAGCTCATAAAGATTATTTGCTTCATTAAAAGTTAACTTAACAATAGTTTCAGGATGATCTTCCCCACCTAATGGTGCAACACAAATAATATCTTTTTCCCTTTTGATCACTTTAAATACTGTTTCAATTAAATTATATATACCACTTAAGTCCATATTTCACACTCCTTTATGGCTTTATTTGTTTAATAACTTTAAGCTCTATTAATTCTTCTATAGAGTAAGGTCGACCATTAGATTTATATTTAATAATTTGCGTTCCTCCACTTGGCTGATTAAACCAAGGAGCAATCTTCTCTGAAGTTACTTCAAAATCATCAATAACCTCATAAACATTATAAGGCGCTTATTCACTATGCGGAGCCAAAACCCTACTTGGGAACGAATCTCTTTCAGGAGCTAAAGAGAAACCTGCTGAATTACCATATCTACCTAGTCTCATTCCGGGATGTAATGTTTCCACTTTTTGAGTTCCCGAAACAAATCCTTCATTAGGCGGCCAATGAATTTCTCCTGTTTTTTGGTCATAGTATTTTGGATTCTTATATACATTTTCATATTTCTTATATAATCCTTCATTAGGTGGATAATCCCATTTCTTTATATTTTCAAGGATTTTCACATCATCTACATGTTTTCCAGCCTCACTAGCTCCCTTACCAACATTACCCGTACCCTTAACTCCACTAACTTCCTTACTAACCTCTGAACCACCATTCCCTATTCTCGTAGCAAGCGAAGCCTCAATCCCCTGAATCTCATCATTGATTTTCTTACTGCTCTCTGCATGGCGCCTATTAGCCCATTCGGTAACCTTTCCGGGGCCAACTTGCTTCACTGTCAATGTACCGTCTTTAGCTACTTCAACACTTTTGAGTGTAGATGTTACATAATCAACATCTCCGACTATTTTTTGGCCAATCTGATACAGTTTGTCATTTCCGGATTTTCCCGTTTTTAATCCAGCCAATGTGAAATAATCTAATTATTATTTTACCTATATGAATTTTTGATTGAAACCATTTTTATACTAAAGCAAAAGGGCTATCCCATAAGCAAGTGAAACCAACTTATGGAACAGCCCTTTTATTTTGAATACCTGTTAATCATGTAATTTTTTTAGTTCGTATTTTACTGATTGTATTTTAAGCCCCTGCTACCTGCTAATTGGATCGTAAACTATAATACTGAGACCCAATTTATTTGGGACATTTATCTAGAAAATATGCACAAAATATTTGCGAACTTGTTTCATTCATCGGTAGACATTGCTATAAGCTTAATTTTCTTTCTCTAAAACACTAGCTTTTATTCTGTGCTTTAATTATTTCCATACCCTTCATAAATTTCTTAATAGAATCCTCATTCTTCATTAATCCACTTAAGTATAACAATACATCAAATTCTGCAGGGTCTGCATCATAATATATCATTCCTGGATCGATAAAAGGCTCATAAACTATATTACATATATTTTGTCCTCCTATTTGTACACTAAAACATCTTTCCAATTTGGAAATATAACTATTTGTACAAATTAGATCGTCTACAGATGTTTCAAATGATTGTCCATTGTAGAAAAAAAATAGTTTGTTATCTTGAACATAAATACCAACTACCTGTCCATCTTCACTTATTCCACCAATCCCTTGTACTGTTTTCCTATCCCCAGTTTCTTTTATTGAATACGTATTATTATCAATTAATATGTATGATTCCAGTTTTGGATAATTATGCAATGTTATCATAATGATTATACTCCTTTCCAAATAGAAGACGTTATTATTTCACTGCTATACATTGTTATTTTCTATTTTAATTATAAGTTAGGAATTTAGATAATTTATGACTTTGTAGCAAAATTATACTCCTGATGTTAAAATTTCTTATGAGTTTTTTAATCTATTCATTCCTTTAATAAAACTTAACATGGAATCCTTACTTAACATCAAATTACTTAGGTATAGGAAATAATCGAATTCATCCTCATCATCGCCAAAAGTTAAAACGAATGGGCTTATATATGGTTTATATGTAATATCACACACAACCTTATCTGTTATTTTAACTTGAAAATTACGTTTTCCATTATCAGTTCTCTCATTTATACAGATAATCTCATCAGGAATTGCCTCATATTTCTTCTCATTATATATAAAAAAGAATTTATTTGAATCAACAGAAATACCTATCAATTGTCCATCTTCACTAAATCCTCCCACACCTTGCCTAACTAACTGTACTTTATTTTTTTCAACTATTGAATATCCACTAGGTTCTAATATAATATATGTGCCAGTCTTAGAGTAATTATTCAGTATTATCATAGGTTACACCTCCTAATGTACTAATCCTAATAGTGTATTTATTGCATCTTTTTGCATTGATTTTTCAATTATAATTTTCCATACTTGTTCATCTCATTCATAAATTCCTTTATCAATGTATGAATCTTTTATCTTATTAAACATACTCTCAGCTGTTGTTCCTATTGGATTACCGTATTTTTAATATTTCTTTCCTCTAAACCAGCTCTCTCCTCTGCAGTCATATTTCCCCTTGCTGTAATTTTTGCCGATTACACGCTTCTACAACTTGCACCATAAAAAAGCAGCAGAGATTTCTAGTATTTATCTCCGCTACTTTTTTCATTAACTTCCAAAACAAACTAATTTTCATTCCTCATAATCGTACAAATACTTTTCAGATAAGATTATCTAATGAGAGCCTCTTATTTCTTTCATAACTTTTTGAATTATCTTACTTATGTCTCAACTCACTCAAATTCGTCTAAACTATTCAGAGTTTTATCACTTATGTCAGAAGGTTCAAATTCCTCCCAATTGTTTAATTGAAACGATACTCCATCTACATTTACAAAGCCACTTCTCTTATAGAAATAACCACCGCGTTCATAAAGTTTTATTACTGGCTCAAATAGATCTTTGTTTTCAATAGCGATTTGATTTCCCTCATCTATAAGTGCATTTAGTTCAAGGAAACTTGTAACTATTGCCTTTTGATAACTATTCTTCACTTCATTAATTAATTCAATTCCTTCTATATTTACTTGCGGTGATGTGATTGAATTAGAAATACTTATAAAGGGGTAAACACATTTACCTGGATATGTCCGGAAAAATATCGCAGTTCTTCTTAAATACTCTTTGCACAATTGGACATTCGATTTTCTTTCTATTTCCCCAATACGACTCCAATCAATTGCTGAAATCCGCTTAATTGCTCGGTTTAAATTCCCCAAATATTTTCACCCTTTACATTCATCGCCCATTATAATGTCATCTCGCCTAAGCTTGTTTTTCTCATCCTATTTTTATGCACGATAGTTCACCCATCATGAATTTTCAATTTTTATATAATCAGCTAATGTACTCAATCTCTTATAAATATCACTGTTCTGCTGAGGGATTATAATCAACCTCTGCATTTTTTAAGCCTTCTATTACTTTATTTATTCGTCTCGATAAGTCCTTTATTTCTTCTGATGTTAATTCATCTTCTGCTTCCTGTGGATTAAACAAACTTAAACTCTTTGTTATACCTTCAACGTAACCAACGAAAACTTTATCATAAGTAATTAAAATCTCTCCTATAGCAACATCAACGATAATATCCTCTATTTTACCTAAGTTATTGAAATCGTCTACTATTCTTGCTATTGTGTGTCTATGCCCTCTATTTTGAGATAAAAATTCTTTATATACCCCTTGAATTGTTTCAAACAACTCGTTGTATGTCCAGTCTTCCATTAAAAATCTCTCCATTACCCATTAATTTGGTTTTAATCTTTCCCCATTATTATGTATTATCTCTAATTGTTATTACTTCCTACAATTTCTTTGCATGAGAAAAAGAGATAATGTTTCTTATTTGAAACACTACCTCTTTTCATTGTTATAACATATATTTACTTTTAGTTACAATTAACTATTTTATCAAACAACACTTTTATGTTGTTACTTTATTATATAATGCATTCAATATTATAAAACTATTTATGCGTATTTTTTAATTCCATCCTTTAATACCTAATTTAGGGTTAATCATCTTATCTGCATCATGTTCTTCAATAAAAAAATAAATTAAATCTACAAAAAGCCTTAAGTCTTTCTTGTCTACAATATAATACCACTCTTGCATATGATCTCCACCTATACAATACTTAAGTCCTCTTTCAGAAACTTCATCATCAAATCCCCACATTCCCATTGGCATGATAATGTTATACCCATTATAATTCAACCAAATATTTACTTTATCTTCATTTACTTTTATCTTCAATTGACACTCATCACTGGTATACCATAAAAAATCTTTTTTATCTTCTATTTTCCAAATCATTTCAACTTTCCCCCATGATATATATCATATAATCCAACACAAGCATCCATACCTGGATTACTACTTACAGATGCATTAACAACTTCCTCCCATGAACCATATTTTTCAAAAAGGGACTCTGGTGTTGGACCTTCTGCATTATTATAAGTTTGTAAATTACTCTTTCTTACTAATCCATATCCCTCCATATCACCTTTTTCAATATAGCTATTTAACCTATTTGCATTGCGTTCATTAACCATCTTTCTTGCAATATCTTCTGTAGAATATCCCTGACTATAAAGATTATCCAACATTTTCTCATTAGCCTCGTGATATGCTTGTCTTGTCTGTTTGGCAATTTCAACTTGATCAGAATCGCTCCAATCTATTTTATTTGCATATTTACCTATACGAGTTGAATCAGGATTAGGTGAAAAACCATAAACTGCATCTGGATTTTCAAGTATATCTTTTACCGCCTTTGGGTTATCCATAGGATTATTCTTATAGGTAAATTTAGCATCTCCCGTACCCTTAGCAAGCGAAGCCTCAATCCCCTGAATCTCATCATTAATTTTCTTACTACTCTCTGCATGGCGCGTATTAACCCACTCAGTAACCTTTCCTGGACCGCCTTGTTTCCCTGCTACTACACCGTCTCCAACTATTTCATGACCCTTGTTGAAGAAGGCAAGTGTATTCTCCATTCCTTGGGTCATTTTTCCGCCAAGCTGATACATTTTTTCATTTCCGTATTTTTCTGCTTTTAGGCCTGCTAGTCTCACGCGGTCAAGCGCAATATTTTTGTTGTCTCGCAATGATTGTACTATATTTGGATTAAAACTAGTTTCTCCAGTTCGCAGTTTCGCTAATAATCCAAGGTTAGTTGTTACTTTGATCCTTTTTACAACTTTGTTTCTACTATCGTCGTACACTGTACATAACCATTATAATCCATAAAAACAGCACCAAAGATGTAACACTTAGTGCATTTATAAAATTGTAATGAATCCTTTAAATTAAACTCTATGCTTAAACGCAAAAAAGCACTTGTTGTCTTTAGTAGACAATCAAGTGCTTTAAGTTCATGTATATCCGTATGGTCCTATGGACGCAATTTCATGAAGTTCTTACTTTTTACAATAGATTTCAAAGAGGAAGTGTCCGTATGATAACACTTGTATCAAGTCGTTTCATGCCATTTTAAAGAAAGGAGAAGTATATCGTACACAATACGTCACATTTGAACAGGCAAATCTGGCACTATTTCAATATATTGAAGGGTTTTATAACCGCAAGCGAATTCATAGTAGCATTGGTTATAAAACTCCTCAAGCAATAGAAGATCTAGCTAAAAAGGTAGCTTAGATTTAACTTTCTCGTGTCCAAAATATTGACTCAAATCCACTCCTTGCTTTTTCAAGTTCTTTTAAGATTTCTTCTTTTTCTAACTCCTTAAATCTAGAAATCTTCTCTTCTAAACCATACTCTATTAATTTAAAAAACTCTTTATATTTTAAACATGATATCTCTTCTGGATAACCAGGAAATCCCATACTTAATACAACTTCATCCATCTCACACCTTTCAGAATCACCGTCATCATAGGTACTGTAAGTAGCTATCATACAAACATCATCAAAAACAACATCTTCTTTTGTTAAAATTACATTTATACATTTTATTATTCTTGATTTATTAATAAAAATCCCTCTAATAAAATTCTTATTCCATTCATCACCCATAATCTTTTTCTCGCTCATAAACATTCTCCTAACTACATATCTTAATCAAAACTTGTTACTGGGTGGAAATTTGCAATTTCCCCGTCCCTAAAATATCCCATAAACTTCATTCCGTTTGATGCTTCACCACAAATTAAGTGCCCATCTAAATATCCATATTCAGCGAATGATTTTCAAGTTTCTTCTCTAACAATCTTTCCACATTTTGCACCCGTTCTGCCAGCAAATCCTACGTCTTTTTCAAACTACCACCAAACAAATAATATTTTTTAGGAAGTAATTTATCAATCCTTCGGTACATATACTACAAAATTATCCAAATTCAAGAACAAGTGTAGCATAGACCCTTTTACAATCTTTAAATTATCATCACATCAATGACTACTAAAGAAAATAAAACCGAAACAATACAAGAGCACTGAAAAAAACATTCATACGGAAAAAGAACTATTCCCATCTTCAATTATATGTGTGTTGAATTGCCCTACTATTATTATCATTACACTTATTCCTCCCTTTATTGCTTTTAAGCATAAAAAAAGACTAACAAAGAAATCATCATCTAATGTTAGTTCATATTTTAGGTTGTATCTAGATCGCAGTTTGATTACATGTAAAAAAGTTCATTCCTTCTTATCGTTTAAGTTAGAATAAGCCTTTGAAAATTTATCAAGTAATTAGCAAATTGTTGAGCGTTTGGTTTTTTGGTTATATTTCACAATCTTATCACAAAGGCTGTAAACGTAAATTATAATCAGTTCAATTATTCTCAATATCAATATTGTCTAAATTTTCATCTGAAATATCAGCAGCTTGTAACTTTACATATCGTTCCCGCCAATTGTCTATAGGAAATGCTCCAAATCCATAGTCTAAATAGATACCCTTATCAATTCTAAGAGTGCCTCCCCTTTCAAAGTACTTTATTAATGGCTCATAAACGTCTTGAAAATCACCGTTAATGATCTTTCCATTCTAAGTAACGCAGACAAATTGTTTTACATAATAAATTTGGTTTACCTGGCTCAGTAAAAATACTTGTAATAACATCCTCGAAATCCAGATTAATATCTAACACTTTTGCGGGGCTAAAAAATGGTCCACATTCAAATGGATAAACTTCTAAAAACAACGAGCTCCTTCTCAAATACTCAGTGATTAAAAGTTCACTAGATTTCTTTTTCACTTCAGAGGCTCCACATGTAACCTGAGAAATACGAGTTATTGCCTGTTTCATTACATCATTCATATCATTCACTCCATTTGAGATTATAAAATTGAGCGACACTTTCCTCATATTAACTCTGCCTTTTTTTCTGTCGCTGTATCAATCTTTAATTTTACCTTCACAGGGGGTCCCTCGTATCGTTTCGGGGCTTTCCCCGCCTCCTCTATAAGTACGTTCTGCCCACTCTTCAAATTCAAGTTTGAAAAAAACTATGCCGTTTTTTTCTCAAGCCACTGTCCTAACCAATATCCATTTCGCATAACATCTTCACCAAAGTTTTGTAAAAGACGTAATGGCCATCCGTACCTTGGATGTTCTAAAGTAAATGTAGATACTTCCCAATTCTATTGAAAGAATCCCCGATAATCCTGATGATTTTGAGATTATAGTAAATAGTAAAGGATAGCCCGCAATGTTTTTTCGAAAGCTGGCTATCCTTTTACTTAATTCATATAAGTTTCCGATTAAACTGCGTATGCTTCTTTTTTGGAACTTACACAGTTTAATTTACACTCTCATTGAATATTTTTTACAATTTTTAACTTAGTTTTGCATTTTTCATGCTCCGCAATCCAAAACCACTTGTATACGCTGTGCCAACTTTTCTTTTTCATCATCAGATAGCTGTTCACCTTGAATATTGTCTAATGTAAACTTCTTCAATTCGTTTATAAAACTCATGTCTTCTATTTGTGGCATCAAATTATATCGTAATAAATTTTCAGCTAAGGTTGTATACACTATAATTTTTTCACTTGCTGTATTTTTGCAGTCACGCTCAAAACGCTTGAATACTTTAGCAACTACCTCATTTTCATCTGTATCATTAGAGTTGATTTCATCAAAAAATTTATTAACTTCGTCTGTTAATTCTTCATAGTACCAACATACTCTTGGATAATAGTCTGACGGCTTTGCTTCTAATTGTTTAAGTACCTGCCCCTTACGAAAGAGGAAATCATTGTACTGTTCCTGTGTAAGTTTATGCTCCTGTTCTATTAACATAAAGTTAATATTTGATATCGTTTCAATCATATAATTTTTGAATGTATTGGAAATTTTAGAATGCGAAACTAGAATTTCTGCAAATATTACACTGATAATTAATTTATCTGTCTCGCTTTTTTTCATTAACATATCATACTCATTAAATGTTCGTGCAACTGCCTCCTTTCTGCTCATTTTTTCATCTTCTACATATTCACTATACGTCTCATATATATATTCTGAATACTCTTCACAGCTATAAGCCATTTATAAAACCTCCGAATTTTATTATTTTGAATTTTCAAGCAGAATAGGTATATCACCATTATGAAGTACTTCAACTTTAATATTAGGATAGTCTTTTTGAAATTGCTGAATGATTTTATTGCAACTACCACATGTATCCTTTTCGGTGAACAATCTGATAGTTCCCGTCACATCTTTATTACCACCTAATCTATTTGCTACGTCATTTAGTATTTTATACTCTGTATCTGCATCTCTAAGGTAAATATTCCCTGCATTGTCAGGTGCTTCAGTTGCCTTGTATACCGGGTTCTCGGGTTTGAATGAAAACTCCTCTGTTCCTGGAATTCCTTTTGCTGAGTTATGAATGCCACTATGTGCATAGAAATCTGTCTTATCAACACCTGTAACATTTACTTCTGCATATGCAAAATTACCCCGTTCTTTATATTTATTAGATAATCCTCCTCTTGCTTCAGCCACCTTATCAATAATATGTTTATCAGCTTCTGGATCAATCAATTTGGTAGGGAATCTACCTCCACTATCACCCGTACCCTTAGCAAGCGAAGCCTCAATCCCCTGAATCTCATCATTAATTTTCTTACTACTCTCTGCATGGCGTGCATGAACCCACTCGGCAAGCTTCCCTGGACCAACTTGCTTCCCTATCACTGTACCGTCTTCAGCTACTTCAACGCCTTTGAAGGAAGCTGTTACATAATCTACACCCTCGGCCATTTTTCCGCCATACTTAATTACTTTTCCAGCAACACTGAGGACTTTTCTAACCGGAATAATGTTCAAAAGCGTCCAACTTGCCGCAATAAGTCTTTCTTTTGTGGATAGCTCTTTTCCTGTCCGTTGGTCTGTACCTGTAACTGCTCTAATCGCATCGTTTACATCAATAAACTCATCAGCTTGCAAATACTTTTAAACAATATTTCGTAATTTTTTTAGATGACTTATATTTCCTTCTTTTAATTATATCTCGTTTTTTATTTCAACAAAAAACTGGAAGATTATTCACATCTTCCAGTTCAGATCATATAGACAAAAACTTCAACAAATAACGTTATAAAGTGGAGATGTTCCTTTACCAGTAATCGAGAAACTCGCAATATTGCATAATAACGATATTTATTCTATTTATAAAACTATACACTAAGTTATTAATTTAATTAATCTTCAGAATCCTCATTATTCATAATATATTCGATATCTTCATCCGTAAATTCATTTCCTTTAAATACCGGATGCCCGTTTGGATCAAGCATCCCCATCACTTTTTTATCTTTATCAGACACAATCAATGTATAGTCCTCCATAAGAAAAGGGGGTTCTGGTAAATCTACTAATACTCTCCATGCCGGTCTCACATCATTATTATTTCTATTCTCTTTATCAATTTTGAATGTATAAGCCTCATCAAAGAAAAGTTGGTGGATGTCTTCATTAACCACTCCATCTAAGTTACTTTTCTTATGATATTGTTTCGCAATTGCTATTGCTTCCTCAGGTTTTAATACCACATCTACAGTAATTTCATTTATTTTTCTATAATGCCTAGAGAAATCTTCTTTCTTTAACTTAATATAATCTTGAAATTCTTCATTAGACAATTGTTTAAACTCTTCATCAGATATGTTTTTATACTTATCTAAAGACATAAAAAATCCCCTCCATAATAAACAGTACAGTAACTTTCTTTCAACTGTCTACTATGAGGGGATAATACCATAATACCGAAGTCATCTTTTTAACACATACTCTTAAAAATCTTTTCATTTATTAATTTTATTAATGATAGTATTTATACCTTCAAAATAATATATTTATTTTCTTGGTTTTTAATTTTCTTTTTCCTCATCACCGAATATTTCTTCAAATTCTTCATCAGTCATAGTTTCTAAATGAGGAGAAAAAATATGACCATTAGGGTCGATAATATATTTAACGGCTGCTTCTTTGTCTGAAATAACAATCGTGTATTCATTCTCTGCAAAAAAATCATTTGGTTCTATGCTTACTATAACCAACCACACTGGTCCATTGACACTATCAAACTCACTATAAAATTTTATTGTACGTTCCAAGTTTTCTAAAATATCACCTGATAAATTATATTTACTCTTATAATCTATGGCAATGTTCATAGCCATATTCAATGTTATATTTGTATCCATTAGTATCCTCCCTTATCATTCAAAGCCTTTCCACCCTGGTGGAGGCCATTCACCAGTTCTTAATTTAAATATATACTTTTGTGAAAACAAAATCTCTTCAGCAGTGTTATCGGTACCCTTACTAGCAAGGGAAGCCTCTACACCCTTTATCTTATCATCTATAATCTTATTGCTCTCTATATGATGCTTATTTACCCAGCTATGGAAATCTGTATCGCCTTGCTTAGATGTTATTAAGCTATATTCATTGATTTCATTTTTCAGTTTTAGCAGTCATGTGATCTATGTTTTTCGCCATTTTTTTCTCCAAGCTGATACAGCTTTTCATTTTCAAGTACTAAAATAAAGCTCCATGATGGTACTACCTTCATTAGCTCTCAATTCTCAAACAAATCACCCCTTTTTATACATGACTAATGTGCCTATATTTAAACAAATATTAACCATTTATTTAATAAGCAAAAAACCTTGAAAGGCATGAGCCAATCAAGGTCAAAAATAGTGATTTATAATCTTCACTTTCTTTACCAATTCCAGTAATAAATATCCAGATTCATTTGCTATCATCTCACACCTTTAAACAGTTAGCAGTTGGTCAGGTTCTGTGTGCTACACAACACTCTCCATCCGCCAAAAGTTGACGGCGGGTTGTACATTTAACTAAGTGCTACAGAGAAAGCAGATTCAAGCATAGTATCAAAATCGCAAAAAGTTTCCATATGCTCACCTGAAGGCTTATCTAGTTCAACAAAGTTTTTTTTAGAAACATTATAACAATACCAAGCTATATCTGAATCTCCAAAAAAAACCAACTCATCTTCGTCTTTAATTGACTCCCATGTTTCATTGGCATCAAAAAAACTATCCACCTGATTTTTTGGCTTTGAATCCAAAAAATTTTGGTCAATCCCATAAATTTTAAGTCCATTAAATTCAATTCCATTAACTGTTTCTAAAAATTCATAGTATTGCTGTGGCAGTACATCTTCACCAAATTTTTCTACTACAGATTTACGAAATCTTGATAACTCGTTTTCATTGGTAGGTAAATTGAGTTTTCGGTTTCGTTTCTCTCTTATTTTGGATATCTGACTAACTTGCTCTCTCCACATATAATCACCTTCTAAAAAATATTTATTCCTTATTAGGAGGATAAATGTCTCCTTTTGGAATAGGAAAATCTACTATTTTACTGTCCCCAGGTTTCATACCCTTTGTTAATGAATTTTGTTCATTTGTAATAATCTTGTGATAGGGATGGTTTTTATTAGAACTAAGTTTTCCACATCATTGCTACCACCTTGATCCAAAGGGATTTTATGATGAGCTTGCCAATCGTCAGGAACTAGTCCGAATTCCTTCGTATCTTCAATATCATTATCTGAAATTGCAGATTTTTTTAATCCTTTTATTTTTTCAGGATTATCAGCCATAGATTTCATCAACTCTTTCCTGACCTTATTAAAATCCTTTCGCAATTGAGCTGTGTCATTTGGATTTCTTTTATTAAAAGTAACCTTTTCGGTTTTAACATTAGGAAGTTTGACTTACTAACTCCTGAGCCAGCATTCCCTATTCTCTCCGCAAGCGAAGCCTCAATCCCCTTCTCATCATTGATTTTCTTACTACTGTCTGCATGATGCTTATTGATCCATTCGGTAACCTTTCCTGGTCCACCGCCACATTGTACCGTTTCCAACTGGTTCATGGCCTTTGAAGACAGCTGCTATATATCCACACCCTCAGCCATCTTTCCGCCGATCCGATACATTTTTTGAACAATATCTATTATTAAGGTCACTAGTTTGAGAAAGCCTAAAATCTACATACTCTAACTGAACAGTTCATTTTTTTATTTTAATCAAGAAAATTATTAATACCTATAAACCTACTCATCAGATTCTAACTCTTTCTTAATATATTTTCCATGTTTATCCTATTATATTATCTCTAATTTACAAAATAAAACACCTAAACAACTTAAATTGTTTAGGTGTCTTTATTACCGCATTTACTTATTTAATATTACTCATCATCTTCATCATAAAATGTTTTTTTAGAAATTCAGTAAATAATCCCGCTATATAAAAAATATCTTCTCAAGCAGTTTCTTCTATGACATAGTATTATCTTCTTGCTTTATTTAAAATTTCACGTATAACCGTTTCCATTCCTTGAATACGATGTTCCACTATGAACGAATCCTGTTTTATAGGTTTCCCACTATATACTGGTTCAATCCTTCCTGACACTTTGAATAAAATTGTACGTAAAGATTCAAAAGAACTTAAAGATAATAAGATTATGGGTATGAAAATTTCGAAAGACAGAAAAGAGAATCCAGAGGACTAACTCCCGGATTCTCTTGTTAGAAAAATAATGTCCAGCTAAAAATTCTGCTTTCCAAGTATTTTATAGCATCAGAAAAAAGTCATATTTATGCATACCACTCAGCATCTGAAAATTGATCAGCATTTTCATTAGGTTTTACATTAAATTCATTAATGAATCTTTTTATTTCCGACATAATTATTACTTGGTCTTTACTGTCTATAATAAAACCTCTATGATTATTCCAACTCTTATCAATCTCCAAGTTTATATTTATCTCTCGCTCACACCAATCCATAAAATCATACATAATCAATGTAAAGCAAATGTTTAACTTATCAATTGCCACCCACAGTTTTGCTTTTCCATCCTCTATTTCCTGTATACGGATTCTTAAATTATTTTCCACATAACACCGTGTATTTTGATTTTGTTTTTCCTCAATCATAATCATAACCTCCTACTACTTATACAAACCTGTTAACACATCCATTGCTGGGCTTGATTTTGTGCTACTGTATATTACATCTTCCCATGAACCATATTTGTCAAAAAGTTGTTCTGGTGTAGGCCCTTCCTCTCTACCATATGTTTGACGATTCCGTGCTTTCATTGCATTGAGTCCTTCAAGATTATTGGAATCAAGATATGATTGTATTCTATCCAAATTTCGCTTTTCAACCTTCTTTCTTGCAATTTCTTCAAGCGACATTCCTTCACTTTGAAGTTTAGTAACCTCATTTGTAAGCTGATTCCTTTTTTGTTCTAATTCCTTAAGATACTTCATTCTTTCAGTTTTTGCAAAAGCAACTTCTTCTGGATTGGTCCAATCAATTCCGAATTTATCTAAAGGCGACCCTTGTTTAGGTGAATATCCATAAACAGCATCAGAGTTAGCTTCAATTTCTTTTGCTATTTTAGGATTACTTAGAGGATCTATTTTACCTGCAACACCGCTAACTTCCTTACCTAACTTCCTCTCCGCAAGCGAAGCCTCAAGCCCCTGAATCTTACCATCCATAAACTTACTACTCTCTGCATGGCGCGTATTAACCCACTCGGTAACCTTTCCTGGACCGCCTTGCTTCCCTGCTACTACACCGCCTCCAACTATTTCATGCCCCTTGTTGAAGAAGGCAAGTGTATTCTCCATTCCTTGAGTCATTTTTCCGCCAAGCTGATACATTTTTTCATTTCCGTATTTTTCTGCTTTTAGACCTGCTAGTCTCATGCGGTCAAGCGTAATATTTTTTCCGTCTCGCCATGATTGTACCATATTTTTCCCTTGATTTGGATTAAAACTCGTTGCTTCCTCTTGTAATTTCCCGAATGATCCAAAAGCTTTGAATCCTTTTATAGCTGCTCCAGCACTCGCAATATCGAAGACACCAAAAACATATCTTTCTACTTTTTCTCCTTGACTTAATTTCCGGTGTGTTCCCCAGTCTTCTCCGTCATGGGCACTTTTTACTTGGAGCCCGCCAAATACCAGTGATGCTGCAACCCCTAATGGTGGACAAATGAACATTGCTCCGACTGTTAGAACTCCTAATCCAAAGTCACGCCATGCCTCTAGTTGTTTTTGCTCATCCTCTATTGATCTGTATTCAAACCCTCGCGTCGAAGGAACACGTTTTCTGTATTCTTCATAGTCAAGCTTCATGTTTGGATCTTTTCTTTTCCATTCTTCATATTCAGCATGAAGAACTTTATCAAATGCACGTGAGTCTTTGAAAATATCATCCACCGTTATTTTAGGTTTTGTTGTTGTGATCGTTTGCGGTGTGTTACCGTAACTATATGAACCTGGTACTGTAGTTGTTGTTGTAGAGCCAATTCGGTTTGTAGTTTCAAAGTTTTTAATTGATAAATCTCTCATTTTTTGTGCAAATTGATCCATTGTTACTAAAAATGGTTTATCAATATGATCATAAACGACTTGCCCTGCGTCATCACAATATTTTTGTAGAGTCGTATATGCAACATGTAATTCCGCAATTGTTTCAGTCTGATCTTTATGATGAAAATAAATACTTCCATCTGAATCAAGGTCATGTATTCTTTCCTGTACATCTTTTAAAAGACCATTCGCTTGATGTAATTTTACGAATGTATCTTTTGTGATTTGGTTCAAGCCATCTTTCATATCTACCCAATCTTTCGGCTTATAACTAACATCCATTTTTCTTCCATCCCCCATTCCCATATCAGCCGTAGTTATTCTTGAGGTTGTAATTTATTATGTAATTCTTCATCTTGTGTTTTCATTTCTTGGCGAACAACCTCTACAATGGATGCCGCTCGGTTATAATGGTCTGCTAGTTCCAATATTTTATTTAATATTTTCGGATACACGTCTATAACTCGCATCGCTTCTCCTTCAAGATAGAATTGACACTTCTCTAGATTTTTCGCATTTGTCGCTATAGCACCTGAATAAATGTTATATATGCTTTGAAGACGTCTTATAATGTCTTCTATCTCATCATAATTCAATACAATTTCTGAACTGCTACTTGCTCCGCCATCTTCCATTGGTATTTGCATTAATTTCGTCCTCCTAACGAGAATTGTCGTGGATCACTTATTTTCTTATACGGCATTTTTAAAACATCATATAATTTCTTGTTCACCGCATACAGACTAGCCCATTCATAACGCTTACGTTCTACTTCTATTTGAATAAAGTCTTCCCCCTCTGTAAAGTACAAGAAGCATTCCCATTTCCCTCTATCTTCTGCTCTTCGGCTCCGCGGGCGAGACACTGTTTCGATAGCTAGTAAATCCTTTTCAGATAAATCCATTTCTTCAAATGTTCGCTGCTCTTTTTCTGTCATCTTCTTTGTAAAAAAGGTATCTTCAATTTCTCTTGGTTCTCGCATTAAAAACGGAATCCGTTCTAATAATGAAAAATAGACATCTCGCTTCGCTATGTAATGAATTTCATATTCTTCATTTTGTTTTCGTTCTGTTAAGACAGCTACTCTGTCTTTATCTTGTGGCAAAAATCCAATTAATAGATTATTAATTCGCGTATACTCTTGGCTTTCTTGATATGCCCTCAGTAATTCAATCAGCTGAAAAGCCGCTGGTGTCAGCCCATTATTCTCTGTAATAAGCCCTTTCTCCTTCAATTCCGCTGTTGCTTTCGTTATGCAATCTTCATCGGTTAAAGCAAGAATTTCACGCTCTTGTAAGCCAAATATGTACGTGACTCCAGCTGCACCAGCTAATGTGTACAGTTCAGCAGGTGTAAAGCTCCACACTTCTCTTCCCATCTGTTTTATCCTCCTCTCTATTTCAATCTTTTTATATTTTCTACTTCATCCCTATTTGTAAAGGAATGAATGTTCTTATCAAGCTCCTTAAGCGCCTTTGTCTGTCCTTCAAGTGCATCTGCGACTTCAGAATTGTACTGGATGAGCAATTCTAAATAACATAAAAAGGCATCTCGTGTTTTCCCATTCCAACGAGAACCGGTTACATGTGATTTTAGTTCATTTGCTTGCTGGAGTGATTCTTTTACTCCCTTTTCAATCTGCTCTGCATAAGAAATGGCACTCGATATTTCATTTCCATGAATCTCAATTTCTTGACGATGCATTCCCATTCCCCTTTTCCTTCAATACTTTATACAATTTTCTACTCTACTATCTCTAAGAGTTTTTTAACTTATTTTTTTCTGCTTCTATAGCTGCTGCAGCTGTTTGTTCTTCTGAAATTGCTTGTGCCTTATATTCCTCCCATTTTTGATATGCCCTGCTTTTAGCAGACCTTACATTACCTAGGGCTTCGCGAAAATAACTGATTGTCTTGGAGTATTCTTGATCCTTTTGAGGACGTTTTACTTCAAATTCACGAGCTGGAATTTTATCAGATGATAATCCACCATTTTTCGCATCATACCTTTTCTTTGCTGATTCAATCTCTTCGATCAATTTTTCTAATTCTTTTTCCTTACTTTTTAAGTAATCATGCAATTTATCATATTGATCACGCTTCCGTTTACTTTCTGTATACCCGAAAAACTCTAAAAACGAATCCACCAAACTTCCCGACATCATGATCCCCCTTATTTACCTTGATAAGATAATATATTTTTCAATATATTTCGCATAGAATTTCTTGCGATTATATTCTGATTTATTAATATATAATGAATCTTTTTTTATATCAATATTTTACCAAAAAATGATAGTCATTTCACTATCTATTAAGATAGAACACTTCATCATGCCCACTTTGTAAATAGCAAATAATTTTATAAAGCTATACAACCCAGAAACTTCCATCAGTAGAATGCTTACTGCCAGCGAATAGCAGGTTAAAAATGCGTCTTGTTGAAGAATCTCTTAATTCGAGTTATGGTTATTCTACTCTTTTGAAAAAATACGGTATTCCTTCATTTGAACTGGTTAGTCAATGGATGAAACTGTCTGAAAGGTTTAGTGCTAGAAAATTAAACTGCTCCCCTACTTACTCTGTTCGATTTATTCTAAATATTATAAACTATAATGAGTTAGAGCAAGTAAGTAAGACAGTGTAATGTAAAAAAATGATATAGGAGAAAGATGATGACAATGCAATTAGTGAAACCAACACACCAGCATAGCAAACAAATCATGGCTTATCGGCAAGCATTCCTAGATGCAAGAGAACAACCACATGGTAGTTGTTCCTTACAACAATTTGATTCCTTTGACGAATGGCTTGAAAAAGTCACAATCCAAGAAAAGGGAGAAAATTTACCACTAAATCGAGTTCCATCCACTCAGTTTTTGAGCATTGAAAAGGGGAAATTAATCGGTTTCATCAATATACGCCATCGATTAACACCAGAATTACTGATGGAGAGCGGACATATCGGTTATAGCGTGCACCCGGGCGAACGTCGAAAGAGTTACGCCACTGGGCAACTTCAGCTTTCCTTATTTGAAGCGAAAAAATTAGGATTGGAGAAAGTGTTGATAACTTGTGACAAAGCAAATATCGCCTCTGCCAAAACCATTCAAAAAGTTGGAGGTATCTTAGAAGATGAAGTAATTTCCCAGAATACTGGCGAAATTGTTCAGCGTTACTGGATCGAATTATGATTTCGTAAATTTTCAAGAGCCATTCTTGAAATCGTATCGAAACTGGATTAAAACGAAAAGAAAAATCGGAGTGAGGAATCACTCCGATTAAAGTCTAACTTTTGAGGTTCAGTACAAAGAACCTCTCCTTACTTCAACTTCCCTTCAAAAACAATTTTTCTCCCGCACGGTTCCACAACTGTTTGTCCATCTTTCTTCACTTCATGAAAGATCGGCTCTTCCATGCGGCGCGAAGGTGCATATCCTTCACGTTCCATACGTGCTAAACAATCTGTAATGCTTTCGTTCTCTTGTACTTCAAATTTTTTCTTATTAGGTTGTTTTGTCATGCCCTAACCTACTTTCTATTTTTCTTGATGCGAATTAACTTTTCATATATGTGATATATAGAAGTGCAATAATTGCCATTATTATCATAACCGCTATAAAAAAGCTTGTATACTGTATTTTTTCTATAAATACGCCTCCTAATACAGGTCCGATAATACTTCCTATACTAAAGGCAATTCCGGATAATATATTCCCAGCTGGCAGTAAGTGTCTTGGTAATAAATCCGTCATAAAGCCAAGTCCTAATGAGAAACATGAACCGATTACCATGCCAGCTAAGAGCATGCACCCAAATACAATCCAATAATACCCGTCAAACACCGCAGCAAGTAAGAAAACGATTGTACTGATGCTGAATGTCCACGTTAAAATGCGGTCTCTTCCATATTTATCACTTAATATACCAAGTGGAATTTGTGTAATAATTCCCCCGATTGCAAATGCTGGCAATAAGAAGGATACATCAGAGACAGACCAACCTTTTCGAAGTGCATATACTGGCAAATTACTATTCAGCATTGCTTCTAGCGCACCGTATGCTAAAGGTCCCATAAGTGCAATCCACGCAAGTACAAATACTTGTTTATAACGAGAAAGCGATGATTCATTTTCTTTCCCTGTTTCATCTTGAACTGGAAAAGCATTTTTAGTTGGAAGTAATAGCAACCACCCTATTAAGCAAAGAATCGTCGATACAATAAATGGAGTTGCAAGTCCATACTGAACAGTACTCGCTAAGTATGGTCCTACTGCAAAACCGATACCAAAAAACACTCCATATATAGATACTTGTCTTCCAATTTTACTTGGATCAGATGTCGTTGTAATCCACGTTTGCGTTCCAACATGTAACATATGATCCCCTATTCCTACTAGAAAGCGAAGTAAAAACCATATCCAGAATGAAAATGTTTGTGTAAAAAAGAATAATGAAATGATAACGAGAAATCCACCGATTACGATAATTGGCTTCATTCCAAACCGCTGCATCGGTTTTTCAAGCCATGGCGAAATAAATAATATTCCAATATATAACGCAGTTGCATGGATTCCATTAATACTGGAACGAATTCCTTCTTGTTCAAAAATCATTGCGATAGCTGGTAGAAGCATCCCTTGCGATAATCCAGAAATCGCAACAATCCCCACCATAATCCAAAATGTAAATCGTATTGACATCCTGTTCCCTCTCCCTTTTCAAGCTCACCAATTTTCATTATAAAGTGAAACTTTAATCAGTGGGGGGTTTTTTTCATCCCCACTGATTATTAGCCCTCATCAATCGGATTTTTACGGACAGCCCGTCTCCCACCTAACTTCTTTGCTCTTGCTGAATTTTGAGGTGGGGGTCTTACTGCCCGCAAATAGCGGGATAAACTTTTTTCAGGAATGAGTGTGTGAATATCAACATAAAAAAGAAGTTAAAAGATTACTCTTCTAACTTCTTAGCCATCCCAAATTTGTGCTTTTACAATATGATTAAAATGTTTAAAAAACGGACTTCCATATAAGATAGGACCATAAAAGAAATTATACATAGCAACACTTGGTATAAGCTGTACTTGCGATTGTGGAGCAAAAGGTTGCTCATAAACTTGTATATACATAGGATGCACAAATACTTTTGTATATGCATGACTACTATATGGTGAGTGAAATATAAGAGAAGGTTCATGTATTCTTTCTGCAAAAACATTCATTGCAAATTCCCCTTTAGATACAAATATTATAGTATATGTAACATTGGGGTCTTTGGGAATGTACTATTTCTCTAACCAATTTATAACATGCTGCGTAAATTCATCTAAACAGTCAACAAACGGCGAATGCCCACAATCCTCTAATATGACTAGCTCAGCATCCGGGAGATGTTTTGCTAATTCTTCTCCTACCACTTGCGGTATAACGTAATCACGATCTCCTTGTACGACAAGAGTTGGAACTTGCAGACGGTGGATATATCCATTTCCAGGAACGACTCCATTATGTTCATCTGAAATATTAAATGTAATTAAAGCATAGTTTACATCAACAAAATTACGCTGCGTTAACATATCATCTAAATATTTTTCATAGCGCTCTGGATCTGGTTTGTTATGTGTATAAATGAGTAAGTCCCAAACCGTTCGATAATAGAGCTTGTTCATATTTTTAATGGCATCTAGTACAGGAGTAATTTGAACAGGATCTTGTGCAATTTCTTCTTTTGTTTTTAATAACGTGGATACGATAGGCTGACCATTAATATCCTTTTTAAAGATCGGATATCCTTTCATTCCGACTGATTCTACCAAAATTAGTTTCTCTACAAGCTCCGTATGGCAAGCCGTAAACTCCATTGCGACGCCACCACCCATTGACCAGCCCATCAGGGAAAACTTCTTCAATTGTAGCTCGTCTATAAATAACTTTACATCATCTGCAAAATCTTGCAATGAATCTATTGGCTTATTGTATGTTGATTTCCCAAAGCCTCTTAAATCAATGGCATAAATATGATATTCATCTTGTAATTTCTCAATGACTAAATCCCAATGCTGTGAAGATGTCATATTCCCGTGAATGAGTATAAGTATTTCTTTATTTCGCCTTCCAACTTCTTGGTATGCGATTGTTTCTCCATTTGATAACGAAACAAATTCCATTGTTGCAGGCTTAATCATCACACATTCCCCCATCCAACTATAATAGAAAGAAAATTGTAAACTTATTTTCAGAATACCATATAGAATGTATGTTCTCAATACGAAAACGATACAAAATTTTTACATAAAACAACATATCTATTGCTAGACAATTATGGTAAAGAGGTATATAGTTAGCTAGGTAACTAATTTGAAAGGATTAAATACATGGACGAAAAACAACATTTTTTTCACATTGTCAGTCAAACTTCTCGAAAGTTTACTAAGAAATTTAATGAACGTGTGTCACCAACAGGTTTATTTAGTGCACAATGGGCTGTTATTTTCCGAATCAATCAAACGGGGCCTTGTACACAAACTGAGCTATGTCAATACTTAAACGTTGAATCTCCAACGATGACTCGTACATTAACACGTATGGAAACGATGGGATGGATCATTCGAACTGAGGGGAAAGATCGCCGTGAAAAGCTCATTTCCTTATCAGAAACAGCATTAGAAATGATTCCAGTATGGCAAGAAGAAGTTGATACTTTTGAAGAAAAAACGTTGCAGGATATTAATGAAGAAGACTTGCAGCGAGCATTTCAAGTACTAGAAGCTATTATTAAAAATTTAGATGATTAATTGGAGGGATGACGATGCAAAGTGAGAGACTTTGGACGAAGGACTTCCTTGGAACTTGTTTTAGTAGTCTGTTTCTCTTTTTAACGTTTTACATGCTTATGACCACCCTGCCCGTCTATGTAATAGACGGATTGAAAGGAAAACCAGAAGAAATTGGTTTAGTCGCAACAGTATTCCTTATTTCTTCTGTCCTATGCCGCCCATTTACCGGAAAGTGGCTTGACGATTTAGGGAGAAAGAAAATATTATTTATTTCACTTTCGTTATTTTTAGCTGCTACCGTCATGTATTTCGGTGCACAAAGTTTATTTTTATTACTTGCCCTGCGCTTCCTTCACGGGATTGGGTTTGGAATGGCGACTACAGCAACAGGTACAATTGTAACAGATGTCGCACCACCGCATCGCCGCGGTGAAGCACTTGCCTATTTTGGTGTATTTATGAGTCTGCCGATGGTAATCGGTCCTTTTTTAGGTTTAACGATTATTTCGCACTTTTCATTTACTATTCTATTTATCGTTTGTTCTGTATTTTCATTACTAGCATTTCTATTAGGTTTACTTGTAAATATTCCACATGAAAAGCCAGTAAGTAAACAAAAACGTGAACGAATGAAATGGAAAGATTTAATTGAACCTTCTTCAGTTCCAATTGCTCTAACAGGATTTGTTTTAGCATTTTCTTATAGTGGCATTTTATCTTTTATTCCTATTTATGCAAAAGAAATTGGTTTAGGAGAAGTTGCAAGCTACTTCTTTATTGTGTACGCACTCGTTGTTGTACTTTCTCGTCCATTCACAGGGAAAATATTTGATCGTTTCGGTGAAAATATACTTGTTTATCCTTCGATTATTATTTTTACAATTGGAATGTTCATCTTAAGCCAAGCACAAACGTCATTTTGGTTCCTTGGTGCAGGTGTATTAATTGGTTTAGGCTACGGAACATTAATTCCAAGTTTCCAAACCATTGCTATTTCCGCGGCTCCAAACCATCGACGCGGCTCAGCAACAGCCACTTATTTCTCATTCTTTGATAGCGGTATTGGTTTCGGTTCTTTCATATTAGGTATAGTAGCTGCAAAATCAAGTTATCATAATATGTATTTCATTGCTGCCATTATCGTTGCATTCACATTACTTATTTATTATGGTCTACATGGCAGAAAACAAAAGTTCAAAAAGCAACATACAGACAGAAAATTATCAGCTTAATGTTAATAAGGAAAGTAAACTCCTCTGTTTACTTTCCTTATTTTGTATTTCTAAGAAAACGAGCGTATACTAACTGTAGAAATAACAAGGAGGTACATAGATGAACTTTAAAAAATCTCCCCTTTTATTGCTCATACTTACACTACTATTTATCGTAACTGGGCTTGGATTTGCATTTTTTAAACAAAACAAAGTCTCTCCTTCTAAAGAGAACGTGACAAAAGAAAACTGGTTGCAAGATCCCTACTTACGTTGGTCATACACAAATATGAAAGAACTAGCGTTAACAAATGAAGTAAAAAACAATCCTATGCAAGTATTAGCATTCCCTACTGCATTACAAAACTTAGATGATTTTTCTGTTGAAAAGGAAAATGGGGGCAATATTCCTTTAAAAAAACTATTAGATGAGAATAAAACAGATGCATTTGTCGTTGTACATAACGGAAAACTTGTTTACGAGCATTATTTCAATGGATATAAACAAAATGAGCCGCATGGAATGGCCTCTTTAGCAAAAGTATTTACTGGTGCACTTGTACAATCATTAACCGAAGAAGGACTCATCGATGTACATAAGACCGCTGAAACATACGTCAAAGAATTACGAAATACACCTTTCGGGAAAGCAACGATTCAGCAATTAATGGACATGCAGGTTTCTGCTGAATACCCGACACATGGGTATATACAGCAAGGATTAGAAAATCAAGATGCACAGTTATATTTAGCTAGCAATATTCTTCCTCGTGGTAAAAACTATGATGGTCCTATGAAAATTTATGATATGTTACGAGAAGCAAAAGAAACAGCATCACCTGAAACTGCATTTTCATATAATAACGGCTCATCTGAAACACTCGGCTGGATTATACGGACAGTGACCGGTAAATCATTAGCCGAAAATGTAAGTGAACGAATTTGGTCCAAAATAGGTATGGAAGAAAATGCGTATTATGTTACGGATGAAACAGGAGTTGAACAAGCAAGCGCCGGTTTAAACGCCACTGCAAGAGATATGGCCAGATTTGGGCAATTAATTTTACATAACGGTCGCTATCATGACGTGCAAGTTCTCCCTTCCTCTATTTCGGAAAGTGTAAAGAGCGTACAAGAAGGCGAATTAGCAATCGGACAAGGTGCACCTATTTCTTATCATAATCAATGGTGGATTCCTCATAACGAACAGGGCGCTTTTGAAGTGTTAGGAAGTTACGGACAATGCCTCTATATCGATCCAAAAGCAAATATGGTGATTGTTCATTTTTCATCAAATGCTAGTCCGAGCAGTGATGTCCATTCTACTTACTCCAATATGTATATACAAATTGCAAAACACTTAGAAAAGCTTTCACAGGAGTGAGAGCTTTTCTGCTTTCTTTTAATTTAAGTTTGAAACATACAAAAAGCTAGTTTTATACTAGCTTTTTTACATAATAACTATTATTGTGATTGTTCATTTTCAATACATATAATCACATTTTCCCATTCCCTAGTAGTGAAATTCAAACTCCCGTACCCAAATAATTCTGTACATACATTTTCTATACTCGAAGGATTTGCTCGTAAAAGATCCCATCGTAATGCTTTGGGTAAGTCATACATCTTATACTCCTTGCTTTCTTTAATAACCCCATCAACTTCCCGTTCACAAATTCCCCTTACTAAATAATCAACTCTTAGTTCTTGATACACTTTTTGAAACATCTCGCTATGGTGTTTCAATTGAAGCAAACAAGCAATATATGTACGGAACAATTCATCAGTACGATTACAGCATCTCATTATGTTTTCTATTTCACTCATAATTTTTTAGCCTTTTCTTGCATTTCTAGCAGCCACTTTTCCCGTTTTATCGCTTTACTTGTTTTTACAGATTGAAAGACTGAACGTTTTATTTGGCGTATACCACAAAATCGTAAAATCCCCTTTTTCATAATCACCCAATCAGCAGAGCGATATAAGAGTGCCACGTACCATAACGGCGAATCTAAAGTATTAATAACCCATGCTTTTTTTCCTATGAGTAATCCTTTTGGTAACGCCCCTTCATATTTATAAGCAAATCCTGTAACAAAAACGCGATCAATAAACCCTTTCAAAATAGCTGGCATTCCCCACCACCATATTGGATAAATAAAAATAAAAAAATCTGCCTCTTTGATCAATCTTCTGTATTTTTCTGTCTCTTCTTCATATACTAAATCACGTCTTCTCATATCTTCATTAAAAATAAGTACTGGGTTAAATTGTTCCTTATATAGGTCAAGCAATGTAACAAAATGATTCGTTTCTTGAAGTCCTTTTTGCACATGTTCTAAAATGGATGCATTGAAACTAGATGGATTGGGATGTGCATATATGATTAGTACATTCATCTCCAAACAACACCTTTCCTTAAATTCCCTTTTGACTCCGCCTGGTTTGCATGATATTCTAATACATGTCAAGTAGCAAGCCTACATGACACAACAACTGACACCTACTCGGCGAAGGTGTCTCTTTTCGTTTTTAGCCGAATGAAATGCCTCTTTCAGGGCATATTCAACTTTTGACACTACACACTCAACACCATTCCCTTGTATCAGGCTGCTTCTGCAGTCTTTTACTCTACATACTCCTTTTAATTTTCAGATAAATTATAGCATGAAAAAAGAGAGCCTAGCTCCCTTTTCGCGCCTTATAATATACCCCTTTTTCAGCATAGAGGTATTCTTCATCAGCTAAAGTAATTTTCCCATCCAGTTTCAATTCGTCTAATAACCTTGATAAATAAAATTGGTGTAACATTTTTTTCGTGAATTTTCCTTCATGATGCGAAACGATATGTTCTTGAATATCTAATAGTGATATTGGTTTATCTTGCTCCATCATATATTCATATACTGCATTACGCAGCTTTACGTATTTTTCAAGTGTCACAGTACAATTGCAACCCCTTTCTTCTTATTCTGTTGTTTTTAGAATCGGTTTTTTTGCAACAAAAAAACCTCTTCGATAAGAAGAAGTTACGTATATATCTTCGTCTTATCTCCCAGAACAAATATGTTCTGCTGGAATTAGCACCTGCATCGCGGTTGCTGGGTTTCATCGGGCCAGTCCCTCCACCTCTCTGGATAAGAAAATATTCACTTTATAGCCTACTATAGCCATTTTCATTTCAATTGTCAAATCATATAAAGTGAAACTTTAATCAATTGAACCATTACTATCTGTAATAGCAGGGATAAAACATTTAAAACAAGTTATATTTTCTTTTCTAACGCTCATACTAGAAGTGTATGCAATAGAGTGGAACTTTAATCAGTGGGGGTTTTCTACATCCCCCACTGATTATTAGCCCGACCAATCGAGCTTTTACGGGCAGTTTAACTCCCACCTAACTTCTTTTCTTTCACCGAATTTTGAGGTAGGAGTATTACTGCCCACAAATAGCGGGATAAAGGAGGAATATATAATGAGCAAAAACGCACGTGGATATGTTCAAGATTCTTATCATTCTTTACATGAAGCAAAACAATCTTTAGAAAACGCATTACAAACAGTCGAAAAAAGTGATAATCGAGAACGTATAGAACAATCCTTACAGGCTGTGGAGCACGCCTTACAAAAATGTGATCATGCGGTTCATATTTTGGAACAAGAATAAATACATCCCATCTATTTACTAGATGGGATGTAACTCAAATGGCATACTAAAACAGTATTGCCGTGACAATTAAAAAATATACAGAATTAACGATTTCTAAAACCCCTACTTTTAAAATAGATATTTTCTTACCATATAATATAATTGCTCGAACTAGACTAGGTATAAAAACTAGAGAAAGCCATGGGTTTACTACAAACAATGCAACAGTTAAGAAAATGTGATATCCCCATGATACATAGCGATATGTCGGGTTATTCTTTTCACGTATCATTGTTTTCACATAAAATGTACTACCTAAAAAGTATAAAAAAGAAGTTGCTGCAATCCAACATGCTGTTTCATCAATTGTTTTCATTGAAAAATAATAACTAATCAAACCGCCCGTGCAGAAAACAAGTATTGCACAAATATCATTTACTAAAGCTCGTTCCCTTTTTTGACGAGCAAAATATATATTCACAAAAAAGAGCGGAATCATAACAGCTGCGAGGAAAAGAATTCTCCACTCGTATAGTAAAGATAGTATACCGAAGACACATGCAATAATAAAATAAATAATTGCTGAATGTAAAAATTCTTTCTTTCGCGGTTGCTTCATGTACATTAAAAATGGATATGTTGCTAAATAGATAAATAACCAAGCGATAAAGAGTGGAATATGATAGAAAGTAGCTTTACCAAGTATTACACTAAGTATAAATGGAATCAGCAGCATCCCCCATGCACCGTGCTGCTTTGGAACAACTAGCTTCATGAATAAGGCATCTCCTCTTTGAATTTTTTCTCATTTACTATTATATAAAAAATCTCATATAAAAATCGAAGCATATTAAATCGATTTCTTGACATTTTTCACAATATAATATGTATGAAAAAATGCTTCTCACCAGTGGTAAGAAGCATGAAAGAGGCAAACGAATATGTAAGTCGCGACCCTACTTTATATTCTTATGCTTTATGATATGTACTTATGCTTTGTTTACTTGAGATAATAGCTCTTTATCATCATCTAAAATTCCATATTTCTTTTTAAACCTTGTAATAATTCTAATCCACGATGAGCTAAACAAAACAAGAAAAATTACATTTGAGAGTGCATGAGCTAGATCAAAGTAAAAACTTGCAGCGTAGTATGCAATAAAGTCTTTCCATGTTAATCCTTCTAAAAAGCCAAGTATCCCCCACAAGTTCATAATCCAGCCAAAAACAAAGCCGGCTATGAACCCATAGATGACTCTCCCCCATAACTTTCTCATTATAAATGTATTTCGAAGTAAACCAGCTATAAAGCCTATCATTCCCCAAGAAAACATTTGCCACGGTGTCCAAGGCCCCTGTCCTAAAAATATATTAGATACAAGTGCTGCCGTTGCCCCAATCATAAAGCCTGTTTCACTTCCAAAAACAATTGCAGATACAATAATAACAAAAGATGTTGGTTGTACACTCGGCATAATGGAAAACGGTACACGACTAACTGCTGCTATTGCTGCTAAAACAGCTACAATGACTATTTCACGTGAAACAAATGCTTTCCTCTCAAATCGTATATAAAAAGGTAACATGATAATGGATAATAAAAATAAACTACACCAAATATAATATTTATCTGTTACAAAAGAAGTAAAGAGAAGCGTACTTATTACAATAATGAAACTAAGCATTATGAGAGCAAAATATCGCTTGGACACGATTTGTACACATCCTCCCACGTTAATGCATAAGGTAATTGCTTGCGAATAAAACGATTAATAGATGTTGTATAAAAGAAATTATCACTAAAGAATTTCTTTGGTGTATCATCCATAATTACGTTCCCATCAAATAACATCATACAATGATCAACATATTTAGCTGCAAATTCAATGTCATGTGTTGCCATCACAATTGTTGTTCCTTCTTTTTGTAACTCTTGAAACAGCACACCTAATTTTTCTTTTTTTTCTGGATCAAGCCCTTTTGTAGGTTCGTCTAGTAATAATAAATTTGGCTTCGATAATAAAGCCGTACATAGTGCGATTAACTGTTGTTCTCCCCCACTACAATCATGTGGATGACGATCTCGAATAGAATGAAGCCAAAATCTTTTCAACATATCTTCTGCGATTTCTTTCCCTATATCACCATATAATTCAGTTGCTCTTTCAAAAACTTCATCCCACACCGTCTCATATGTAAAATGATAATATGGATGTTGCGATACAAAACCTATTCTTTTAAATCGTTCCTTTGAATCAATTTTATGAATCTCCGTTCCGTTCCACCGTACTTTTCCTCTTCTAGTTTTGTTTAATCCTGCCAAGATGGTTAAAAGTGTTGATTTTCCAGTACCATTTTTCCCAACAAGCGCAGTCCACTTCCCTTGTTCAATTGATAAGGTTAAGTCCCGTAAAATAAAAGGGCTATTTTTTTCATATTGAAAGGATATATGTTTTACTTGTAAAATCACTTCTTTTTTTTCTGTTTGCGATATAACTGGCACTTCATGTTCGATAGGTAACTCGGAATGAATTTGTGTTTGTGCTCCCTTTACCGTAAAGGGTATTTGCTCTACATTCCATTCTAAAAACAATCTTGGAATTTGAGGAATAAACGGTCGGAATTCTTCTACTGTCCACATTTTAGATATAACCTGTTGCGGAATTCCATCATAAATAATTTCCCCAGCATTCATAAACACAACTCGAGTTGCTAGTGGCATTACTTCGTCTAAACGATGTTCACTCATGATAATTGTAATCCCGAGTTCTTCGTTAATTCGTTTCAATAACCCTAAAAAATCTTTTGCTGCAATTGGATCAAGCTGTGCTGTCGGTTCATCAAACAGTAACAATTTAGGTTGCAAAACAAGAACTGCCGCTAAATTAACAAGTTGTTTTTGTCCTCCCGATAACGTGTGAACAGACTGGTGTAACAAATCTTGAAAACCTAAAAAACTAATTAATTCAGCGATTCTCTTTTGAATTATACTTGTCTCTAAACCAACATTTTCAAGAGAAAATGCCAATTCTTGAATTACCGTATCCATAACAAGTTGATTTTCTGGATTTTGAAACACCATTCCCACTTCTTGTGCTGACAATAAGTCTGGCATCTCCAGTAAAGAAGTTCCATTATAATACATACTACCTGTGCGCCTTCCAATTGGGAGTAACTCTTTCTTAAAATGTTTCAAAAGTGTTGTCTTACCACATCCTGAACCACCAGCGAGCACAATAAATTCACCTTGAGAAACCGCTAAGGAAACGCCTGTTAATGCTTGTACTTTTTCATCAGCATACGTAAATGCTAAATTTTTTATTTCTGCATGCGCCACCATAACCATTCCCTCCCTTCCATTATGATTGGTAAACTAATAAACAGTATAAATAACACGAATAATAGTCCATCATATTGCTGAAATACAAGTGATTCCACCCTTGGATAGATTAATAGTTTACCAGCACCACAATAATTAAACACAAAACAGCTTAGTAATAAAATCACTAAACAGGCAAGTATATACCAATCTTGCCTTTCCATTCGATATCGAATGTACGTACTACGCTTCGTCACTCCAAATCCACGCGCTTGCATAGAATCTGCCGTTTGTAATGCATCTTCTAGAGAACAAACAAGCAACACCTGCAAGAGTTTCATTCCATTTTTGATTCTCCCTATGAATGAGCCTGAATCTAATTGAACACCTTTTGTTTTTTGAACAAGTGTAATTTGTCTTAAACGCCGGATAAATAAAGGAACAAAACGCACTGTTATCATTGTCAATAGCGCCACTTTCGGTGAAATCCGTGAAAATAAATACAAAAATTTATGACTTGAAATCATGTCATTGTAGGAAGTAAATGTGAACATAATAGCAAGTAATAATAATCCCATTATTAACCCATACATGCACGCTTCTAATGTAATTCGATTATCCCCTAAACGAAACAATGTCGTCGCTCCCCTATGCGTTAGCAAAGGATTTAACACAATCACCATTACAAAGAAAACAAATGTGCTTGGTAACATTGTTCTTATTTTCTCGCCATTTCCTTGCATGATGTTTAACAGTACAATCATAATAATCGCACCCATTAAAAAAAGAGGGTGAAGACACATCGTACATAGTATCATCACCCCAATATAATAGAAAAAATTCACAAAAGGATGTAAAGAAGAAAAAATGATTTTCATAACCTTTACCTAAAGCCCTTTCCTAATTTAACACATATACCCATTCGATTTTATCTCCTGGTTTTACTTTATATGCACCTGCACTTCGGTTTGGAAAAGTACCATTGACACGGTATTTCCATCCACTTTTCGGTCCTTTGTCAAATTCATATAAGTCATTGATTCCTTTTATATATTTACTATTTCCAGATCCAGTTGAATCAATCTCCAATCCCGTATTCTTTAGTACATCAAAAACTGTAGTTCCTTCTTGCATATCTACTTTTTTCGCACCTAATAAATACCCCTGATCTCCATGTACCGAAATGGTAACTTGCTTTTCCTCTGGTTTTGGTGGTGGTACCGGATCTGGTTTTCCCTCTCCTTCTGATGGTACAGGACTTGGTATAACCGTTCCAGAAACAGAATCTCCTCCTTGAGTTGTTTCTTTAGCCTTGGGATCTTTCTGCTGTTCCTGCTTCGGTGTTTCTTTCGGCTGATTTACTACTTTAGCCTCTTCTTTTGCTTCTGGCGCTTTCGCTGGCTCAGGTTGTTCTTGCTGCGCTTTTGTTTGTCCTTGTTGTTTTTGCTGAGCAACTGGTTCTTGCTCTTTTTTCTCTTCGTTCTTTATTTCAGGTTGTTCTTGCGATTTTTGTTCCTGATTGTCCTTTTGTAGCTCTTCTTGTTGCTTTTTCTCTACTGATTCTTGCTGTTCTTCCGGTTTACTTTCTTCCTTTTTCTCTTCTTGTTTCAGTTTCTCTTTTTGTTCCGTTTTTGAAATTGCTTTTTGTTCAGATTTCGATTCATTTTGGCTACATCCAACAAGCAATCCAAATGAAAGGACAACTGAGAATAACCATTTCATCATATTCATGTTTTTCTCACCTTTCCTAATAAAATTAGGAGCAAATCATTGCTCCTAATTTTTGTTAAGCTGCTTTTCGTCTCCATAAAACATATGCTGAAGCGATACATAATACGCCCATTCCTACTGGCATAGCAGTATCCCAAGCAGATGCTCCTGTTTTTGGTAACTGACGATTTTTCGCAGTTTTTTCATTATTTACTGTGTTATCTTTCGTAACAACACGAGAGTTCTCATCGTTTGTTTGTTTCTCTTGTTTTTGAATGACTTCTTGCTTTTCAATCACATTGCTCTCATCCACTACAGGTTCCTTCGGCTCATCAACTAAGTTTATATCATCTTCAGTTGATGAATTTGTCCAATCATATATAGAACCTTTACCATTTACAAATGCCTTATATTGAACAAGTGCTAAAAGTGCTTGTTCAGTAGCCATACTACTACCCTCTTCGTCGCTTGGCAACCATTTAAATTCACCATTTGCAAGTTGGTATGATATTAAATTTTGAACTGCGTTTACATTATTTTTAGTAAATGCTTCACTAGTTGGATCAATCCCTGTAATAGTAAGTCCAATAATCGCTTGTGCAACACTATTAGAATTTTCTTGGCCATCAGCTTCGAATCCGCCAGTGTTCAATTGTTTATTTGATAAATATTTTACTGCTTTTTTTACAGCTTGCTTTACCTCTGGTTGTTTCTGATATGGCGCTAATGCCGATAAAACCATACCCGTTACATCAATATTACTAGCTTCATTCTTACTACTTTCAACATTGTATGTCCAACCACCGTCTGTATGCTGTCCATTTAAAATCTCTTTTACTAAAGCCGCACGATTCCACTTTGCTCCAGCCGGTACTTCATATTTTTTTGTATCAAGTGCAAGTAAAGCAAATGTATAACCAGTAACAGAATTTAGTTTTTCAGATTGATATAGTTTTTGAACTAAATTCTTTCCTGCAACATTTGTTGGATTTCCATTTACCGCTGATACCGCTAAAACAGTCCTTGCTATATCTGTAGCGCTAAATCGTTCCACACGTTTTTCCACTTTTTGTGTTAAAGATTGTAAATAACTAATCTTTGTTTCTACTGGAATATTATTTCCTGAACGAGCAAGTGCAATTGCTACCCAATCACTATCGATTCCATCTTCCATCATTTTTTTTGATGTTTTAGCAATCGCTTGATCTAATTGCTTCATTAGTAATTCATTTTTGATTGGCTCTTTCAACTCATTAGGCTTTTGTTCTTGTGGCTTCTGAGCTTCAGGTTTTTGTCCATCCGGCTTTTGTTCTTCTGGTTTTTGTCCATCTGGCTTTTGTTCTTCTGGTTTTTTCTCCTCAGGCTTTTGTCCATCCGGCTTTTGTTCTTCTGGTTTTTGTCCCTCTGGTTTTTGTTCTTCTGGTTTTGCTGTACCTGAATCTTTTTTACAAGTTCCATTCTTATCGAGTACTTGTTGCAACTTTTCTATGCTCATATTGTCCCAATTTACAACAAAACGAAATGCAACAACATCTCCAGATTCTAATTTATAACTATCTGCCCCTACCATGGCAGCTTGATCATTTACATCATATGCCCATCCGCTTGTAGCACTTATATCACCAGCCATTAAACCGTCAATACCTTTAACATACATACCATACTTCGTATTCTCAGCTGTTACTTTAGTCCCCATAACTTTTTGTAACAAACTATAGGCTGTTTCTCCATCTTCAATTGACACTTCTTTCGGACATAAAATAACTCCTTTTTGCGATTCCCCAATGATCGCAAGTGTTGCTGTTTTCCCTTCAGCAAACGTAATATGTACAGTATTTGTAAATGAAACAAATACTAATGCCACTGCCATTATCAACGTAAGCAGCCATTTTTTTATCATTGCCATCCTTGGTTATTCCTCCCTTTGCTTACATATACATAAAAAAAGGCCCTTCAAGGGCGTGCAATAGCACTCTACCGTGAGTGCTAAACCAAAATGCACAACACCTCCTCCTATCCGCATAGGTAGCGGTTGTATTTGTATAGGAAAGATCATGTAGCTGATGAATGTATCATTGTGATAACATTCACTTTTAGCGGCGAACCCATTTTTATTTCCACCAATTTCCTTTTAAAGTTATCGTATAAACGACATACCTATACATTCATCAAATTATAAATTTCTGTATTATTTTACTATTGACACGAGATTTTGTCTATGTTTTCTCTGATTTATTTTCTAAGAATAATAGCCGGTTACATTAAATTATAAAGCTTCTATTATATAGATACTACAGGTTACTATGAATCGGTTGTTCACATACTATAATACCATCTTCATCAGCATACACATACTGATTAGGAATCCACTCAATTTCTCCAAATTGCAAAGGAATTTCTGTTTCTCCTTTTCCTTCTTTTCTACTTCTCTTCGGCATTGTACCTAATGCTAAAATACCAATATTTATGTTTCGCAGTTCCTTAGAATCACGAACACATCCATATACAATAATCCCTGCTATATTTCGTTCCTTTGCAATGTTTGCCAAGTTATCTCCAAGTAACGCACAGTTCGTAGAAGAACCTCCATCAACTACTAACACAGTCCCCTCTGGTAAAGTTTGCAGTGCTTCCTTTACTAATACATTATCATCTTTCACTTTAACCGTTGCAATTCTCCCATGAAATTGTTCTTTCTTTCCATATGATTGAAAAATAGGCTTACATACTTGTACGTCCCCTTCAAAAGCATCACAAAGATCTGTCGTTCTCCACATCTTTCTCCCTCTCTTCTTTTTCAATATATGTTACATATTCTTGTCGTTTTATTTTTCACCTGTCTTATATTGCAAAATTTTGTATACTATAGCTTCTTTCCCATCTGCATAATATTTCAAATTCCGTACATACTGTATAAAGGCTGGTGAATAGCTTTGATACAATTTTGTAGTACCTACAATCTTTTCTCCCTTTCCCTGGGGCTGAGCAGTTAGCTTTTGCTAGCTGCTCTTTTGTTTTTATAATGAAGCTTTTGTTAAAAAGCTAGTTAACCTCTTTTTACTTTTTAATCATCAACACTGAAATTAGATAACTATTATGTAGTCATGAGTGAATATGACAACCTTTCCTTTTGACCACTCCCACGGCTAAAGCACGTGGGCTTTCCCGCTCACAAATTCTGTAAAAGGATAAGGGTGTGACAATATTGAATAGAAAAAATGATCCAATTGTTATTCATATAATAAAAGGCTCAACTATAAAAAAGTTTTTAATCTTAGATTTAATTACTGGAACAGGCATTTATTATGTAGTCAAATTTATTTCTTCAAGTGTATTAATTGCACTTATTGGCAGCATTATGGGAACTGAAGGTATTAAAAAGATACCGAAATTCCAAAATAATACGAATTAAATTTCAGTACCTAGCCCCACTATCTTCACTCCATTAAGAAGAGCAAGCCTTCTCAATAAAGTGAAACTTTAATCAGTGGGGGTTTTCTTCATCCCCCACTGATTATTAGTTGAACCAATCGGGCTTTTACGGACAGTTGATCCCCCACCTATCTTCCTCGTTTCTCACTGAATCTTGAGGTGGGGGTCTTACTGCCCGTTAATGCGGGATAAAATAATAAAAAGAGCCAAATGGCTCTTTTTATTACATTCCAGTACATGGATCTATTATATCTCCAACTCAATCATCGGAATTAATAATATACTACTCAACTACAATATCGTGTAGTTCAAAGCGAATTATTTTTTTAAATTCATCTAGTCCTAGTTCAACTTGATACCCTATCTTCCCGGCACTAAAGATTATTGTATCCAACTCCATAGCACTATTATCAATGACCGTAGGGAAATATTTTTTCATTCCAATCGGTGAACAGCCACCATGAATATAGCCAGTAAGCGAGAGTAAATCTTTAGATTTCAGCATGCTTATTGATTTTTCACGAACGCTAGAAGCTGCTTTTTTCAAATCTAATTCTTTATTTACAGGTACAACAAAAACATAGTGCTGCCCTGATTTCCCCATGGTGACTAGTGTTTTAAATACTTGATTAGGAGATTGTCCTAATACCAAAGCAACATCTATTCCACTAATCGCATCAGTATCCACATAGCTATAATGTTTATAATTGATTTTTTTCTTATCTAATAACCGCATTACATTCGTTTTGTATTCCATTGTGCTAAAATCCTCCTGCAACAAATTTATATGTACTATTTAATATATGAATTGAGATAAAGACATTGGAAATATAATTTCAAATACATAAATATTGTAGCTTACTTTGCTATTTTTTAACAAGTAATGACAAGCATATTCTATGACTCAAACTGTTTATATACAGTAGGATTAATTCATCCATTAATCTTGTTTTTATTTTCAAAAAACATTGATATTTCAAAAATCATTTGTTATACTTTTGAAAAAACTTAAGGAGAGATTGAATATGTTTAATTCTAATACTTCTTTCCAACTTCATCATCATACATAATGCCGTGTATCCGAAGAATTTTTTCTTCGTGGGTACAGGGCTTTTCCTGTTACCCACGAAGCATTCATAAAGCTATGTGGGTATTTTTATACCTGCATAGCTTTTTTTAATTTAAAAAAGGAGTGATTCAAATGGATGTAAGAAATGTAAAAGGAACAAAAGATTATTTACCCGCAGAACAGTTGTTACGAAATAAAATTAAACGTGCTTGTGAAGAGACTTTTGAACGATATGGTTGTAAACCGCTTGAAACACCTACATTAAATATGTATGAACTTATGGCTTATAAATATGGAGGCGGTGCTGAAATTTTAAAAGAAATGTACACACTACGTGATCAAGGAAATCGTGAAATCGCTCTTCGGTATGATTTAACGATTCCATTTGCAAAAGTAGTAGCAATGAATCCGGATATCAGGCTGCCTTTTAAACGCTATGAAATTGGAAAGGTCTTTCGTGATGGACCAATAAAACAAGGAAGGTTTCGTGAATTTATTCAATGCGACGTTGATATAGTCGGCGTAGAATCTGTTATTGCTGAAGCTGAATTAATGGCCATGGCATTTGATCTTTTCAAAACTTTAAACTTAGATGTTACAATTCAATATAATAATCGGAAGTTATTAACAGGTATTCTTAAATCAGTTGAAATTCAAGATGAACAAACAAACGATGTTATTTTATCATTAGATAAACTTGAAAAAATCGGAATTGACGGTGTACGGAAGGATTTACAAAGCCGCGGAATAGTACATGACACTATAGAGGTTGTTTGTCATACAGTTGAATCTTGTATGACATTAGAACTTAATGAGTTTAAACAAATTTTCTCAAATTCACTTGTTACGGAAGGAATCAATGAACTACAGCAATTACAACAATACCTTCTTGCACTTGGTATCCAAGACAATACTGTTTTCAATCCATTCTTAGCAAGAGGACTTACAATGTATACAGGCACAGTTTATGAAATTTTTTTAACAGATGGAAGCATTACTTCAAGTATTGGTAGTGGCGGACGTTATGATAATATAATTGGAGCCTTTCGTAACGACAATACATCCTATCCAACAGTAGGGATTTCCTTTGGCTTGGATGTTATTTATACAGCTCTTACGCAAAAAGAAACGGAATCTACTTGTGCTGATATTTTCATTATTCCTATTAACACCGAAGTGGAATGTTTACGAATTACACAACTTTTGCGTTCTAAAAGTACCTTCAAAGTTGAGCTGGAACTTGCTGGACGTAAATTAAAACGGTCCCTTAATTACGCAAATAAAGAGAATATCCCTTACGTGCTTATTATCGGTGATACTGAAATCTCTACAGAAACCATTGTTTTACGTAATATGAAGGAAGGTACCGAAATGAAGCTCCCCCTATCTTGCATTGAAGAGGGAACTTTAAAGGACTATTTTAAAAAAAGTAGCCTCCTAAAAGGTTAAGCCGTTCTCTTTTGAAGTATCCGCAGTAGATAAAAAACAGAGCAATTCGCACATGAATTCGCTCTGCTTTTTTATTGTTATATCAATGTTTTTTGTGTTATTAGAGGGTTTAATCACATGTATAAATGCCATACTGTTTAGCAGCTGCCAAAAAAATTGTTATTCACCTCAGAGCATTCTTCATTTATTAGGATTTGTTATTATGCTCCACATTTATGACAACATTTCCCTTCTTGTGTCCCTGCTCGACATATCTATGAGCTTCCACAATCTCTTCAAACGAATAGTACCTGTCAATAACCGCTTTTATCCTCCCCGTCTCAACAAGTTCTTTAAGGAAGTCTAATGCTTCGGAAGTTTCAGGTGCATTTTGACCTAATATTAGTTTCTTACTACTTGTCAATTTAGTCCATAGCATTCGAACACTTGGCAACGGTTCAACGACATTTATATAGGTACCGTCCTTCTTTAACAATTTGATACAATCTGAAAATGTGCTTTTGTTTACCGCTTCAAAGATAACATCATAAGTCTCGTCTGTAGTAGAAAAATCTTTTGCAGTGTAATCAATCACCTGGTCGGCTCCCAGAGATTTTACCAATTCTACATTTGTGTTACTGCACACCCCTGTAACTCTTGCTCCGAAATACTTAGAAATCTGTACCGCATAACTTCCTACACTTCCAGAAGCTCCATAGACAAGAACACTTTGACCGCTCTGAACGTTAGCTTTTCTAAGAAAAAACAAGGCTGTACGTGCCCCAATTGGAATGGCAGCGGCTTCCTCATAGGTTATATTAGAAGGTTTAATAGATACTGCTCCATCTTCAGGCAAACAAATATACTCGGCATAAGAACCAAAACCCACTTGGGTAGCCGCAAAAACCTGGTCTCCTTCCTTAAACCGCTTGACATCTTTCCCTACTGACTCAACTTCTCCAGCTAACTCCATTCCTAATATTTTTCTTTTAGGTTGGCTAAAACCAAGTGTGATTCGAGCTGGTAACCAAACAGAAGGAGGAACCGTAAAACTCCGTGATCGAATATCTCCTGCTGTTACGGTTGTTGCTTTTATTTTGACCAGTATTTCATTTTGCTTAGGAACAGGTTTCTCTACCTCTTTCAGTTGAAGAACGTCGGGGGGACCGTAATTTGTGTACACAATTACTTTCATTAATCTTCCTCCATTTTGTTCTATTTATTAATATCATACGGATAATATGAATAAATAGAACAATGGTTCACTCTTCAATAATTGTTCTAAACTATCCTGTCCTATTAATTAAAAAATGTATTTAAATCATACTTATTTTTATATATACTTTTTCCAATTCGGGTATCTCAAAAGAGGACGGCTTACTAAAAGGTTGGCCACTTTTTTCTAAATAATCTTTTAGCTATAATTCCAAATAAAGTTTACATAACAATTTTATGGTATTCTTATTTTATCAATCGAAATAGCAAGTTCGTCCTTCACTTGTTAAAAATTGAAACCATCTCTGCCTAAACTTCATTTGCGCTGCATCTGCGTATACATGTGCCTCCATTTTTAAAGCTTCCGGAATTGGTCTTGAGTGCTGACTTTCTACTACCACTTGATCTTCTTGAAGAACTTTCAAACTATACCGGCTAAAATATGTAGGAACGGAATTTTTTTCGCAAAATTTCTACCTGCTAATCCAAAAATTATTGTTTCTTCTTCATCATATGTACGTTTTATAGTATGAAAATTCGAGCTTTAATAGACACAAATAAAAGAAGAAACCTATATTGTTTCTCCTTTTCTATAAAATATTCTATTTTATAACCAAATTATATTATGAGAGTTTGTTTAATAGTTGATTCAAATCTTGCTTTGTTTTCGTCGTTAATGATTTTATTCGTTTCACATCTATTTTTTCTTTTTCAGCTGCAACAATTAAAGGATACATGCTTTGTCCAATTGTTTTATAATCAGTTGGATGAGTCGCTTCTAACTCTTTTTCGATTACATCCCATTTTTCATTTATTTGCTTCCCTAGTTTGTTCACTGTATCTAACTTAGGGTTTGCAGCTAATTGTTTATCCAAACTGTCAATAAGTTGCGCAACTGCTTTCACATTCGTTTTCACAGCCACGCCTTTATTTGTATCTTTCGTTTCAGTTTTTCCATTAGTAGCTTGGTCTGTTGTTTTTGTACTTGTTTCTTTTTCTTTCGTTTTCTCATTTGTTGTTTTCGCACTACTCTCAGTTCCAGATGATTCTTTGGAATTCTTTTGATCTTTCTCTGTTTTTTCGTTAGTAGATGTGTTTGTTTCTTTCTCATCGTTTTTCATTGTAGATGTTTCATCAGCATTCGTTGTTTTCGCTTCTTCCTGCGCGTTCGTTTGTTCCTTTTTCACTTGATCTTTTTCTGTGGAGGTATTACAAGCTGTAATGGAGAGCATTGTACCAATTGCTAGTGATGCAATTGTTATTTTTTTCATTTTCATAAAAAGCCTCCTATATTTACATTTTTATCCTCCTCTTTACGATTCTATTTATCCATAAAAATTCCTTTTTGTTCTAGCCATCATCTCTCCGACAGAAATCTTCATATTTATACGACACTTAACTATGAATCTAATTTTAAAATCCGCGTTTTTTCTACTCTATATAACATGCTTTATACGATACTTTCTTCAATAAAAATCGGAGGATGTATTGACCTATAAAGAACCACGAAAAATAACCCATATATTCACAATTACATTTTTCACTATCAGAAGTCCCCATTTTCTGACAATACAATTATTTTACACAGAAAATAAATTCATAAAATATTTCTCACTTCGTATTATTTCTCAACATTTTTGTTTACATAATATAATTATAAATTATCAATAAAATCCACCATTCGAATGAATGATCTGTCCTGTTATCCATTTTGCTTCTTCACTTACTAAAAACGTTATTAAACGTGCTACATCCACCGACTCTCCTATTCTTCCAGCAGGAAATCTGGTTACTAAATATGCCTTCATTTCTTCTGTCATCCCCCCTGTATTGGTTGGTCCTGGATCAACAGCATTTACAGTAATCCCCTTCTTCATTGCAACTGGTGCTACTGAAGTAGTAAAAGCTTCAATCGCTCCTTTCGTTGCTATATAAGCAAGTTCATTCGGCATTGGTCCAAGCGATTGTCCAGAGGTAAGATTGACAATACTTCCACTCGTTTCAAACGTGTAATTTTTAATAAATAATGTACTTAATAGCATCGTAGCGCGCACATTGACCGTATAATGTTTATCTAACTGTTCTACATCTAACCCTTCAACATTTGTATCCGTAGAATACGCAGCATTGTTAATCAGAATAGACGGTTCTCCTAATCGTTCTGATACCATATATAATAAGCGGTTAGGTGCATAGGACTGAGCTAAATTTACCTCAGCCATTTCACAGCGAACACCAAAATTTTCAATCTCTCTTTTCAATAAAAATGGTTCCTGATCATTCATACTCCACGGCATTTCCTTATCATACCGAGGCCAGTACGTGAAAAAAATATCAATGCCATTTTGAGCAAGCGACTTGCAAATCGCTGCTCCAATTCCATTTAAACGTGTCGCTCCTGTAACAATTGCTATTTTCGTCACTTGTTTCTCCCCCTATTTTACAAAATAAAATATACCTTCTAGTAAATTAGAATCATGCGTAATATTCCTTACAAATAAATCCCCTGCATGAATACAGAGGATTTATCGTTTTTTATTTAATATTTGCTAGAATGCGCTCTGCTCCTAATTGTAAACTGCGTGTTACTATTACATTTATAATAGTAAATACGATTAATAGAATGCTAAACATGCCCCACATACCGATTCCAAAGAAGTAGTATAATCCAACAACCACGCCTACGATTACTAGATCCATCGCAATATTTGCAAGGAAATTCCACAGAGTTGTATACCTGCTTTTAAACAACTTCTGCTCTGAATCCCAATGTATATCCGCCGTTTGAGCGTCCCAACGTGTACCGATTAAATTCGTTAACCAAAGGCCATTTGCACTTAGTAAAAACCATAACAACATAAAGAGTGGTGAAACACCGGCAACAATTGTCATGATAAGACCAAACACAGCTAAAATTGTTATATTTATAAGCCATGCTGTAAAGACTTTTGCAAAAAATATATCTGCTGCCTTTACTGGTAAATAACGATTAACAAACCACGAGCTTCCATCCCTAGAAAAAGACGTTGTAGCAATGACATTACTTCCCATTAAGAATAGTCCTGCACAAAAACCTATGCCAAGAGCTAGACCAGACCATTCTGGCTCTTTTATAAATTTTGTTAACCACTTTAAGTTTCCCTCTTGTACGAAAAGAATAAAGAATAGCATAATTGGCATCACGAAAGTTTGCACAATACAATTTATAAAAAATTGTGGTGTTCGGAATAAAATTTTGAACTCTTTTTTTACATAAGCCTTTATATGTGAACTTTGTACAGTCGATTTTTTTAAGTTCTCTGCTGAGATAGCCTCTTTTTTTGCAGTACTCGTCGAAAGTCCGATAACTCCTTTTAAATATGTACGCTGTGCAACATAGAAGAACAACCCAAAAAACGCTAAGGAAATCGCTGCAAAAATCACAACGTATATAATTCCTTTCCAAGAGGCATTTTCTATTAATCCCATTGCACCAAAGTATGTTGTTGGAAAATAATTTGTCATTTGAACGAACAGAGACGATTGGTTATCAGCAAAGTAATTTGCAACCATATCCCCTGATACTGCACTTTTGTTTCTCCACTGAATAAATACATTAATACCTACGACGAATAACAGAGTTAATATTCCGATAAATATATTACTGCGATCTTTATTCTTGGCTATATTTGTATAACGCATAATAACTGTCATTAAGAGTGATGCGAGTACTAATGGAATAACAGGGAAAAATATGTAAATTAATAGTGCATATAAATAGTATGTAATAAATGCACCACTTTGCAAACCGTAAACAATAAAGAGTGGAAATAAAATAAAAGATCCCATTACATATTGTGTAATTAATACCGTAATGAATTTCGCCGTAATAATTTGTGATGGTTGTAGTGGTAAAGGTAATAGGGTTTCAACATCATTATTATAATAAAATACAGTTAAAATGTTCGTAATACTAATTACAAATACCCATATGCTCGCAACAGCTAATCCCATTCCGATTATCGATGTTTCCTGACCAATTGATTTCATTCCAACATACATTCCATATGTAAGTGGACCAATAAATATAAAGCCCGCAAATAGTAATGCTAAAAATGAAAATGCATACGCCCACCGTTTCTTTTTATCCGTTATGATATCTGCATAATTTAATTTCAATAATACTTTTGTTAATGTCCAAATTTTATTCATTTCCTGTCATCTCCAAGAACATTTTTTCAAGTGATTCATTGGATTTAAAATGATCTCGCATTTCATTTAAATTTCCTTGGAACTGCAAATTTCCCTTATTAATAATCGCTACGCGATCACATAACTTCTCGGCTACTTCTAGTACGTGTGTAGAGAAGAATACCGTTTTTCCTTTATCTGCATGCTCCCTCATCATCTGTTTTAAAATAAATGCTGATTTTGGATCAAGCCCTGTCATTGGCTCATCTAAAATCCATACATCTGGATCATGCAGAAGAACACCGATAATAATAATTTTCTGTCTCATTCCGTGTGAATAACTTTGAATTTGGTCAGACAATGCATTGTAAAGATCAAATCTCTCTGCTAAAAATTGAATTTTTTCCTGTCTAATTGCATTCGGCACCTCATACATATCAGCCATAAAATTCAAATATTCTATCCCTTTTAATCGCAGAAACATATCTGGACTATCCGGAACATAACCAAATGTTTTCTTTGCCTCCATAGGCTCTTTCATCACATCTTTTCCGTTGATCGAAATTGTTCCTTTATCTATTGCATGAATACCTGTTACCATCTTAATTGTTGTTGATTTCCCAGCACCATTCGGCCCTAAAAATCCAAAAATTTCTCCACTAGGTACTGTTAAACTTAAATCTTTCACAGCATAGGAAGAACCATTATAACTTTTTGACACATTCACAATTTCAATCATTTTATCCAATCCTTTCCTCATTTACCAATAAACTATATCTCTATTATAGCATACTTGTATTTTTAGATTTTTACATTTTTTCAGATTGAATAATCTTTCACAAAATCTTTTTATAATTTATTTATGCATTCAGAAAAAGGAATTCACTATTATTCCTATAGTAAGTATATATATTCCTTTTGATTTTCCGACATGTACATCACAGCCGCGAAAATAAAAAGGAATCCCCACTCGTTTTCTCCATTTGGTTTCACGTGGCATAGGGCTAAAAAAGGCATTGACCGCTTCTATCCAAAGACGGACGCTCTCTCCCACCTAAAAGGAAAGTTTTATATCGGTATTTCAATCTATATATAGTTCCTTAGCCATTAAAATATATATATATACCTAGACCAACAATTAAAACAACTGCTAACAAAAGGTAAATCATTGTAAGCCTTGTAATATTCCCTTTCGTTGATTTACTATAATTTTCATCTCCATTTTTCCCGACTACTATTGTTCCAACAACAATTACTGCCACAATCAATAAAACAATTAACATCCACTTAATCATGTGTTCCATTTCCCCCTTCCTCTTGCAACCATTTTACAATATTTTTACTGTTTATAACTTTTAAATATTATCATTTTTCTGAACTTTAATTATATATATTATTCACTTTTCATTTACCTATTTGTTTTACTTATTCTTACGTTTGGATTCTCTATTTATTTATACAACAAACCAATTGATGAAATGGAAGATGCGCCATGGCATTCACAACAAAAATAAAAGAATACCACACCCATTCACATATGACCCAAGATGATTTAGCAAAGCTTATTGGTGTTCGACGCGAAACCATTAGTCATTTGGAAAAGAGAAAATATAACCCTTCTTTACAATTGGCTTATGATATTGCAAAAGCATTGAACGCTTCTATTGAGGAAATATTCATTTTTGATGAAGTATAGTAAATCCCCCTCTCTACTATGACGTAGAAAGCGGGATTTTTGTAAAATTTGCACCTATTGTTGAGAATAGCCCAGTGTAGCTAAAAGAATTCATTAAAAAACCCTTAGTTCCCCGTCTTTCCTACAATCCTTATAATATCGGTTAAATCACGAATTTCATATGTTGGTTTAATGCCCATATTATTTTCCTTGCGATACGGGTTGAACCAGCACGTATCAATCCCGTAATTTATTCCTCCTTGAATATCGGAAGTTAATGAGTCACCGATAATTAATACGCTCTCTTTATCTGTAATCTGCAGCTTTGAAAATGCATAATCAAAAATCCCTCGCGCTGGTTTTTGAAATCCAACCTCTTCCGAAATGATAATATGCTCAAAAGTATCACAGAGAGGCGACCCCTTGATTCTAGATTTCTGCACATCTGTGAACCCATTCGTGATAATAGCTAGCCGACAATCAGCAAGCGTTTTACACAAGTCTACAGCTCCTGATACCATATGTATTTCTGTCCCTAAATAGCCAAGATATATACTGTTGAATATGTCAGCATTTATTTCAAGCTTATGAGCTAGAAATAATCTCCTAAATCTCTCCACTCCCAATTCAGATAAAGTTAGAATCCCCTGCTCTAAATCCCTCCATAATACTCTGTTAATCTCTTTATAGCTGTCTTCATAATCTACCAACCCCGTAGGTAATCCGAAATCTACAAACGTTTTATTTAATGCCTTTTTTTCAGACATACTAAAATCAAATAATGTATCATCCACATCGAATAAGATAACTTTATATTTCATAGGTACCTCCATTACTCACTACTGCTCTAGTTTGAATATATATTTCAATTTCTGTTCATAATCAGAACGTCTATAAACCTACCTATATTTTTTCTCTATCTTCTACTACATATTGTGTAGCTGATCCTGGATTTCCCCTTCGAAATTCAGTTCTTTTACTACAGCTTTGTTCATTTATTCTGACTCATTCTTCATTTAATAAAACTATATTATATACATAATACAGGATTTCCCATCAAAACAATTTACATGTTACCTCTCTTCTAGTAACAATGTTTTCATATTTTCTAGTTGTTCTTTTGTAAAGCCAAGTCCTTTTTCAGCATAGATTTCAATACTGCCAAATTTATGGGTAATTTCATCAATTGCTGCCTGTAAATACTCTGCACGAGCTTCAAACATAGCCCCTAATATCTCTTTACTTTCCTCATTTTGTAACTTTGCACCTAAAAAGGCCATCATTTTTTGATTTAACTTTTCACGGAATCCGTTACTTAATAAATAATCTTGCATCACCGTTTCTTCCGGGACACCAAGAAGAAGTAATAATAAAGCAGAACCGAACCCTGTTCGATCTTTACCAGCTGTACAATGATTAACTAGCGGTAAATTTCCCGGATCTTGAGCTAGCTGTAGAAAGCGTACAAATGCTTCATTACCCTCTACAAAGCCTTTGTTCATTTTCACTAAATATTCACCTGGTTTTCCAAGCATCGATAAATCTCCGACTTGGAAAAACTCATTAATATTTAGATCTTTTGCTATATCTTGCATGACTGGTAAACAAACTTGACGAACACCAGTGATACTTGGGTTTGGTTTATGCTTTACTTCAAAATCTGTTCGGTAATCACATACTAGTTTTAAACCAGACTGTTGTAAATAAGCAATATCCCATTCTGTTAATCCTGCTAATTCCTCTGAACGATATAAATTGCCCCACTTTACTTTGCGGCCATCACTTGTCTCATAACCACCTAAATCACGGAAATTAAATGCTCCTTGTAGTGATAACCTACGTTCAGCTACAGTAACTACTTGTCCATTATTTGCTACTAATCGAAAATAAGGACGTGCTTTAGGGCTTGGATCTTCTATCGTACAAGAAGATGCTTTTGATACTCTTAATAAAAATTGTCCATTTTCCACAATCTTTTCTGATGAAGTACTCCAATAAATAGCAACTTCCTCTACTTCATCTTCCCATAATATATGTAACTTATTATCTAGATTTCGTTCTACACTTGCTTGTAACCAGCTTTTATGTTGTTTCATCATTTCACCAATACTTTCTCTATATAATCCGTTAAATCAAGCAATACTCTATTTTATTGTATTACAAATATACTAGTTCTGTCGTGACTATATTTATGACACTCCCTTGTCTTTCTTAGAAATTAAGAAAAGATTTCTTGTACTTTTAAGAATGTTGTAGTTGGAATACCACGAAATACATAGGCAATCTGCTCGTCACCTAAATCTTGATATACAACTGTGCCACGCTGAGGATGTGTATAAAATTCTAGTCCATTTATCATTTGCATTGAACTGTAATTTTTAATCCATGAAGATGCCGGATAGTAATTACGCTTCACATGGCGACACGCCCAAAGTGCATATAGTTGTTCTTTTACATCCCAGTACACATATTGCATTTCATTATTTCCTAAACCAATAGATTCGATTCGCCAAGAATTGGAGACTGTAATTGGTAAAGCGTTATATTGTATTTCATTTGGTGAAAACCATTTACTACATCTGCTTATTTCACCACCATTTGGTACTCTTGCTTGAAAACTTAATTGATGAAACGGTTTATTGATTTGTTTTTTTGCCTTCTCTAAATCTAATGGTTGCAAACCTTCCAAGAACTTTTCCATTTCTTGTTGTTGCACAAACCCTTCATCGATCGAAATTTCAATCTGCGTTTTCCATTTAGATATGGCATAACTAACTTTACCTTTATAATTCAGCCCCCTCCAATATACAAGACCATTATACTGAAAGCATTCACCTTGTGCTTGATACATACAACTATCAGGAAATGTTGGCTCCATAATATCTAGAAAAAACTCTTTTACTCGAAATACTCCTGTTCGTGTAAAAACTTGAAACCAAAGTGTTTCCCATTTCTCTCCTTCTTGACGTTCCGATACATTTTCAATATGCCAACCATCAAACAATACAACTGGGTATAGTGCAATCATATGTTTAAGCTTTTGTTTTAACATAATAAGCTCCCTCCTTGTTGACTACTTCGGGAGAGGTTATTATTTATCCTTGCATGAGCAGGATTGTCCTCGAATATATAGAATACTAGGAAACAATTCATTACTAAAGCACAGAGGAGGAGGAGCTTTGGATATCATTGCATTGCAACAACAATTGGAGCTCATCCAGCAAAATGACTATACACAGATGCAGAACATCGATCTTAACGAGTTAAGTTCCCATATGATTCAAAACATTGGCACGACTGATAGCTATGTACGTGATCAATTAATATATAAATGTTTTTCACACTTTATTCAAAATGAATTCCTACCCCATGATCAATTGGAGACTTTATTAACAACCTGTCTAAGTAATAATTACTTATATCGAGAAATTGCCTCTCCAAATACGGATGGAGTTTTCACTCGTTCTTATACCACTTTATTAATAGGTTTAATTATACAGTTCGATAATTCTCATTCATTTTTATTACAAGAAACAGTACAAAAAGTAAAAGAAAAGCTTATTACATATATGAATCTTGAAATAGATTACCGTGGATATGTACAAGATAAAGGCTGGGCTCATAGCATTGCCCATGCATCTGATGTTTTTAACGAACTCGTACACAATCCACATATTACCTGTTCCTGCTATGAAGAGATTGCTCATTGCATATTAAATAAAATTTTCATTTACTCTACCGTATATCATAATAACGAAGATGAAAGAATTGTAACCACCCTCCTATCTATGCTTTATTATGATTTCTCAAGAGATCAACTTTTTTCGATTATTTATAAAAAAATAAAACGTTTACCACAGCTCAAAAAAAGACTCTCTTGTCATGAATACTGTAAATTATGTGCAAATTTAAAAACTTTTTTACGAACCTTATTTTTCAGAACAAAAATAGACCCAAACCTTTCTTCTGTAGCAAATCGAGCAGAAAAAATGTTACAAGAATTACATAAGTATTGCTAATTCTAAAGGAGAAAAGAAAATGAGATATATCAAAGACATGCGGAAGCTCGTAGGTAATCACCCGCTTATACTAATTGGTTCACACGTTATTATTGTAAATGAGATATCACTTCAACTCCGCACTGATTTTAATATGTGGGGCATTATTGGTGGTGCTCTTGAATATGGAGAAACATTAGAAGAAGCTGCAAAACGAGAAGTATAGGTTTTCAGAAAAGGATTCTACAACTTTGGAGGAATTATCATGGTAAAATATATTTCGAAAAACCAGATTTCAAAAAATCCCCTTGCCTACATTATGCTTATGAATCTGGAAAAACTGGTGGTACAACACCTGCAGTCTTAAATGCAGCTAATGAAATTGCAAATGTACTATATTTTAAAAATGAAATTTCATTTTTTGATATTGAAAAAACAATTTATTCTACACTTGAGGCACATCACAGCATCACGAATCCCTCTTTAGAAACAGTATTAGAAGCGGATCGTTGGGCACGCGAATATGCAAATCAATTATTAGTTAAAAAATGAAAAAGAGCTAAAACAGACACATTCTCTGTTTTAGCTCTTTTCTTTACGTGTTTAATTTAATAAATCGATACCCATGTGTAACAAGCACTTTTAATATCGCATATCCCGGAATCGCTAAGATGACTCCCATAATTCCAAATAGATTACCCGCTGTTAAAATAATAAAAATAATCGTAATTGGGTGAATATCTAATTTTTTCCCCATGACTTGCGGTGAAATAAACTTTCCTTCTGCCAATTGTACAATCATCATCACAATAATGACTTTTAGAATCATTGCTGGTGAATCAATAAAGGCAATGATTAAAGCAGGTAGAATGGCAATAATCGGTCCTACATATGGTACAACGTTTACAATCATCGCTAAAACTGCAAGTAACACGGCGTATTTAATCCCAATAATTAAATAACCAATTAATAACATAATACCAATAAATAGGCTAACAATAATTTGCCCTCTAATATATGAGCTAATGGCGTAATGCATATCATCTAATATAAGCTTAGCTGAAGATCGTCTTTGTTCCGGAATAAATCTCAAAAAGTATCTTGGTAATTGTTCACCGTCTTTTAAGAGATAGAACAATATAAAAGGAACCATTACAAATGTAAGAACTACTTCTGTAAGTGTACTTAAGAACCCAGTTACATTCCCTGTCACTGATGATAGTGAATTTGTAAAATTTATTGTAGAATCTTTTACAATACTACCTACATCAATATTTAAGCTATCTTGAATCTTTCCAATTATATTACTTTCTCCAAATCTACGTGCTGCCCTTTCAACTTCATGACCGAAATATGGCAAGTTATCTATTAATGCATTTACTTGATCTTTAATAATCGGAATAACTGTTACAACAAGAAAAACAAACAACCCGATTACAAGTATGTATATAGAAGCAATGGAAATGATTCTAGAAACACCTTTTCTTTCTAAAAGCGAAACAAATGGATGTAAAATATAAAATAGTACACCAGCTAACAACACTGGAAAAAAGATTGTTTTTAAAAAGACAATGAACGGTGTAAATACAAACGAAATTTTTGTTAGTAATAATATATTCACAAATAGTAAGGCAAATCCAAGTAGCACCGCTAAATAATTTTGCTCTTTAAAAAACTTTTTCAGTTTATCTCTCTTTCGTAAATTTATTTTCTCCAAATATACCACCTCTCTAAGTATGAAAAGCCCTTAAAAAGGGCTTTATGAGACAATCAGTAATATATTTCTATTTACATGTAGCTTTTACTACAAATGATACAATTAAAGCCGATACAATTGCACCTAATAAACCAACAATAATATTACCAAACATGCCATGAAGAAATCCCTTCCCTTATCTGCTATAATACCTATAATAGCCCCAACGAAAAATGTGATAATCCATCCCATTTTCCGTTCTCTTTTTCTATTAGGATGTTAATTTATAATTAAATACAAAAGTTATAAACCACCTTATTTAATTACTAGCGCTTTGTAATTCCCATTGAATTATAACTATTCACAAAAGGAGATTTACTACAATAACACGAAATTATGTACATACATTGTATCCAAAAAAACTAAATTCTGTCAAACAACATGGAGATTATAAGTATATTAAAATATCTTTTTTCATTCTAAATTAGGATTTTAGCACGATTCGATGTGAATTGTATCTTATTTCAAGACAAAAACCAACCTACGCTCCCTCTTTCAGAAAGGAGATCGACAAATGATTTTTAAAATGAATCCTGCTTCTATTGAAGTTGCATCCGCTATTTTAGCAATCCAAATTCCTGCTTATCAGGTGGAGGCAAAATACATTAACAGTGTAGCAATCCCACGTTTATATGATACTGTGAAAGACATTCAAAATTGTAATGAGACATTTTATGGATACATCCTTGAAAATAAACTAATAGGTTTTATTTCTTTTGTAAATGAAGGAGCAATTATTGATATCCATCGCCTAGTTGTATCACCCGACTATTTCCATAGAAGAATTGCAACAAAGTTACTCCTTCATTTATTTAGCGCATCCCCTGATACAAGTAAATATATTGTACAAACAGGGAAAGCAAACATCCCTGCCCTTTCTCTATATAAAAAACACGGCTTTGTTGAAGTAAACGACATTGTAGTACCCGACGGAATCGTCCTTACTCAATTAGAAAAAGACAGAAAAAAATAAATAGTTTGACTTGTGTGTTTTATTATGTTATTTTTTACTTTATAAAACCTTTTGCTGAATCCAAATTTTGGAACGGGGGAACCATTTATGTAGCTTATGCTACTTGGGGCGAATCTTTTTTAAGTAGGGGAACTCTCACTTCCCGAGTCCGACAGCTAACCTCGTAAGCGTAATGGGAGAGGGAAGGTGCTTTTTACCTATGTTACACTGTATCCCTCCTTAACTATAAAGTGTATGGAATCGTTATCACAAAAAACTATATTTATAGTAAAGGAGACTTGTACAATGTTACGTTTATCAGATCATGAAATAAAAATGATGGAGCAACGCCTCCGATTGGAGCAACAGCGTACGTATCAAGCAAACAAAATTGTAGATAGTTTACATCACAAATATTTTTTTCAACATATTTTTCAGCCGAAAAGATAAATTAACATGTTAAAATTGCTAATAGGTAAAGATAGAAACGTTATAAATTAAAAAACTATGCTGCACTTTACTAAGTTAGACCTTTCATGCTTTTTCTTTCTTTAAGTGAAAAAACATTATTCGATTTATTCAGAAAAACAAAACTTCATTACCATGTGTAATGAAGTTTTGTTTGCTACTGAATCACTTAGAACATACGTCCTTTTAGTTCTCATATAATCTCTCTTTCTTACTAAGCCTCCTTATTATGATTATATAGGCACAAAACAAAGCACACTTTCCAAACAAGCAACTGCAAAGTTTGTAAAATAAGATACTATGCTGCAGTTACTAAATTTCTTTTCTGCTTTCTCCTATTCTTTTTCTTGTACCACCACATATATATTCCAGTAAACATTAAAATAGATGGAGTAAGTCCACCGATTACATATAAGACTTTTGTAAATAGTCCACCAAATGTCCCTGTATGTAACGGAAGATGCCAAGTTTGATAGGTAAGTCCACGATCTACATTGGGATCCATCTTTGCGATTACTTTTCCACTATACTGGTCCATCCACACCTGGATCATACGAGCGGCTCATACGAATTTCGATAGCCCCTTCTGCCTTTCCTTGTTTCACCTTCTCTGGAATTCTCACTTGCATAATTGTTCCTTCTGGCACTTCTTTTTCAGCTGTATGTAACAATCGATCAAGAAGAATCTTTCCTCCTGAAAGAGGTTTAGAAATTAGCTTTTCTTTCGCTGGCATCACAGTAGCCTTTGCACCAAACCATCCAAAAATAGTTTTATCATACACAAAAAGACCTCCCGTTAACGAAACGATAAGTAAAAATGGAACAGAAACTGCACCAATAACTCTATGTAGATCAAATTGCTTTACATATTGATTCTTGCTTTGACGAATATTGAACTCCCCCCCACCTACCTCTACACGAGCCTGAGGTGGAGGATTCTCCTGTTTCGGCCCTAGCAAAAACAGTTCCTCTCGTTCAACAAAGAGGATACAACGATATAGAAGTTCCGTAGTGTCCCTAAGACGACCCATTCGATCTTCCAAGGAAAACAAAAGAGGTACAGCTACTTTTTTCTTATATCGAGAGTAGAACACCTTGTCATGCATCCAGTTCCTAGACTTGTTATCTGCTCTGGTAATAAGCGTAGGAGACTGGGACAAAGCGTCCTTTTTTATCATGCAAGTAGCTTTGCTAGTTTTTTCTTTTCACTTTTAAACAAGTGTAACCTTTCGATTTGTAAGGCTTCTTTCGGCTGATCTACATCGTATAGCTGATAGAAATGATGCGTGCGAATATCCAATCGATTATTCAGTTGATGCCAATGACTCCAGTGATGTGCATCTTTCTTTGGAATATAAGGCTGCAGAACCCGCGGCACTTTTTCTTTGTATCCTAATCCCCGGCGCCCAATCGTAAAAGCAGCAGATTGATGAATAGAGATACCGAATTTTCGCATATATTTCATCTTTCCTGCAATCGAAGTGTAAGCGGGATTGACTTGAAAGACAGCCACGCCCCTTTTATCCGCGCGGCCTAGAATTGCACTTGTCATCTTTTCATAAGCGAACATACTCTTCATTCGATTCGCTCACTTATTTCCATAACGATCCCCTGTTTTCGATTGGGTTGTATCTAACTTCTCGATGACAATTGGCTTGTTATACCGCTCCGCTAAGTCCACTAAGCGAATCGCTTCCACTTCGATGATCTTTGTGATTTGTCCTGTGGATTTACCCATGATAGAAAAAACAAGGGCACCACTTCCTTTGTAATTCCCGTCCTTCGTTACATTCGCCCAAGCAAAATGTTCGAGATTGCAATCCACACCAATTGCGCCATCTGATGTACTATAATTCGTATGAGAATTTTCTGGCACATCGACTAAACATTTCACAATGTAATACTCCCCATGATCTTCCACAGACCACGCAATCGGTTTGCCATGTTTTTTCTTATTCTTACACTGTAATTGGGTTGTGATTACTTCTTTTATGATTTCTTGTCCATACGGGAATGTAACAGCTGGGAACTTAAGTGTTTTTCCGGAACTTGTCGTCATCCATAATTCCTGTGTCTCAGGCACATACTGAAACCCAAAATTTCCATATTTGGCATCTTTACGGCCAGATAGAATGAGTTGTTTATTTCGAGCACGAGAAAATAATATTTTCCATTTGTCATGGTTACGTACAAACTCATCGATGGTAAATCGAAAGCGAAACAGTTTTTTGCTTCCAAATACTGCGCTTGGAATATGCGTTTTATATGATGCAAGTTTCTGTGTTAAACGAAGTTGTCTGTGGGTTAAAAGGCCGATTTTCGCCTGGATTCTTTTGATTTGAGCATCTAAGTACTGGTGTTCAAACAGAGATTCATTCAGCCAAATTAAGGTGTCTTTTTTACGAGATAAGGAGATGAGGTTGTTGTGCTTCACGAAGCGGGTGTTTTTTAGAAACGTCAGCTTTCCTTTCACACAACTTTGTTTGATTTTGCGAAGATTTGCCAGTTTTGTCCGTTCTTGTTTCAACTTTTTCTTTAGTTTCTTAACCTTCTCCTGTGTTTGTTTCTCATATATTTTTTGTAACTCCATTAAACCTGTAAACAATGCCTTCGCTTCTTGCGTCGCACTGTTTGCATAGTAATCATTCAATTGATAATTCCGCTTGAGAACAAGATGAAGACTATCCGCATGCATCTTTCGGTTCCAACGTTTTTCCCGAACAATCGTTTGAAATGCAAAGCGTTTCGCCCGATTACATGTTTCGATTGTCTGTGTTAATGCCTCTACCATTTCATATGGTAAATCTGTCTTATAGATTCGTTTCGAAAAATACGCTTTCTTCACCTGTTCTCACCTCATTTTGTTTGATAAGATCATTATACAACAAAACAAACATACGTTCTATCAAAAAGAGACATTTTCTTTAAAAAAGACAAAACCGAGCAGACCCCCACCTTCACTTCGTTTAGAGGAGGGGGTCTGCTCGGTTAAAATGATAAATGAATCTCATCTTCAGAAGCAGTATACGGACTGTACTTTGGCAAAGAATCTACTTAAAAAAAGCAAGGTGCTACTACATCCCAACACCTTTTATTGAGCTCTAACATTTTTGTCTGCTCCATTTCTCATTCCCCCAGCTTTCTCAATCCTATTTATAAACGACATTTCTCCACTTCTCATTCCTCTCTAAAATTCACATCATATAACCTGAACGTCCTTTTCTCTTCGCCCGATAATTTTTCACTTTCGCAATCGTACCACACGCTCTCCCATCTTTACCTCCAGCATACATACCACACCAACGTTTACTCCCATTACGAGAATAATCATAAAAAACCCAGCGGCAATCTGGACATGCTTTTAACCGGCTCCATCTCTTTTGATCAATAGCAACCAAAATACTTTGTAAAATCATCGTATACAAATTTTCTTCTCCAATTGGTTCATATGCAACAGAATCCATATTCTCTGTCACACATACTCGAAACGGATACTTTCTAAACCATTCTTGTAGTGTCCCTTTCTCCTCAACCACGAAACGAATTCCATCTCTAAATTGCTTCAGCTCATCTAACGTACCAAAAGAGAGTTCCTCATCAAAATGGTTTCTCATAAATTGAAGTACATCATCTACTGTATTAAGCTCATCTACCTGCTTTCTTGTGTCATTTGGAATTCTCCATGTATTTAAAAAATCTCTTACAACTTCTAATTGTCCTGGTGCCTCTTGGCCGTGACTCAAATTCATTCACCATCTTTCTAAAATTTACTTTTTTCTGACTTTATGTATAATTATAATATAAAACAGTTAACCATTAAAATATTTTAACGGTTACATCACAGGAGGGATTTTATGAAAAACTTTTCAATACCCATACGTTTTATACTCATTTCTTCCTTTTTCATGGCATTTGGATACTTTGCTGTGTATGCCTTTCTCGCTATTTATTTATCTAATTTTTTACACTTTTCTACCATGCAAGTAGGAACAATTTTAACAATTATGACTATCACATCACGAGTTATCCCTTTATTTTCTGGTATCATTGCCGACAAAGTGGGCTATATGATTATGATGATATCTGGTTTACTATTAAGAGGCATTGGCTTTATTTGTTTAGGGATATTTTCAGAGTTTCATACTATTTCAATTTCTGCTTCACTAATTGGATTTGGAACTGCATTTTATGAACCCGCTGCACGCGCTGTATTTGGCTCACAACCTGCTCGTATCCGAAAAGATTTATTTACATACTTAAATCTTTCTTTTAACAGCGGAGCTATTATCGGCCCAATTGCTGGCAGCCTGTTACTCATATGGAATCCTTTGTATCCATTTATACTTACCGGATCACTCATGTTATTATTTGCTGTCCTTTTTTATCTTCTTAGAAGTCACTTTCAAGTTTCTACAGAAAATGTACAGCTCTTATCTGGATTCAAAGTCGTCTTTGAAAACAAGCATTTCCTCTCATTCTCAGGCACCATGATTTTCTTTTACATTATGTTCACTCAACTTACTGTTGCTCTTCCTCTTCATATGACCAACATCAGTCATAATGAAAAATTAGGAGGAATTGTTATTACAATGAATGCTATTACAGGCGTTTTATTTATGATCGCCTTTAGGAAAATCTTTCACAAATACAATACACTATCGATTGTAAAATATGGCGTTCTATTAATGGGAATTTCTTTTTTACTAATCCCCTTATTTCAAGATCCGTATTGGCTATTTGTTTGTGTTATTTTATTTACAATCGGTGAAACGCTTGTATTACCTAATGCTGACATTACAATTGCGAATTATAGTAATGAATCTTATACAGCTACATATTTTGGTTTTTATCAGCTCTCACTTGCTATTGGCTTTATAATTGGAAACTATACAGGAACATGGCTTACATCACAGATGCAAGGGACGTATACACCTTGGTTTATTTTGGGAACACTTGGTGTTACAGGTTTTATTTTGCTTCATATTTTAAAAAATATGGAGCAAAAACATGAAAAAGAGATGATTCATACAGGATTATAAACGTATATAATGCAATGAAAAGCACCGTCCAGTCTATTGAACGGTGCTTTTCATAAAAAAATTATAATTTTTTTATCATTTTAAAATTAGTCAGTGTAACACCTTTACGCTCTACAGTTTGTGAACAAACAATTTTGTAGCCTCCATGTTCAAAAAATGGCTTAGCTGTAATACTTGCTTCTGTATCAATTTCTAAAAGATTTAATTTCTTCGCCTCAGATTCAAGCATATTTACTAAAGCTGTGGCTATACCTTGTCCTTGATAATCTTTATGAACATACAGTCTATCTAAGTGGCCAGTATGCGTTAGATCGCTAAATCCAACAATTTTATCATTAACTTTTGTAACAAATGTTATATTTCGATCTAATGATTCTTTCCAAGATTTCATTTTAGATTCTTTTTCATCTCTTGGCGCCCAAGCATCCAATTCTAATTGAGAATAATCTTTCAAATTTACTGAATGAACCGTTTCATAAAACAAAGAAATAATCTCTTCAGTATCAGCTTCCTTAAACTTTATAATCTTCACTTTTTGTTATGTCTCCTCTTATTATAATAAGCATATTCTCATATATTTAAAATTTCACCACCAATTTCTTCTTCCACACAACTGCTCTATCGTTCAATAAGAACAAACGAAATGTAGATCATTCCGGTTCATCTTTTTATAAACGGTTAAACTGTATTTCAAACCCACAATAATATCCAGTATAAAAAACACCTTTTAGTAAAACTAAAAGGTGTTTTTTTGTGAAACCATTAATGAATATCATGTTTTTTGAAATTACCGCCCTTTACTTCTGCTACGTCATATACAGTAATAAAGGCATTTTCATCAATTTCATGAATGAGTTCTTTCATTTTACTTTCTTCTAAACGGTTAATGACACAAGTGATTTCTTTAAATTGTTCCTTTGAATAACCGCCGTAAACTTCATTATACGTTGCACTTCGACCTAAGCGATCTCGAATTGTTTCTACCATTAATTCAGGTTCTTTTGTGATAATTTTAAAGGTTTTAGAACCACTTAAACCTACTTCAACGATGTGAATTACTTTAGAAGCAATAAAGTAAGCAATTGCCGAAAGAATAGCTCCTTGAAGACCAAATACTGTTGAGACAAAAATAAAGACAAACATGTTTAAAAATAAGATGAGATCACTTGTCCCAAAAGGTAATTTTCGAGAAAGTAATACGGCTAACATATCAATTCCATCTAATGCGCCACCGTTACGCAATGCTAACCCCATACCAAAGCCGATGATAATTCCCCCAACAACGGTAATTAACAATGTATCCCCTTCAATAATAGTTGGTACTTGGTGCATAAGAACAGTACCGATTGCTAGTGAAGCAATACCGATAACCGAATAAACAGCAAAACTTTTACCAATTTGCTTATATCCTAACCAAACAAAAGGGATGTTAATGACTGCAATTAGAATTCCTAATGGTAATCCAAATAGTTCTGAGCTAACGATACTTAAGCCCGTCACACCACCATCTGATACGTTGTTTGGGATTAATACTGATTCTAGTCCATACGCTGTTATAAATGCCCCAATAATAATCATTAATGCTCGTAAAACGATTTTTAGTTTATGGGACTTGTTCTTTTTGATTGTACTCATATCATTTCCTCGCTTCAAACTTTTTTTCTCTTCATTACTACACATTTTTAATCAGTTAGACTCATTCCTAATAACTATTCTAACACATTTCCATCAGAATATTTCTTGAAGTATTTTTCCTCTTTAAGTGATTTTTTTCACAATCTCTTCTAACATGTAAAAAAGATAACCAATTTTCTTTTAAGCTGTTATTCAACAAGGTGCCCAATTGTGGAATTACAGAACGGGCATATTGGTGAATGACTTTATTGTAAGAGTTAAATGCGAGATCGGCCGTTATCCGTCCCTGCTTGTTCAACAAACGGACCAGTTTGTGGAGGATTTTAACAGGCTTTTTTAGAGTTATTATTTAAAAAAGGATTTTGAAGTCTTTTGGTGAAAATTAAATATTAAATCTATAAAAGATGGAGGTTGTTGTGATGTTGAAACTGTTTCAATATAACTGGCAAGTTCGTGATGATTGGTTTACATTGTGCGAAGACATACCGGATGAAGAACTATTAAAGAAACGGGTCGGTGGGTTCGGCAGTATCCTACATACCCTATTTCACATTGTAGATGTGGAATATATGTGGATCTTAGCTTTGCGAGGTGAACCAGTGCCTGAGGAGCCATTGTTTGAGGATTATGCTAGCTTACAAAAAGTGAAAAATCTTTCAGCTCAATACCATGAGAAAGTGAAACCATTTGTGACATCTTGGACAAATGAAATGGATTCTCGGAAACTTTCAGAAACTGATTTCAATGAAGAACCGATTAGCTCTAGAGACGCACCAATCAGGCGCCGAGTCATTGAATGTACACACGGAGAGATCATACGTCATGTCATTGTCCACGAAATCCACCATATTGGTCAGTTATCTATATGGGCACGTGAAATAGGAAAGGAGCCTGTTTCCGCAAATCTGAGAGGAAGAGGGCTATTCGATAATTAGACTGCCTTTGCCAATTTCACAAACGGGCGCGTTTATTTAGAAAAGCGTCTTTTCTTGTATATTAAGTCATTTGATAGAATATGGTACCATTAATATGCTACATCAAATATTTATAATGTTTATTCATGTGAGTGTAGTGTAAGGCTTAAAAAAGAACTAAAATACTTGTCAAAATATTATTTTTCTTGGTTTTCCTTAAAAATGGACAGTTCTTTTTTAAAGTGAAATCGCTCTTTTAAAAAGCTCCCTAAATTTCTCCCTATCTTCTGATGTAAATGGTTTTGGCCCCTTTGTACGCTTTCCACTTTTTCGAGCCATTGCACTCAAATAACGTGTTTGTAATAATTGGTCAATGTTTTCATTTGTATAGCTATACCCATTATGGTGAAGAACCGTACACCCCTTTGCTAAACCTAGCGAAGCAAGACCATAATCTTGCGTAACGATTATGTCTCCTTTTTCTGCTAACTTCATAATCCGATAATCCGCAGCATCTGCTCCAGAATCAACATAAATCGTTTCCACTCCTGATGGTTGTTCTGCATTAGAAAAATGAGAAAAGCTAGTAACAAGGATAACAGGAATTTCAGCATTCGTACCTTCAGAGATAATAATATCTTTTACCGGACAAGCATCTGCATCAACATAAATTTTCATCTTTATCACTCCCATAAATAAGTTCGAGTTGATGATAATGGTAGATTTAGCTTTTGTCAAACGAAGATGCTTTACCTAAAATCATTAAAAAAACAGATTTTCTATTAGAGGGCGCGATTGTGGAACAAGAATTACAAGGGTGATACATATTATACATGACTAATATGTATCACCCTTTATTTTTTATGACTTTTTTTGATTTAGGTCTTGATAATATTTGTTAAACAACTTTATTGTCAATCAACACAATTGTTATAGAATTAGTATTTTATAATGTAAAACCTTTAACACTAACTTCTTCAGATAAAACACTAACTATTTATCAGATATTTGTTTTTTATTTGCTTACAAATTACTTATAGTCTCTTTTGTATATTTCATTTTCTTTCTTTTTCCTAGTATAATCTCTTTACCATTTATATTTTTTTATTGAACTGTTTAACTTCCTTAAATACCTTGTTCCTACATCCAAAGAATTAACTGTAAACTAGTTCTTTTTGGCTTAGATCAAGCGTCTGCGCTGTTGAAGTATGAATCTCTTGGAAAAGCTCTGGGTTTTCCGCTAGTGACACGCCATAAGAAGGAATCATTTCTTTTATTTTCAGTTCCCACTCTTTCATATGTTGTGGGAAGCATTTTTCTAATACCTCAAGCATAACGTGAACAGCAGTAGAAGCACCCGGAGAAGCGCCGAGCAATGCAGCTATCGAGCCATCAGCGGCACTAACAACTTCCGTACCAAATTGAAGTGTTCCTTTACCACCGGCATCAGTATCTTTGATAACTTGCACACGTTGTCCCGCTACCACTATATCCCAATCCTCGCTTTTGGCGTTCGGAATAAACTCGCGTAATTCTTCCATGCGCTTTTCATTCGATAACATAACTTGCTGGATCAAGTATTTTGTCAATGACATCTCTTTTACGCCTGCCGCCATCATAGTGAGGACATTATTCGGTTTTACGGAACCTATCAAATCAAAATTCGAACCAGTTTTTAAGAACTTTGGTGAGAAGCCGGCAAACGGTCCAAACAGCAATGTTTTTTTGTTGTCAATATATCTTGTATCAAGATGCGGAACAGACATTGGTGGAGCACCAACCTTAGCCTTACCGTATACTTTTGCATGGTGCTGCGCTGCAACTTCCGGATTGTTACATACCATAAATAATCCGCTTACCGGGAACCCTCCAATATGTTTTGACTCAGGAATACCGGTTTTTTGTAGTAAAGGCAGACTTCCGCCCCCACCGCCGATAAAGACGAATTTTGCAGTATGGTATTCGATTTTACTACTATTCATATCATGCACTTTCACTTCCCATGATCCGTCGCTAGCACGTTTAATATTCTCGACACTATGTTTGTAGTTTATTTCGACATTTTTACTCTGCAAGTGGTCAAACAACATACGTGTTAAAGCACCAAAGTTGACATCCGTTCCAGAATCGATTTTCGTTGCCGCTATTGGCTCATTCGATGTACGCCCTTCCATAATAAGTGGCATCCACTCCTCCAGCTTTTCATGGTCATCAGAAAATTCCATTCCTTGAAACAGCGGACTGTTTGAAAGCGCTTCAAAACGTTTTTTCAAAAACGTTACATTTTCTTCCCCTTGCACCATACTCATATGAGGTATTGGCATGATAAAGTCTTGCGGATTACGAATCAGATTACTATTTACAAGATAAGACCAAAATTGTCTTGAAAGCTGAAACTGTTCATTAATTTTGATAGCTTTGCGAATATCTATAGATCCATCAGATTTTTCGGATGTATAGTTCAGTTCACAAAGTGCAGCGTGGCCCGTTCCCGCATTATTCCATTCGTTAGAACTTTCTTCTCCTGCGTTTGCGAGTTTCTCGAACACTTTGATTTCCCATTCAGGTACTAACTCTTTCAGTAATGATCCCAAAGTCGCGCTCATGATTCCGGCACCAATTAAGATAACGTCTGTTTTTTGCTGCATGTTGCTCATGATAATCTCTCCATCCCCTATATTAGCAAAAAAGAGTAGGTGCATCTGCTTAAAGGTCGCAAAAAGCAAAGCGTCGCCTAGACCCCTACCTAGGAACCTATCTCTCCTGCCTCAAATATAACCATCTCATACTCTATTATAATAATTAATAGACTAAAATATCTAGTATTATCTGATAATTATTAACGATTTAAGAGAGAATATAGATTTTTTACAAAAATAAATTCTACTTTTCTACATAAAAAAGAGAAGTCTACTCTTACAGAATACAGAAAAACTATATAAGGTTATACATTATATATCCATTGGTACATCATTTATCTAAAGTGATGTACTTTTTTCTTTTATAAACCTCTTTATTCGCCTTCTTATGATTTCCTATTTCAGAACATATTCATTATAATAAGAGAGAAAATGCTTTTTCCAATTCTTCCAAAACCTCTGTGTAATGTCGAATCCCAGGGTATTGTTGTGGAGAAAGTGCTTTTGACCTTATTGGAAAATCATGAATGAATTCCAGGTCCTTATACTCCTTTAAATGCAGTTGATTCAACGCAGTTAGAACGTCACTTTTGTTTTCACTCCACACTTGAAAGGTTTTAAAGCTTGTCACAAAAATTTCATTATAGGATGTACCATCTTCAGTCGCGATTCCAAATTGGAGAAATCCATCATTTGTAAGTTCAAATTTATATTCTTTGAAAAGATTCATGATTCGGTCAGATTCAGTAAAGCGACTAGGAACGGGCTCTTCCCCTTTCATTCCTACAATTCCATAAGCTATCCCTTCTTTAATCATTGTATTAACTAATGCTACAAACAAGTGCCAAATTCTATCAGCATCAATATTGATTTCGGTAAAATACTGAAACTTTTCACCTTCAATCTCTCTCATCTTGTATCCTTCCACAATGTTCGCTCTCGCCCGTTTTTGTTGTATAGTGTGGTAATCATCCCCCCTTGGATAATCAATTCGATCTGGTATTCGATCTGGTATTTGTAAGCCTAACGGTAATTTATACACGCTTTTTCCTCCTCGTCTTCAATAAATATAATTATATTGTAATAAAATAGTTTATAGATTTTCAACATATTCTCTTTTGGTAATTCAAATCCCTTCTCCAATTAACTGATCATATTCTTTCATACATCTTCGCATATGCGATTTTCAGCTGTTCCCGCAATTCCTTATCTTCTTATACGCACTGTAACGAAAAAATGATGTCTAGAACAAAATATCTCTTGAGTATTTAAAAATAAAAGATGACGATGCGAAACAAATATCAAATTTATTTAAAACTTTCTTTTTCAGCTATTATATCAACAAGTCACCCTTCCATACTACAAACCATTTATGTTGTAGTAGCAAATGAGCTCTTTTGTGGCAAAAAAAAAGAATAGATCACTCAGATTGCTTCTGCCTGCATCTATCCTTTTCTTTTTATACAATGTGTAACACTATTAAATCAAAAGAAATTAGCTAATTTTTTTATGAAGCATGATCTTTCTTCTTCATCAATGCTCGTTTTTTCATCGCTTTTGTTAAGTAGCCGCCTTTGAAAGAGCGAATCTCATAGGAAGACATAAACGCTTTCGGTGCAATTCGATTAATAATGTCCAAAAGCTCTTTCTCGCGGGAACGTTTCGCAACAATATCTAAACGGTAGCGTACGGAATTTATCCCTTCCCCTTCAAATACAGTTACACCAAATCCTGAATGTCTTAATTCATCAACTAACTCATTGCAACGATCTAGTAAACTAACTTGGTATGTAATATACCCAATTGCCAATTTATTTTCTATATAACCGCCTAATAAAAGTCCGGCACTAAAACCGATCACATAGGCTATAATATTCATCCAATTTGATAAATCTTGAAACACAATTCCTAAACTTACAATATAGATTGCCCCTTCTAGTAATCCCACACCAGCAGCGGATCTTGTTTGATTCTTTACAAGCAAAATCGTCCTGATCGTTAAAACTGGAACATAAATAATTTGAAGTACAAAAATAAGTAGCGCTTGTAACATTTGCATCCACCTCTTTCAAAAAGTCTTTTGTCATAATAACATATATAACCTTTAGAAAGCGATGGATTTTCTAAACTTTTTTATTTTTCCATGAAAAAATAAGAAAATAAAAAAAGAACCGTTTTCGGTTCCCTTTTATCTTCTTATTTTGAATCCCGTGTAACCCTTTTTCTTTTTTCCTCTTCTTCTCTTACTAACTGCATATTCACATACGCTAAATTCGCAATCATTAAAAAGTGACCACCTAAAATGCCCGTACCAAATGCCCACATTTCCATTTCATGTTCAATTTCATACATAATGATCGCACCTAGTATCGCAGCTGCAAAACGATTTAAAATTCCTAATCCAGGCGCACGTTGTTTTAATACAATACTTTTCCCAATCTTTTCAACTCGTCTGGCTAACAACCAAAGACAGTATGCACTTACAGCTAATCCGATCCCGAATCCAGTAACTTGCTTTGAAAAAGGCGTTATCGTCCATAGAAGTAGTAAACCACTAAAGATCATATATAATTGTAGTTTGTATACTCGTAACGCAACTTCAATCAAAATACCCGCTCCTTGTTTCAAGTTTTGCGATAGGTGAAAAAGAAAGCAGCAACCTACACAGTTGCTGCTTTCTCTTGTTGATGATCAATTTTTCGAATTTCAACGCGCTTAATTTGATATGCATCTTTTTCAAGAACTTTAAACTCATATCCCTCTGCTTCGACACATTGTCCTTCTTCAATTTCATGATTCTGCATCATAATCCATCCACCAATTGTATCCACATCTTCTTCCTCGATGTGTAGACCAAATAAATCTTTCACTTCTGAAATTAACACTTTTCCATCAACAATTTTATGATGTTCATTTACGTGTTGAATTGGTGGATGTTCATCTTCATCATATTCATCACGAATTTCGCCGACGATTTCTTCCAATATATCTTCAAGCGTTACAATTCCGGCTGTACCTCCGTACTCATCATATAATACAGCCATTGGAATTCGCTTTTTCTGCATTTGCAGAAGTAAATCATGAATTGGAGTTGTTTCCATCACTTCAATAATCGGACGCATATACGTACGAATAGATGATAAATCTTCTGTATCGCCTTTCATATATCGAATAAAGAAGTCTTTTACGTTGACCATACCGATAATATCATCTTTATCTTCTCCAAAGATTGGATAACGTGTGTATCGTTCGCTTTGGATAATTTTCATGTGTTCTTCTACTGAATCTTCGAGATAGAAACCGACGATTTCTGTCCGTGGTACCATAATCTCTTTCGCAATGCGATTATCAAATTCAAAGATATTATTTACATACTTATATTCTGCTTGATTAATTTCTCCACTTTCATAGCTCTCTGAAAGAATAAGACGTAACTCTTCTTCCGTATGTGCTACTTCATGTTCAGAAGCTGGTTTCAAACCGAATAAGCCAGTTACGACACGCGCTGAACTATTTAGTACCCAAATAAACGGATACATCACTTTGTAGAACATCATTAAAGGTCCAGCAAATAATAAAGTTACTCTTTCAGCCTTTTGAATTGCCATTGTTTTCGGAGCTAATTCCCCTACTACAACGTGCAAATACGTCATTGTCATAAATGCAAGGCCAAAAGTCAATACTTGTGAAATAGAAGGGTTTAAGTTCCATTTCTCAAATAATGGATGCAATAGCTTTTCTATTGTCGGTTCACCTAACCAACCAAGTCCCATTGCCGTTACTGTAATTCCTAACTGACAAGCAGATAAATATTCATCTAAATTTGTTGTTACCTTTTTTGCTGCTAACGCACCGCGTTTTCCTTCCGCAACAAGCTGATCTATACGACTTGAACGTACCTTAACAATCGCAAACTCTGCTGCTACGAAAAATCCAGTAAATGCGATTAAAATCGCAACCATGACTAAATTAAATATTTCCAATGAATCCCCTTAGTAAAAAAACTAAGGTGTTCACCTCCTGTATACTTATAATGTTTTCTTATTCTCTGTTTCTTTAGAAAACATAGCCCTATACAGAAATTAAAAGAGTTGGATCCAACTTCAACTATAAAAATAGTATCAGTGTTTGTATTAAAGCTGTCGTTTGACCCGATAAAGATTTCGATATTTTTTCACGTTGTGAATCTGTTAACCCATCTAACAGAGGTTTCAACTGTGTTAGCTCTGTTTCTAATCGATGGATATGGTTTGTCACTTCATTCACTTGTTTCGAAACGTGTTCATTGATACCGAGCAGCTTCTTCCTCTCCTCGATCCTCTCTTTAATCTCACAAAGCGGCATATGCATTTCCTTGCATTTCTCAATAAATTGTAATGTTTCAAATGCTGTTTCGTCGTAATAGCGATAATTAGATTGAGATCGCTCCGCTTTTAAGATACCTAGATTCGTATAATAATCAATCGTTCGTTTCGATACGTGAGCCAGGTGAGCCAACTGTCCGATTCGATACACCTTCCCAACGATTTTTCCCTCCCCATTTATGTTAAGAACATCATACAATACATAAACTATACAGTCAAACGTGACGGTTTATTATTCACAATATATGCAAAAAAGATCCGCTATATGTTGCAGATCTCCTTCTTCCTATATTTCTTTTTCTTTATTATGAGTAGCTTCTACACACTCTGCTAAACGTTCAAGCTGATCCATACATCCAACCTGTTAATTTATATAAAATACGATAGAATAGATTGCTAGGTGTATACTCAGCAATTAATGTAAGAAGTGTGCCTTCCTCTTCTTACAATATGTATGTTGTAGTAGAATATCCTTGTTTCATCTCACCGCCAAGAGTAATGATATACGGTGCTTCATATTCTAAAAATTCCACTTCCGACTCAAATATTTTCTTACCCATTTTTTGAACGGAAATAAATGTATCTCCTACACGTGGATTTTCTTTCACTCGCTCTAACGGATAACGATTTTCGATTAAAAATGTATTCCATTCCTTCGTTTTTTCATCATCTTTTACATATTCAAACATGACATCAATTGCTGCTTGAATTAAAACTTCAATAGCAAAACTCATTCATTTTCTCCTTTTACATACCCTTATTTTTCTATATATTTTGCGACAAAATGATTATGCCATATTTTATCCAGTGAAATACAAGGGTTATTTTACTATTATTTCTCTTATTTAGAGTTTCATGAGTTTGAATTTATAATTTATAACACAAGGGCGAAAAGAATTGAGTTATATTTTTATCCATATTTCATCATATTAATTTTCAAAATACAACTTTTTCTTTAACCGTACATTTATTTTCGGAATCCAACCAACTTCTTCACATTCTATTTTCTTGCACCATAGCCAACCATTTAATTCCTTTAAACCAATGAGAATATCTCCTTTTTCTACATTTAATTCTTTCGCCTTATATGTTTCAAGCACAATACCAGAATCATTGTTTTCATATGTTATTATTTGCTCTGGAACCCATCCCACCAGACCACTATGCTCAGCACGGCAATATACCCAATTGTTCCAGTTTTCTGGCCCTGAATATATATTACCAACTCGCACTTGATCTCCTTTTTCTAAACTAATTGGTTCTGGATAATTACTAATGTGAGACTGAATCACAACATATTTCATTTTACCCCTCCAATAATCTGAAAATTAAGTTATACTTTTATTATAAAACTTATTTATGATAAACAAATACAAAATATTGAGAGGAGAAATTCTTATGTACTACAACAACCTATTTGAAAACGATCAACCTGTAATCCGTCTATAATCTAAGACGGGCATACGTATTTTTTATAAAAAAACATGCCTCGTCTTAGGATTCCCTATTTTACAATCCTATAAATAGACGGAGGTATTTCACAATGAAACAAACAATTTTAGGCGCTATATGTTTATCACTTGCAGCAAGTATTTGGGGTGGTATGTATGTTGTTAGTAAATATGTACTAGACTTTATTCCGCCTCTCCCACTTGTCTGGCTTCGCTTTATTATTGCCTTTGTAGTTTTGTACATGATTTTAAAAACGACAAAACGAAAACAAAAAACAACGATACAAATAAACAAAAAAGATTGGCTACTCTTTGCTTGGATTGGCTTCATCGGCTACTTTGTTTCAATTACGTGCCAATTTGTTGGAACAAAATTATCAGATGCGCACACAGGCTCTTTAGTTACATCGGCCACTCCAGCATTTATGGTCGTGTTTGCTACATTGATTTTGAAAGAAAACTTAACGACTCGCAGAATACTCTCTACCGTCTTAGCTACACTAGGCGTCACAATTGTTATTGGGTGGGATATAGAAGTTGGCTCTTATTTTATCGGCACAATCATTTTAGTGGGGGCTGCGATTACATGGGCTCTACTATCTATTTATGTAAAGATTGCTTCTCAACAATTTTCATCTTTAGTCATTACAACCTACGCAATCTTCTTTTCACTATTTTTCATTACACCCTGCATGATTTGGGAATTACAATCTAATCCAATTGGGGACTTAAATACCACTATCATTTTAGGTATTTTATATTTAGGAATCATCTCGACCGCTGGAGCCTTTTTTCTTTGGAATAAAGGACTTGAGTTAATGGATGCCAGCATCGGTTCATTGTTTTTCTTTTTTCAGCCTATTGTTGGTTCATTATTAGGCTGGTTACTTTTAAATGAAACGTTAAATCGTAACTTTTTTATTGGTGGTGCTCTTATTATATTTAGTGTAATCATTGCCACATTTGAGAAGAAAAACTAACAATATCAAAAACACAGGCTATAAAAAAAATACGGCCTGTGTTTTTGATTATAAAGCTATTACATACATTTATATTGAATTAAACCTAATGTTTCATTTACCTTTTTCTCAAGCAGACCAGTGCGCTGGACGAGAAAGTAAACTTGGTAATTTCGTGTTTGCGTCCCCTTTCGCTGCATTAATCTGGACTTGAGTTAGAAAAATAGTGTCTGTTAGATTTGCTCCACTTAAGTCAGCATCTCGTAAATCAGCACCGATAAAGTCAGCCATTCTTAAATCAGCACCTCGAAGATCAGCAGCAATGAGGTATGCTCCTCTTAAATTCGCTCCCCTAAGATCTGCCCTTCTAAGCTTTACCCCCATGAGATTTGCTCCTCGGTGGTCAGTTCTCTTATTTTTTTTCGTCCCTTTATACCGGTGACGTGACTCCATCCATACTAGTTCACTCGTCCTTAAAAGAAGAGTATTTACATCTACTCGGTGTAATGGAACATTTATTTTCATTAGTAAATCTGAACTAAGCCTTGAAAGTCGTTCTGTCTCCTCAATCGCGTCACGAAGCTCCCCATAAATCGGACTTGTCACCTTTAACGTTAAAGCTTCATTCAAATACCAAAGCATCTCATGAAGTTGGTGCATAATTGGAAAAACATCATACATTTTCTTTGCCTGTTCTGGACCTTTGCGCCAATCAACTCCCTCAAAGGTAACTTGAGAAACTTTTTGCCCCGCACCAAAGCACTCAAATACAGTACATCCTTTAAAACCTTTCTGCCTAAGGTTTTTATGAATACTGCAACGAAAATCTGATTGTAGATTAGAGCACGGCTTACCACTATCTTTATTAACAGCAAAATCGGCTGAAGCTGCAAAAGGAAGCGCAACACAGCACAAGCCGAAGCAATTCTCACAGTCAGCGCGTAAACTGTTAAAACTCACACCACTTTTTGAATCCAAAAAATTATTATTCTCTAACAAAACATGTACCCCCTGTTGCTGTATTACTTGTTCAATTTTGTATAGATATGTATATAAAAGAAATAGTTTATAATAAAAGTACCTTCCAACAATTACAAAGCAGTTCCTGTAAACATCTTAAAGAGAGCTTTACCAATCCTTTCATTTCGTGCAATCAAATATATTGCTCTTTGTTTTTGAAAATCCCGGATAGGTATCGTACGCAGTGGCAAATGTTCAATACGTTCTGAAATCGCCCGTGGAACAATTGTAATTCCTGCCCCTGCAGCAACCATCCCAAGAATAAAGTCTCGAAACGATACCTCAGAACTAATATTAGGTTTTACTTCCAATCTTCCAAACCCTTCCATAATCGCTCTTCGAATATCGCAACCGATTGGATACATAACTAAATTCTCCGATAACAGCTCCTTTATGGTTACATTTTCTCTTTTGCTAAACGGATGCGTCTTTTGAAAAACTACATCATATGGTTCCACAAATAACTGCCTATTCCAAAGCTTTTTTGGTACCCATTTTTCATCTACTAAACCTACATCTAATTTCCCTGATAAAATATCTTCCATAATCTCTTTAGACATATCATATACTTTCGTTTCTAAATTCATATTCTCACTTTGGCTTCCAACAAGTTTTTCTGGAAGATAGAATGCTGCAAGACTAGGTAGTAAACCTAATATTACACGTACGGATTCTCCCATGTCTTTCATTTCTTGTTTAATGCCATCCCATTCTTTAACGAATGGAATTATTCTTTTTTGAAAATACATACCAGCCTCTGTTAATTCTATACCTTGTGGAGATCTACTTAATAATTCCACTTCTAATTCAGCTTCTAATTTCTTTATCTGCTTACTTACTGCAGGTTGTGTCATATGAAAATGCTCTGCTACTTTTGAAAAACTTTTATACTCTGAGCAAAGTAAAAAACATCGTAACCACTCAATCTCCATCCTCTTTATCCCCTTGTTCAAACTTTTTGTTATACCCTTCAAAAATACTGGAAATTCTCTACTTTTACAATAATTGATATCATTACCATATGGAAAATAAATCATTTTTGAAAAGGAGAATACCAAATGAATCGATTACCTAAAAATGCTGCACTTATTCTAGTTGATATTCAAAAAGGATTCGATGATTCTTACTGGGGACAACGCAATAATATACATGCTGAAACAAACATGGAGCTTATATTACAAACATGGAGAAAAACAAATCGTCCTGTAATTCATGTGCAGCACATCTCAAATAAAGAAAATCACCCATTAAGAAAAGAAAGCAGCGGAAGTGAATTTAAAGACTTTGCTACTCCACTTCCAAATGAACCAGTATTTCAAAAAAATGTGAATAGCGCTTTTATCAGAACCAATTTAGAAGCATATTTACGAGAACACAATTATGAAACTGCCGTCATTATCGGTTTAACAACGGACTATTGCGTATCCACTTCAGCACGTATGGCTGGTAATTTAGGTTTTTCAACTTATGTCGTTTCAGATGCGACAGCTACATTTGGTAGAATCTCATATGATGGAAATTATCATCATGCAGAAAATATCCATAAGCTTGCATTAGTAAGTCTTCATGAAATGTTTGCTACCGTTTTAGCAACTAACAAACTTATAGATTTGCTTTAAATCCCCTTTAATGAATCTTTAAAAGTCACTAAACAATCAATTTCAAAATAAAATAGCACATTTCATTGCAAATGCTAATTTAACTTCCAAATATACTTTCATATGAAAAAGACATATTCTCCCGTTTATATTATCATTAAATTACAAACATTCATACAAGTAGGAGGAAATCATATGGCATTAGAAATGAAAACAAACTGTCAAACTTGCAACACTTCACTTCAAACAGATTCGGAGGCTTATATTTGTACGTATGAATGTACATTTTGTGCACCATGCACAGAAAAAACGCATCATGTTTGTCCAAACTGCGGTGGTGAATTAGTACGTAGACCAAAAAGGAAACAAATAAAAGCAAAGCTACCAGTAGCTTTGCTTTTTCTTTTCCACCGTTTATTCTAAAATTCCTTTTAACTTCTCCCCGATTAACGCTGATAAGTATTCATAGCCAGTCTCTCCAAAATGCAGCCCATCACGATCTTCATTTTCTACAAACCTCATATAATCCAATTCTTGAATCATATGAGAATGTAGATCAAGAAAATAACTTCCTGTTTGTTTTGCCACTTCTTCCACCACTTTTGCATACTGTGATAATACTTCATTTGTTCTTGCATGCTGTCTTTCCTCATCCACTGGTGCCGGGCTAATTAACAGCACCTTTTCTGGTGAGATTTTTTTCACAATCTCGATTAAATTTTCTTTATATTCTTGTAGTGATACTTGTTTATGAAACGCTGCATCATTCGCACCAAAAAAGGCTGTTACAAATGTCGGCTCATAAGATAACACATCTTCTTCTATTCTTCTCAAAGCATCGAACGTATTATCACCAGGAACACCTGCATTTTCTACTTTCCAATTCGGAAACTGCTCTTGTAAACGTGGTGTTAATCTCGGTGTTCCATTCCAAAATGTTTCATCAGCTGTGATACTATCACCAAAGCATACTAATATATTCATTTTTGTTTCTCCTTTTTATGTATGGAATAATTCCCCTTCTAATGCAGCAATATAGCGTTGTGCCGAACGCTGAACCGCCTCATTTGCATCATCTTTTACTACTCGATGAAAAGCGTTGTATAAACGATTAAAAGGCAGTGACTTTACTCTTTTAGCCATCTTTTCAACCTTATTAGTTGGTAACGGAATTAGATTTGGATAGCTGTACATAAAGCTCACCCACTGCTGATCCGCTACAACTTGAATAATATCCCCTGTTAATAAAATCCCTTTCCCTTCACTACCCTGTGACCAGTGTAAAACAGAACCACCTTTAAAATGTCCGCCTAGACGATGTATAGTGAGTCCATCAGCTAATTGCAATGATTCTCCTGACCAAAAAACAATATGTTTACTCGGACGCATAACCCACTGTTTATCATCTTCATGTATATAGATTGGTACATCGAACCGTTCTGCCCATTCAACTTGAGTAGAATAATAGTGTGGATGGGATAACGCAATCGCATCTAACCCTCCTAATTCTTTTACCTTTTCAATTGTATTTTCATCAAAATAAGTAATACAGTCCCATAATAAATTATATGAATCTGTTTTTACCAAATAAGTTGTTTGGCCAATCGCAAATTCTGGTTTTGTTGTAATACTATAAAGCCCTGTTTCTTCTTCAATGATTTCATTTTTATATGTATTACTCTCTTGTAAATCCTCCAGTGTTGTCCAAGATTGACCTTTCGGATTAATATACTGTCTCTCCTCATTGCAAATCATACAATTCATTGGTTCTTCTATACTTGCTGCATATTGTACGCCACATGTTGTACAAATAAAGTTTTTCATAACATTTCTCCTATCCCCATTTTATTTTCTATTAAACTTTCACTGTTCATGAATCAGATTCATCCAATAACGCCAAGCTTTTAAATAGGCTTCTAAATCTTCTGGATGATGTCTCATACAAGCGTCTAACCTGCAATATAAAACGATTACGACTTCTTCATATAAAAATTTTCTCTCTCTATTATGAAATATACTCTTTTCTACTATCTCGTCTATCGTTTCCCTCGTTAAATCTTTTGGCGTCGAACAAAATGCATAAATTAAATCATATATTGGATCTCCCAAAACTGGCAAAGGATCAATCACACCATATAATTTATGCTCCTTAAATATAAAATTATGGAATCCACAATCCCCATGTAATACATATGGTTGATTGCTATGTGCCGTTCTATTTGGACTGTGTACTAATTTAAGAACACTATGAAACTCTTCTTGTGTAATGTAAGATTTTACATTCTCATTAGCCTCCATCACTCTATTTAAAAGAAAATCCTGCCAAGAGTCTACCGGTCCTTCTTTCCATCCCCACTGATCCATTTTCATAGCCACTTTATATTTATTAATCACTCCCTGTACAAGTGTACAAAGAGCATCCCTTTTATTCCCGACATCATAACTTGTGGAACCAGGAATAAATGAGTAGACCATATATCTATTTAGTGGATCCACGTACAAAAGCTTAGGAAATATACTTTCGTTTTCATAAAAATTGAGAAAATATGCTTCTTCTTCGATGACTTTTGGTTCATTCAATTTTATAACACACTGCTCTTTTCCTTCTATAAGATACAGTCTACTTGTGGTACCGCCAGTTAATTTCTTGTACCCTTTCGGATAATCAGTAATAACTTCATTAACAACCAATTGTTCAATAATTTCCGAAATATTCATTTTTCTCATTCCTATTCTGCATCCGTACTTGAATATCACTACTATTAAATGAAACGACTTTATAATTATTTGACAAATATAAGAAAAAACCTTTAAAAATCCTTATATTATAAAAGAAGGAATCTCTATCTTTCTGAAACCAATAATGCAGCAGCTACTATTTCATCATAAATCTCATTCCACTTTGGATAATACAATGTAACCTCGTTCGGTTTCACAAACATCCTTCTGTTTGATTCATACTCTCCGTTAAAATCATGCACTTCTGAAATATCCATCCGATAAAATGGTTGATATCCTACTTTTTGGTATGGACTCTTTTCATTCCATTTTGGATTTTCGCTATGGTCTACAATAATATATCCAAGCAAGGTACATTCTCCTTTCACATACCCTTCTTCCCATGCCTCTCTCTGAAAACATTCTTCTAGTGTTTCATCCTTTTCAATATGACCTCCTGGAAAATCCCAACTGCGATTATAATGATCTATTAATACCACTTTGTTTTTATAAAAACAAAAACCATGGACACTCGTAATCCCTTCATAATCTGGTAATGTATTTGCTTTTAGCCATGTTAACTTCACCCTTGATTCCCCATAGTTCGCGTATATCGTTGGCATTCTCTCCCTCACTCCAAATGCTCTTCATATAATCTAGTAATTTCTAATGCCCGATTCAGCTCTTTTAATTTATAAGCTAAACTTTCCACTCCAAAAACTTCCGTAAACGTATGACTACCAACAATAAAATTGATTCCCTTAAATTTCGCATATTGAACTGTATATAACGTTTTCTCTCCCGTTATATATGTATCGCAACCTTTTTCCAATGCTCTTTTTATAATATTTGTGTTGTTCCCTGCTCCTGTTAAGATTGCTACTCGTTTCACCGGACGATTATGATTCTTCCATGCTTTTACCTTTTCCTCTAATCTCTCTTCTACTCTTTCCACTAAATCATAAAACAAAATAGGAGATTCATATTCTCCAATCCCAGGTAACTCTTCTTCCTCATACGAAGAATATTCGAGTATTTTATCAATCCCAATTTCGTTAAATAATGAAGTGCAAGTTCCAAAGTTCACAAAATCTAAAGGTAAGTGTATCCAAAAATGATTGATTTCATATTCTTTTAATTTCTCAACACAAGATTCTTCCATACCGAATAAAAAGCTCCACGGTGCATGATGTGTAATGATCATATCGACTTGATTTACTCGTGCTTCTTCGATTGTTTCCAGCGTTAGGTTCGTTGTATAACCTATTTTACAAAATTCCTCTTTGCTAATATGGTGAAGCCATATTCATCATCACCATATTTATGAAGATGCTCTCCAAATAACATTTCAATCGAATTTTTAAACCCTGATATATTCATTTCAATTCTCCTTTTCACACTTCTTTCCCTCATACATATTTTATTTTCACGTAATGAAAACCTGCTTCGAATTAGAAGTATGAAACAATGAGCCCTTCTTGTATTCCCGCCAACTTTTAATTTTGATAAATACGGGCATGCTATAAAAAAATACCTGTACATATTAGGAGGATATATATGAAACCCGATTTTTTACAAGCTGTAAATGAGGCTATCGGTAAGGTTGAGCATCTCCACATTGAAGAAAGCGGAGCAGATAGTTTACTAATTCATCATGATGATGTGAGACAGTTAAAACAGGTTGCCGAAACGTTAGAAAATAACAATTTTCATTCTGTAATGAGACAAAATGGAAATGCCTCTTTTATTGAAGTTTTAAACAGATGAAAAAAGTTCGGTATATGACCGGACTTTTTTCAAATCGAAATTTGAAATTCTTTTACATACACTGCAGTTCCAGAAATCTCAATTTGTAGGGACTCATCTTCCTGCTTCTTTGTTACATAAACAGCGACCCGACCATCTTTATTCATTTCTTGCCCTTGTTCCACAATGAATTTCATTTCACTATTAAAATCTTTTTTCAAAAACTTAGCATAGTAAGCTCCCATTACCCCAGAAGCAGTTCCCGTCACTGGGTCTTCTATCGTTCCAGAATAAGGTGATGAAAAATGACGGCCATGCATATGTGCTGCTTCATCATACGTCTCTAAACAAAGAGGATGAATCGATGCCTTCGGTACTTCTTTTAGAATAGATGGAAACTCTTCATTATTTGGTTTCATTCTTTGAAAAGCATCCAACGTTTTAATTGGAACTAATAAAGTCCAAATTCCAGTACTCCCATACACAATTGGTAGCGTTTCATCTAAATCATTCCCATGAAGTCCAATGCTGTGCGCTAACTCTTCAATGGAACCATCAAACTTTTGAAACTGTGGCGCCGTTTGTCTCATTTTAATAAATGATTCTCCATTTTCATCTATATCTATATGTACTGGTAAAACACTCGCTTTCGTTTCGATTGTGAGATTTCGTTTCCCCTTCAGTAGCCCTCTTTCGTGAAGTGCAAATATAGTTCCCACTGTCGCATGTCCGCAAAGATTCATTTCATGCCCTGGTGTAAAATAACGGATCCTTATATCCGCTACATTCGAAGGAAGCACAAAAGACGTTTCGTTAAATCCTACTTTTTTTGCAATAAGCTGCATTTCATCATTAGTTAATCCTTCTGCATCTATTACAAGCCCAGCTGGATTTCCCATATTCGGCTTTGTACTAAATGCATCATAATGGAAAACTTTTATTTCCTTCATTTTCTCATCTCCTGAATTTATTTAAATATTTTGCAATACATTTCCGTTTCTGTCCTTATAGAGCATCCGTTTTTCCAAAAAACCTTTTGCATTTTTTCATTTGTCATATGAGTACTTCCAATATAATAAGTAGCCCCCATCTGTTCTAACATGTATAAAGATTGAAGATGGATATGAGCACTAAGTCCTTTTCCACGTTCCTCCGGCAATAGTCCAAAATAAAATAATCGACCTTCATTCTTCGTACCAGGTTCAATATGAGGAATGGATATTCCAATCGGTTGCTCTTTATCATAAAAAGCAATACATGATTTTTCCCACCCCTTACCTAATTCTGCTTGTATAGCATGAAAATGTTCATTAATGTTAAGACTTGATGATTTGTTGTCCGAATCTGACATACATCGTTCCCAAAGCGACTTAAATTCCTCTTCAGACAACGTCCCTACGTCTATAGAGCAAAAATCATACTGTTTTTCTAGAGTTACGCTATCCGAAAGCTTACGAAACACCTCTATTTTCGCTGCATAAAGCTCAAAGCCAAATTCACGTAACACTTTTGCACTCAGAGTATAACTGTTGAAACTTTTATCTAGTAAAATGCTTGCTCTTTTTACATTCCAATTTGAACAAAGCTCTTCAAACTTTTTTATCTGCTCTTTATAATTTTGAGCATCATAAAAAGAATCTTCATCCATTTCTTCAATTGTTACTGCATTTGGCAAACCATTTAATACTTTTTTCGAGGGGCCAAATATGTTTTGAATAGTTGTAAGATTGTACATTGTGTTCACCCTTCTATACAAAAATTGAAACTACCAATCTAACTCTCCTAAAGATGGATCAAACCTCTTCAGGACGATTTTTATAATAAATTAAATAATCAGTCCATTTTCCGTTCTCAAGAGAAAACGCTTTTCTTGTACATTCAAAAACGAATCCTGCTCTTTCCGCCAGACGAATCGATGGCTCGTTATCAACATTTATATGCAGTTCAATGCGATGGAATTTAAGATGATCAAAGAATAAGTCCATAGCGGCCCGTACACTTTCTAAGCCATAGCCCATTTTCCCGTACTGATTATGGATTGAATACCCTATCATCGCCCATTGATAATCCATTCGTAAAATTGTAATAAGCTCAACTTTACCAACATTCGCACCATCTTCTTTACGAAACACTCCTAACACATACATTTCATCTCGTTTTGCTGATTCATCAAAGCCACGTATCCATTCGGTAAACCATTCTTTTGTTGAAGACGACATATCTCGATAACCATCATCATACTTATATTGAGATGGTAAACGATTGTGGAAACCTTCATACCAACTTATATAATCTTCTTTTAGAACAGGACGGATCATAAGCCTTTCGGTTTCTACTTGTAACAATGGCTGTTTCAATTTTTATCTCTTCCTTTATACTCAAAGACTGAAATTTACGAATCATACTTCCTGCCAAATAATTTATATTATTAGAATTTTCTTTATCATTTTAAATGAAATACAGAATTTAGTAAATCAATTAACATATTCATCATTTCTTGTTCACTTCTCATTGTTTTAAAATCCCTCATTCTAACCGCTAAAACTTGTACAATTTTATTAATATAAAATTGTATAGGGTTAGCAAGAATAGATTCACTAGTTTGTTGTTCTATTTCTAGTAAAGATCAAAAGGTACGAATAGAATAATTATGATGTTACATAGCATATATATAGTCTAGTTGCCCTAACTATAACTAAACAGAAAGCCATGACCGTAACATTCAAATACTTGTCTATTCCCTTTCAAATGTTACTAATATAGGGATTTCCTGTTTAAAAGGAGATGATTGAATGAGGTTAAACCATTTAAATCTATGTGTTGATGATTTATCAGAAGCTAGACATTTCTTTGAGACATTTTTTGATTTTCAATTTTTAGAACAAAAAGGAAAGGCTCTTGTAGTAATGAGTGATGAGAATGGATTTATTCTCGTGTTAAGTGACCCGAAAGCATTCAAAGGGCAAAAGGCTGTTAGATATCCTGAAGCTTTTCATATTGGATTTTTAGTGGAAACTTCAAGTGAAGTTGATCAAGCATATAATCGCTTAGTAGCTGGAGGCATTGAAATAGACAAGGAACCTTATACAATGAGAGGTAGTAGTTATGGGTTTTATTTCACAGTATTTAATGGTTTATTAATTGAAGTTTCTTGCCTTGACTATAAAGATGGTAAGAAAGTTTCAAAACCCACTAACACATCTCTTACATAACAAATTTCAACCGAACAAGTCATAACTCATATGAAGTAATTATGAAAAAAGTCCCTCTTTTTTCTATCCGGCGATTTTTCATATTGGAATCCATTCTGTTCAAACTTTATTTCAAACCAATAAAAATATCCCGATACCTATAAAGGATCGGGATATTTTTAAATCATATATAAAGATTACTTTTATTCATAATATAGTTAATATACTCAGCTGCACTTCTTTCGATATCTTCATCCTTTAGTTGGTATTCTGCTCCATACAACGTAAATGTTGGTATGAACTTCATTCCTGTGTATAGACAAGTTGCCTGAAATGGTTTTGTTAGTTCGTTCATTGTAAACCCATCTTTATACTGCGTTTCTAATCCCCCTATAGAAATCGCCAAACCAAATTCTTTATTACGTACTTTATCCCCTGTAGAACCATATGCAAAACCGTACGTCAGCACATCATCAAACCACTTTTTTAATAATGGTGGTGAACTATACCAATAGAACGGAAATTGAAATATATAACGATCGTGTTCTAATAATAGTCTTTGTTCATAATCAACATCGAATTCCCAATTGGGAGCTGCTTTATACAATTCATGTACTGTTATCTCATTAGAATATTTCTCCAGTTCTTCTATCCATCTTTTATTAATTCTTGATTTTTCAATATCTGGATGTGCTACAATTACAAGTGTTTTCATAAATTCCCTTCCCCCTTATAAATAAATGAAATCCTTTAGTATTAGTATGTATTAGTTACATATAATTGAAAAGTACGTACTTTCAGGTGCTATAGGAACCTCAAAGTACCTATGGAGGTGTAATATGAGGATGAATCAGAACTTCCCTATCGCTACTACCCTTGAAGTCATCGGAGGAAAATGGAAGAGTAGTATTTTATGCATTCTCATGAACGGAAAGCAGCGGACACACGAACTGAAACGTGCGATCCCAGATATTACACAAAAAGTTCTAACGCAACAATTGCGACAACTTGAAGCTGATGGGATTATCCATCGTACTGTATATCAAGAAGTTCCACCAAGAGTTGAATACACAATAAGCGAATACGGAAAATCTTTAATTCAAATTATGAATGAACTGTGTGAATGGGGAAAAGATCATCAAGTCAAAAGATTATCAAAATAAAAGAACCCTTAAAAGGGTTCTTTTCTATCACTCTTTCAATTTCTCTATTTTATTTGTAATAACTCTAACGTATAAGAAAGCAAACTTTTATCTCCTACATCTCCATGCCCTGGGACAACTAATTGTATATTTTCATATCGATTCATCACATTTCCGACTGAATATGCCTATTCATCTACGTATGCATCCGCAACATTTCCTAAATCTTTCGCACCTGCTGATTTTACTAAACAACCTCCAAAAAGAATATTATATTGAGGGAGCCATACTGTTATATTGTCTTCCTCCTAATAAAGCTATGCATACAAAAATTAACAAAAACTAACGGGATCTTCTTATCTTCATACTTTTCTAATCGTACAATTACATAATTTATTCACTCTTGAAATGTGCTATTTGTTCAATAGAACACCTACAATTATTCTAATATCTGCGATGTAGCATAAAAAAAGAACTTGGTGTTTCCCAAGTTCTTTCTCCTCTTTACTCATTAAAGATAAATTCTTTAAACTTCTCTACACTCTCAAAATAATAATCTGATTCCTCTTCCATTCGCTTTCTGATTTTCGGAATATGATGCGACCAACCAGCTGCTGCAAATGTAACGTTGCAGCTCTTTGCCATTTCCAATGCTGGCTTCAAGTCATCTAATACGATGACTTCATCTTCATGTAGATGAAACATAGACAAAATCTTTTTCACTGGATACGGATGTGGCTTTCTCTGATTTTCTTCTAACTCCCATCCAAACACTGCATCTGGGACAAATCCACAATGCTTTTCATAATCCCTCTTAATGCGACTACTTTCAGAGTGAGAAACAACCGTTACAATTCCGCCCTGTCTCTTGAACTCCCGTACCAATTCAGGAAACCCTTCATAAAAGTCTGGAATTTTCGATTCGGTGTATTTTTTCCAAACTTTTTGTTGGTGCTCTTGCTCTTCTGGTGTAAAACGAATAATATCTTTACATAAACTCAAAAAACCAGGATGAAAACAATTTGAAACAAACTCTTCTAATGATAATGGCGTTTCATTAGGTCTTAAATCTTTTAAAGCTTCTACAAATGATGGATAATGTATATCCGGTGTACTTTTCACTGCTGTATCGTCATGATCTAATATTAAGCATTTATATTTCAAATTCATTTTCTTCCTCCATCACAATCCTACCTATTGCATTCCTTTCTCTATTATCTCATGTTAGCGTCATACCATCCACACTTTCTATCTTTACCACTCTCTATCTCGATTGATTTCCATCTTTTCCTGAAATGCTTCCTCTAAATCAATTTCTAATTTATTCGCTAAATCACACACATTCCAAATTACATCGAACATTTCTAAGCCTATTTCTCTTTTGGTATCCTTACCTTCACTATGCTTTATAATTGCCTCTGTTAATTCTCCTAATTCCGCCATTAAGTACATTGTACGCCTCTCAATCGTTGCATCAGCAAACCCTTTTTCTTTACTAAAATTTGATACATACTGCTGAAATTCAGAAAGCTTCACTTTATATTCCCCTTCTCTTTTTATAAATTTCTTCTACCAATCTTTTATCTTCTTTATATTTACAACGATTCGGTTGTCCTTCTGCACGATGGATTCTCAAATTATTTAACTCATACACGACCGAATATAATGTCCCAAAATTATATTTTTTCAGATTCAAACATACATGCTCTTTACTATTCGATAAAATATCCTGTACACTTTCTCGATTTAACTGTGAATTCTTTCTTAACTGTTTTTCCATATAGGTATATCTATCTTGAGATTTACTCCAATCATTATCGATATTTTGTTGTAAGGCAATCATTTCTTTACTTACAAAATGATTTGTACAAATGATAAACTCTTCATTCTTTCCTGGTCTCCGTACAAACATGTTATGTGGCGCTTTTTCTACTACTGCTATATTCCCAGATTGATCTGCTAATAAGTAGTTATTACAGATTGAGGACGGGAATTCCCTTAAAATATGTATTGCCTCTTCTGTCGTACTTGCATTTTCTAATATTTTGCGAACTGCCACATAAAAATTCAACCCCACTTCATTATTTTCACTTTGTACGAGGGTAATAGCTACTGCTAATCCTTTTTCATTCATCCCATCTACTTTTCCTAAAAATACATCAGAATGTCCAATGTACGAATATTTATCGTTAGGACAAACGAGAGAACTCTCCGTATATTTTTTCATATCTAAAATCAAATCATAGTTTCTTCCCATAATAACTTCTGAACCGTTATAAAATGCAAATATACTACATTGTGCTTCTGGCTCAAATACACCTATACTCAATATAAAAGAACTTACCTCTTCATACGTTGCATGACACCCTTCAGCAAATCCTTTCATTTCTTCTATTAATTCTGGATAAAAATCTTTTAATAGCACATGACTTTGTTTCCCAAAAGCTAATTTTTCTTTTGAAACCTTTGGAAACCGAAATCCATTTTTATATAAAATACTTGCATAGTGTTTTCCCATCTCATAATGTGTTCCGCGTAGCCTTGGATGATACATATAATCCTCTCCTTTTCTCTTACTAATGCTAGGATATACCCTCCTGTAGCAGGAGGATCAATTAAGAATAGACTGGAAAACACACTTTCATGATAAATTGTAACGGATTATGTTTGGATGCAGGCCGAATGTTTTTATAATCTATTTGTTCAGTAAACACACCCTGTTCATACACTTCAAAAGGTGAATCCCTTACTACATATCCCTTTTCCTCAATGAAATTCATTATTTTTTCATATGCGATTCCTAATTCCGAATATGGTCCCTTTACAATCACGCAAATATGTTTTCCCCCTTCTAAACAACGGACATTTGAAAGTGTATCATCGCACTCTTTTATAGGTACACAAACTTCTAAATCTATTGGTGCATTCCCTTTATAAAATTGGTGAAAAACTGTCATCATTTTCCCATCTACTTCTATCCCATATGCATATAACCTTTCAAACAATTTTTTTACAACAAAATCGATTTCTCGTATACATATTTTTTCACGAACACCGTAAATCCATTGTCTTTCTCTTATTTCTTCGAAGCATTCTGTTATATTTGAAACAGTTACAAATGGCTCATTTCTATTCAAATCATCAATGGATTGATCCATTGCCTCTAGAGTTTGCCGCATCTTTATCATTTTCCCCTCTAGTTGTAGAGCCTTTTCTCTCAATCGATTCTCTAATTCTCTATTATCATGACTTTCTAAAACTCTCTTTATTTCCTGTAATGAAAAACCAAACATTTTTAACTTTTTTATGTATTGTAAAGTTTTTATTTGCTCATAATCATAATATCGATACCCTGTTACAGAATCAGTATGCAAAGGTTTTACAAGATGAATTGCATCATAGTGATGTAACGTTTTAATAGATACACCACATATTGTTGAAAACTGTCCAACTGTATACATGTACGATCCCAGCCTTTATTTTCAATTTTTTCCTACTTAATTCATATTTTACTATAGAAAACATTCGTTTCAGACAAATAAAAAACGAGTTTGTATACAACTCGTTTTTTACACCACTTATTCTAATCATTTAAATATTTGTACGAGGCTCCTCCAATCTCTCCTTACTCTTCCAATCAAACAAACTTTCAGCCTTAGTTTGCTGCCCTGGCTTCACAAATAACATCGCTCCCATTGCAATAGCGGCCAAAATGGCAGCTACGATAAACATAGAAGGATAGCCATAACTTACAACTAAGTATCCAGTTAAGGTCGGGGCTAAGATTGTCGCGATATTCGCAATAAAATGCATAATTCCACTATAGGTTCCTGCTTGAACAGGAGCTGTGTCGACAATGATTGCCCAAAATAATGAACTTGGTAAAAAAGCAAATGCATTCCCAAGTGACATAAGTGCTAATACAGCTACATAATTATCCATCGCTGGAATGAAACTAAAGCAAACCGCTGTAAGGAATAAAGCGATAATCGGCAATCCTGTTCGAGCTAAACGAAGATTTCCTGTTTTACGTAAAATACGATCGGATAGCTTCGCCCCTAACGGTAATGTAATACAAGCTCCAAGCCAAGGAATCATGCCAAGATACCAAAGAGAAGATAATTGAAAATGGAATACATCTTGCAGATATTTCGGTGTCCAAGTTAATATTAAGAAATTGATATATTGAAAGCAAAAATACGCTAACGTAACCATGACGAATGTCGGAACTTTAAAAAAAGAATACCACGGCTCTTTTTGGATCCCTTTCTCTACTTTTACTGATTGAAGCACACCTTCAGAGCTACGAATTTCAGCTAGTTCTTCTTTCGTCACTCGCGGATGATCTTCAGGCATATTTGTAAAAGTAAAATACCAAATAATCGCCCATACAATCCCAATTGCACCAAGGATGAAAAACATCATTTTCCAACTTGTAAAAGAGAGTAACATAACCGCTACTGGTGCAGTTAATACTGCGCCTAACGGAACACCAACAAAACCAAGGGATGTTAGAAAAGCTCTTTCTTTTGGCGCTGCCCAGTTTGCTGCTGTCTTATTCGAAACCACGAAAGATGGACCTTCTGTGAATCCAAATAAAACTCGGAACAGAGCAAATCCTGCTAAAGCAGAGCCTCCAAAAACAGCCATCCCTATTTCTCCAGCAAAAGCGGTTGCAATTTCAAAAATAGACCAAGCGGTTGCTGCTACAATCCATACAAACTTTGGTCCTTTTTTATCCGAAAAAATACCTCCTAATAAAGAACCAAGCATATAACCGTAACCAAAATAGCCTAATATAGCTCCCCATTCTTTCGGGTCAAATCCATATTCTTTTATAATAAAAGACTGTGCATAAGCAATGGCCCCACGATCAATATAATTCACCATCGTAATTAACGTAAGCATCGCAAAAACATAATAGCGGAATTTATTCTTCATCAAACTCCTCACTCCCCCTCGTATACTTTTGTTTTTCTCTCTAATCCTTTAATAAAATGACATGAACCTTTCCAGGACCATGAACTCCAAAAGCTAATTCCATTTCAATATCACCCGTCCGGCTTGGACCAGTTATAAAATTAATACAAGCAGGTAATCCATTTGGAACGTGTTCATGCACTGCAGTCACTCCTTCTGTCAAACGTCTATAAATTGTATGTTCCGAAAGGATCACTACATAAACTGGCGGCAAAACACTAACTAAACGTCCACGCCCACCACCATTCCACAAAACAACTGTTCCAGTTTCAGCTAGCCCCATTTCGGCATATGTAATTCCCATATCAACTCGAGCTACATAGTCTCGTAGTTCTCTTTCATCTTCTTTATTCTGCCAAATTCGATAAGAAACGAAATTTTTTGTTAAATACTTTCCTATTTCAAGCTGGTGTAATCTATCATCATCCCAGTACACCGCAGATTGAACATCAAATTTTCCTGCAACGTACTGAAGGGCATTCTCTATTTCTGAGCGGTATATATGACTTACTTCTGTATGTAATGCCTTCAAGTTTGCAATAAACTGTTCTACTAAACTCTCGTGATCTATCTCTTTAGAAAAATACCTAAGTGGATCGTTATTCCACTTAGGAGGAGTTATCCCGGAGCGACGATTTCGCCCTAGTTTACGTGCGATATTGTTTAAAAAAGATTCTTGTACATCCGTCATGTTATGAATCCCTCTTTTCTTTTTCCCACCAATCTCGGAATGATTGTTTCGCAGGTTTTGGAAAATCTCTGCTTTCTGTCCACCCTTTTAATGGACCAGGGCCATTCGCAATATAACCATCTTTTGCAAATATCGATAAACCAGTGCGAGCCATTTTAACGGCTTTCTCGTAAACAAAAGGATGACTCGCCATAAACGCAAAACCTTTAAAGGCCAGTTGCTCAAATTTCGTTACAAATCCTTGTTCCACCTCATCTTTACGATGCTCAATGAGAAGGTCATGTAATGGAATTTTCACCGGGCAAACATCTGTACATGCGCCGCACAAACTTGATGCAAAAGGCAATTCTTTTAATTCCTCATACCCTTCTAATAAAAGAGCTAGTACCGCACCAATTGGTCCGCTATAAGTATTTCCATACGCATGTCCTCCAATATTACGATATACAGGACAAACATTCACACACGCTCCGCACCGAATACACTTCAACACTTCTTGATAAGCGGTTCCTAAAATATTAGAACGACCATTATCTAAAATGATTAAATGAAATTCTTCAGGTCCATCCATATCTTCAGGTAAGCGAGGCCCATTAATTCCCGTTACATAGGATGTAATTTTTTGACCGGTAGCACTTCTAGTTAACATCGAAACGACAACATCAAGATCTTGCCATGTCGGAACAAGGCGCTCCATTCCCATAATAGCAATATGAACTTTTGGCAATGTAGTGGTAAGGCGAGCATTTCCTTCATTACTTATTAGAACAACGGATCCAGATTCTGCCACAGCAAAATTACAACCTGAGATCCCAATATCAGCCTCTAAAAATTCTTTACGCAATTGCTCCCGAGCAAATTGTAGTAATTGATTTGTATCAACTGGCATTTCCCTTCCAGCCTCCTTAGAAAAAAGCTCTGCTACTTGTTCCTTCGTCTTATGAATAGCTGGAGCAATTAAATGTGATGGAGCTTCTCCCGCTAATTGAATGATATACTCTCCGAGATCGGACTCTACCACTTTTACCCCCATTTCTTCTAAGTTTTTATTGAGGTGTATTTCTTCCGAAACCATGGACTTCGATTTAATAATTGTTTTTGCTCCTTTTTTTCTCGCGATTTCAGAAACATACAATACGGCATCTTCTGCTTTGAAAGCAAAATGGACATGCCCCCCATTTTCCCGAACATTTGTAGCTAATTGTTCCAAATAACTATCTAAATTTTCAATTGTATGCATCCGAATTTCAGATGCTGCCTCACGCCATTCCTCAAAATTTCCTAATTCATGTGTAGCTTGTTCCCGTCCCATCCGAAGCCTATCTTGTGTAAATGGAACCGCACTTCTCATCTGCGAATCGTGTATGGCTTTATCTACTCTTTCCAAAAATTCTAGTTCTCCCACTACACTCATTTGTTCAGCTCCTTCGCCAGTACTTCTGCTATATGTAACACTTGAATGTCTTTATTTTTTCTGCGTAGCCGCCCTCCAATATTCATAAGACATCCCATATCTGCCCCGATTAAGAGATTGGCTTCTGCTGCCTCAATATGTTTTATCTTTTCATCAACCATTGTTTCAGAAATCGGGCTCATTTTCACTGCAAAAGTACCACCAAAACCGCAGCAATCTTGGCAATATGGTAATTCTTTTACGTCTAGGCCTTCTACTTGTGATAGTAACTTAAGTGGTTCATCTTTTATCCCAAGTCCGCGACTCATATGACACGATTGATGAAAAACTGCTGCCCTAGCTAGCTTAGATTTTAAATTACTTGTTCGGAGTACATTCATTAAAAAATCCGTCAGCTCATACGTCCTATCCACTAAACGAACTGCTTTTTCATACCATTCACTATCATCTTTAAACATTTCTTTATAATAATGATGAATCATGCTAGCACAAGATCCTGAAGAGGTCACAATATATTCACTATGCTCAAATGCTTTTATCATTTGTTTCGCTGCCGCTTTAGCTTCTTTTTGATATCCACTATTGTAGACAGGTTGCCCGCAGCAAGTTTGTCCTTCAGGAAAATCTACTTCTACTCCACATTGCTCCATAATTTCCACAACACTCTTACCTACTTGAGGAAAAAACACATCGGATAAACACGTAATGAATAACGAAACTTTCATAAACATTTCCTCCCCAGAACGATACAATCTACTTTCAAGTTATTAATCTACTGAAAAATATTTTTAATTTTTAGAATTTTCTATATTTAATTTGTTTTATTTATGATATCATGTGACGTATTATATAAAAACTATTTATAAGGTTGTTTTTGTATATAAAAAAGGTATAGAAAGAGGATTGGAAATGGATATAAGACAACTTCGTTACTTTATTGTAATCGCCGAAGAAAGACAGCTTACCCGTGCTGCTCATCGACTTCATATGGCACAGCCACCTCTAAGTAGACAACTATCGTTACTAGAACAAGAATTATCAGTAAGCCTCTTTGAAAGAAACGGTCGAAATATGCATTTAACTGAAGAAGGTAAAATATTATATAGGAAAGCAAAAAGTATTATCCAACAATTAGAGGAAACAATTACAGAGATTAAAGATACCGGTGAAGGATTACGAGGAAATCTGTCTATTGGCGCATTTCATTCGTGCATTCCTTTTTTATCTGAAAAAATCCGCTATTTTCAAGAGAACTATCCAAATGTAAACTTAAAAATATGGGAAGGTGGTCCTTTATACTTAATAGAGCAATTAGAAAATCGGAATATTGAACTCGCTGTCTTACGTACCCCTTTTAATAAGAAGGCTTTTTCTAGTATTTGTGTATCAAAGGAGCCATTCGTATTAGTCATACCTGCAAAATGGGAGCTTCATCATTCAAATCTTCCAATCTCCATAACTAAACTAGATCATATCCCCCTCTTACTTTTACATAAAGATAAAGAAGACAGTTACCATCAGCTCGTCATTGATGAATGCAGTCGTCATGGTATAAAATTAAATATAGCATGTGAATGTCCCGACTCTGCATTTGTACTTATGCTCATCATGGCTGGGATCGGAGCCTCGATTCTACCTAAAAGTGCTGTATCTTATATCCCGCAAGAATTTATCAGAATAGTAGATTTAATAGATTTCCCATTCCAATCTGAATCATCAATAATCTGGTTGAAAGATCGGAAACTCTCTAACAGTGCTAGACGATTTATAGAATACACATAAAGTGAAACTTTAATCAGTGGGGGTTTTCTCCATCTCCCACTGATTATTAGTTGAACCAATCGGGCTTTTACGAACAGTTCATCGCCCACCTAACTTCTTCGCTTCCGCTGAATTTTGAGGTGGGAGTGTTACTGCCCGTTAATGCGGGATAAGAATGATTTCGGAGGTGTAATCATGGCCCTATTCGCTTCTCCATCATTATGTATCATCGCTATAATTTCTTTCGCATTATCTTACTTTGTAGGAGTAAAACAGTATACTTGGCTCTTATCTGGATTTAACGAAAAGCGTGTACAAGATAAGCAAAAACTAGCAAACATAGTTGGGATTTATAACTTAGCAGCTGGTGTTATTGCGGCAATAGGTAGCGTCTTCACTACGCCCAACATACAAATTATTGTTCCTATTATTATCGTTGGACATGTTGTATTAGCAGCTTATGTGAACACAAGAATGGTTCACTAATCCTTCTAAAAAGAAGGCTCTGTTAAGGGGAAATGGTGAACAAAGCATTTAATAACTTATTAAAGCATATGGACAAACTATCTCAAACGAAAAAAAAACAAGCTTTTCAATGAGAGAAACACTCTGTTGAACCTACATCCTCTGTTGGTGGTCGTCTAATCAATGAAATGAGAAAAACGTATGACGGTTTACGCTTATCAAAATTCAATGTGTAGTCCTTATTGAACTAACGGTCGGAATGGTTGAACACCGTTTGGTATTGTTATAATATTCAGATTAAACCTGGCCATAACAGTATTTAAACTTCAGGGAGGAGATTTATATGTCTTTAAAAGTCGAAGATATAATTACGTTTGAACGAACTTTTACAGTAAAAGATGTTGAATTATTTACAGAGGTTTCAGGTGATGAAGGGATTCACCATATAACCCCAGATGAACAGGGAAGACTTGTAACTCAAGGGTTACTAACGGCAACTCTACCAACGAAAATGGGTGGAGATAATAACGTACTGGCTCGTACTATGAATTTTGAGTTTTTAAGACCTGTATTTACAGGGGATACAATAATTTGTGAAGCTAAAATTGAAAAGTACGAAAGGAAAGAAAATCATAGAACAGCTATTATCGCATCCTTTTTATGTAAAAATCAGAATGAAAAAGTAGTATTAAAAGGCAACTTTTCAGGTGTAATACTGTGAATTCTTTCTACCTTCTTCAATTAACTGGAGCGTTAGAATCTGATTAGCAACATTAAAATTTAACAGAGCGAAAAAGAAAAAAGATAAGCAAATTTGCTTATCTTTTTTCTACTTTCCATTCAGTATAATCCATATTAAGATATGGATCTATTTATATTGTTATAAAGAATCCACATATTCTTTCGCTTCCAGCAATGAATACCCAAATGCTTCGCGCGCTTTCTTAACTGCTGTAATTGTTTTTCCATCTTTCACAAGCTGCCGCAGTTCATTATTAATTTCGGGCTCTACCTCTCTAATTCCCATTTGTTTTTTTATTAATTCTAATCTAGTTTCCATACGCTTTAGTCTAGCATCCGTTCTTTTTTCCATTTGCTTTAATTTCTCTCCAATATAAATGGCTCCAAAAACAATAAATGGTATTACAATCCAAAATTCCATATTCTCCTCTCCTTACAATCTATGTATTTCGCACCAATGTTCAATATCAAAATTTTACCATGAAATGAATTTCATATATAGTTATTACATTGATGTGAAGGAGGGCATACACTATGATTCGTTACCTCAAATTTTCATTGCAATTTGTCGTCCTTTGCATTGTATTGACTTTACTATTCGATATGATTGGCTGGTTCATTTTCAAAAAAAAACAAATCGAAAATAAAACAGTTATCATCCCGCTCATTATGGCAGGATGAACTTTATACATATTTCGATACAAGACTCCCTCAAAAACACCATAATACTACTGCCCTCATCTTAAACAAATGAGGGCATTTATCTGGATCCCTTTACTTCTTAATGGATATATTACATTCTCCTTGTCTATTTATCTCAATCTGTTTTTCGTTATCAATTTCTATTTGTAACGGATGAACCGCTGCATCTAACTCTGAGAAAAACCACCGACGCCCTGATAGCCCTAATAATAAGTAGACTCCGTTTTCTCCCATAAAATGAAAACCATCACTTAACGCTTCTCCGTCTCTTACTGAAATCCCATATTCTATCAATTGGTTCCCTACTGCGAGAACCTGATCTGTCGTCATACTCATTTCACTTACATTTAATATAGAATGAACCGAAAAAGGCTCATTACTTTCTGGAGATATAGTATGCCTAGAGATAAACTCTACAATATTCCCCGCAGGATCCATAAAATAGAACGAATGTGCATTTGAGCGTGAAAAATATACTTCATCCTCTCCATCTTCTACATTTAAAACGACCATCTTTTTTGCCCATTCTTTTGCTTCAGAAAACTGATTGGACGGTATATTGAAAGCAAAATGATAAAGAGGCTTGCTATTGAAATTATTTTTTCGAAATTCTAATTCACTCTCTCCCACTTGGATGCTAAAACTCATTTCACTACTATGTAATAACTGAAAATCTAATTTATTTAAATAGAAATCTTTCATTTCTTCTAATGCGTTACTGTATAAAGTAACCCTACTTATCAACATCAAAAACTCTCCCTTCTAGTCCAGTTCTATATTCAGATCATATAATTAATGACTTATTTTTACAAATAATTGAATTAATAAGAAATTTTATTTATAATCAGAACCAGGTATTATAACTTAGTGATAAAACGAGGGGGATTTGTATGAATTCAAAAGCACGAATTACAGCTGTCGGGACTTATGTACCCGAGAAAGTTCTATCAAATGAAGATTTATCGAATCTTGTTGAAACGACAGATGAATGGATTGTGCAGCGAACCGGTATGCATGAGAGAAGAATCACTTCCTCTGATGAATTTTCTACAACTTTATGTATTCGAGCTGTTCAAAATTTAATCGACCGATTCCACGTTTCTATTGATGACGTTGATTTAATTATTGTCGCAACTGCTACACCTGATTACATGTTCCCAAATACAGCAAGTCAAGTTCAGGCTCATTTTGAAATACCTCATACAGGCGCAATTGATATTAGTGCAGCTTGCGCTGGGTTCGTGTATGGACTAATTGTTGCCAACGGCCTTATTACTTCCGGGACAAACAAAAAGATACTAGTTATCGGTGCGGAAACTCTTTCAAAAATCACAGATTATAGCGACCGTACTACTTGTATACTTTTCGGAGATGGCGCTGGTGCAGCCCTTGTAGAATATGATGAAAACAACCCTAGTTTTTTAGGAACTCATATGGGATCTAAAGGTTCTGGCGGAATCAACTTATATCAAACTGCCTTATCCAAAACAATGAATGGAACTCAATTACAAGACACACCTTACCTCGTTCAAAACGGAAGAGCCGTTTACAAATGGGCTGTAAATACAGTCCCACAAGGCGTACAAGAATTACTAGAAAAAAATCATTTAAATATATCAAATATTGATTGGTTCATTCCACATAGTGTCAATTTGAGGATGATTGAATCCATTTGTGAACGAACAGGTATTTCTCTTGATCGCACACTCATGAGTCTACAATATTGCGGAAACACCTCTGCTGCTTCTATCCCATTAGCACTTGATATTGGATTAAAAGATGGAAAAATCAATAATGGCGACACTTTACTTTTGTATGGATTCGGTGGAGGCCTTGTACATGCAGGACTAATTTTAAGATGGAATATATAAGTACGTAACATAAAGGCTGATGTTTTATCACATCAGCCTTACAAATCATTTATGTATCTCTCAACTCTTTATTGGGTCATTACATTTGTGGTGAAATTAATGCATTGATTTCGTCTTTGATCTAACGAAAAAGCTAACTATTCTCTCTCCCTTTATATCTTACTTTTAACATTCCGCTCCCAATCTAGTTAAATACGATACATCGCATTATATTCCTTTATTTAACATTTTGTTTATTATATAGTGAATATAACATTGAAAAAGGAGAATAATCATATGGAACTCAAAACGCTAGATATATATGAAAAAATAAATCAATATCCGGTAGCTGGATTAAGCCTAGCTATTATTCGTAATGGAGAATTAGAACATGCTGAAGGCTTTGGCGCACTTGAATTGAGGACGGTTAGAAAAGTTAACGTGAATTCTATTTTCAACGCTTGTTCTATAAGTAAATTCCTCACAGCGATGCTCGTATTGAAATTAGCAGATCAAGGAATACTGGACTTAGATGAAAATGTAAATAACCGTCTTATATCCTGGAAAGTTCCTGAAAATAAATTCACTTATGATAAAAAAGTTACCTTACGAAATCTATTAAGTCATCAATCAGGAATTATTGATCCGGATGAAAGTTTTGATATATATCACCCCATCCAAGGAAAACCTGCGATTTTACAGATCCTTCAAGGTAAAACATCCTATTGCTCAGTCCCTATCGAAGTTCAATATGAGCCTGAAAGCAAGTTTCACTATTCCGATGCTGGATTTTGTATAATAGAACAACTGATAGAAGACGTTACTGGAAAATCTTTTAATCTATTATTACAAGAGTTAATATTTGGACCTTTAAATATGAATAACAGTACACTAGAATCTCCTAAACAAGAGATCACAAATGATCACTTTGCATGTGGTCACAATAAGAACGAACATGTAGTAGATGGAAAGTATCCGTTCTATCCCTATTCAGCTGCTGCAGGAATTTGGTCCACCCCAACAGATTTAGCTGCTCTAGTAATGGAAATCAGCCATTCTTTGCAAGGCAATAGTAAACTCGGACTATCATCAAAAATAATGAAAGAAATGATTTCCCCACAAGGTTGCTCAAAATGGACCGGATTAGGTGTATTTCTAGACAATCCAAAGCAAGAAATACAAATTTCTTCACTTGGCTGGGGCGTTGGCTTTCAATGTATGATTGTTGCATATCCACATAAAGGCACCGGTGCTATCATTATGACAAATTCAGACCTAGGTGTTCACCAAAATGAAGGGATTATTGGAGAAATTATTAACTTATTAGAACTATAGAAAGCTTTAGTAAGGGCTATCATTAAAAAAGCTAGCGAAAGGCTAGCTTTTTTTAGTTCTGACAAGAACATACAGAAAATTTTTTATAGAGTTAAGTACAAAAAATTATATATCCGAAACTACACACAGTGAAGAGCACTTAAAGCGGATTCCTCATCTTTTAAAAAAAATACAGCTTTTCCTTTATTACATTCATATATAAAATCCGCAAGACTTTTACTATTGTATACATTGAAATCCCCAACAATAGCTAATTTTATGCGGTAGTTCATATATTTTTGTAATATTTCACCCGCTAGGCCAGTTCTTAAGTTAAAAAATTCCTCTGTAATATTTACTTTGTTAATCAATATTTTTTGACAATCATAGGAAAAATTGACGGATGCCATCAAGTCTAATGCTCCTTGCACATCCCTTATTACGATTTCAGAACTTTCTATAATTGCAATTTTAGAATTATCTTTTTCATGAATGCGTATTTTCACCTATATCCCCCACCTAACATTACATTTTTCATCAAATTATCATTCTTCTTTTTTTACTTTATATAATATTTTTAGCTACAATCTTTAGATGCTCAGGAGCGATGATTTCCTTTATACTTTCTTGAAGATCCTCGTGAAGCATTTCTTCAAGATGCTCCAATGATACTTCAAGAGGTGTACACTCTAACGTTTCAATATTTAATAAGGAATAATGTTCTTTTTTCTTTATGACTAAATATTGATTCTCTTCTGTTACAAGTAAAGAACCTAATCTAATTCCGAGTAAACGTTGATCATCAAATTTCATACTATATCCCTCTCTCTATTAATAGACATACTATAGAAATACAAACAATTTTATATAAATTAATATCCATATTATAACTTTACCAAAATCTATCTCTAAATAACACGGAAATTGGTATTATTATCCTTGAAAATAAAACCTATACTACATATTTCACATGCGATATTCTTAATTCTCCATATATTGCAGCACAAAAAAACTTTCTCAACATATAAAGATCACTTTATAGTTTTCTAAATTATCAGAATACGTTATAATGAATTTAATAAAAGTTTGACCTCTCCTAATTCATGTACATATTGTTGATCGGTAGGAATTGCTACCGGTCTATTTTTTTATTCTTGTATTAAACATTGAATCTTCTTTTTGAATAACTGAAAATAAAAATTCTGCATCTCGGCCCACACCACAAAGCAGTGCTGATCCTCTTTGATGTTGCCAAGGTAAACCAATATAGTATAACCCTTGCACCCCGCTAACACCTCTTGTATGAACTGGTGATCCTGCTTGATTCATTGCAGCTTCTACTTCAATCCACTGATAATTCGGTATGAACCCTGTAGACCATACTACATTCTGAACATTGCATGCGCTATCATCTGAAAACACTACTTTATTCTGCAATGCATTTACGACCTTCGGCTTCAATGCTATCGCCCCATTACGAATAAGCTCTCTACATTCATAACCAAATATAGGATCTTTCTGCTTCTGAAACCATCTTCCCCGCCATGTGTTGATTCCAGCATATAATAGTCCTATTGTTTCCAGCCAAGCAAAAATACTCCTTCCCATTATTTTTAGTGGTAAAAAAGAAAGCGGATGACTTACAGCAATCGTAACATCACGAGATTTCGCTAGTTCTACTGCAATTTGTGTACCGGAATTCCCCCCTCCTACTACAAGGACTGATCCCTCTGGAATTTGCATTGGTGATTGGTATTGTGAAGAATGAATTTGAAAGGTATCATTGGAAAGGTTTTGTGAAATAGAAGGAATGTAAGGCCTCTGAAAAGCACCTGATGCGATAATAACTCGTTTAGATTGTAGCATTTCGTTAGGAGTAAAAACCTCAAACGCATGTCCCTTCTTTCTTATTTTGGAAACATTGATATTTAACCTCACCGGTATGGAAAAACGTTTCGCATAAGCTTCTAAATAATTTGCAATTTCATCTTTACTAGGAAATTCATTTTGATTTCCATTTAACCTCATACCTGGCAATGCACAATAATCCCTTGGTGTAAACAATTGTAAAGAATCGTACTGCTTTCTCCATGAATCACCAATCCTCTTCCCTCCATCCAATAAAACAAAGTTATAGTTTCCTTGCTGTAAGTAATATCCCATAGCTAAACCTGCTTGACCAGCTCCTACTATAATTACATCTAACATATTTCCTCCTCCTTTTTATTACAATAACATATGAATAATTGTTCATATGTTCATATGTTTGATTTAATATTATAGTTTTCTTTTTTACAAATCAAGGAAAACAATTCTTCTTTCTACTCAACCTATAAACCTAAAAAGCACACTATTGATGATAAGAAACTTTTTATCATCAATAGTGTGCTTTTAAATTCGATATAAGTAACAATTTAATAATTTACTTTCTTATTGAAATACCACTAGACATATACTTTTACATTCTCTTTATTTATAAACATCTGCCGCAAGCTCTTTTAAAAGGCCGATGTTTGTCACTTCAAAGTACCCATTATTCTTTCTAATTACACTTTTATCACAAAGAGTATTTAATGTTCTTAATAAATGCCTGTAGCTTGTTCCTAGCAATTCCGATGTCTCAGTTAAATTCCCATTAAATATAATTCTTTGTTCATTATGAATAAGTCTTTCTCCAGTCGCAAGAATGTAACTTGCTAACCTATTCTCAAGAGGATACAGTAAATTAATCGTACTGTTTTTTGACAATCTATTTAACTTATGAGACAAAGAACCACAGATACACCTTAAAAAGGTTGCATCCTGAAGCAATCGTTCTCTCACCTTTTCTAAAGGGATTCCAATGCAATAAGAGTCTACCATCACTTGTACATTTGAAGCTGTTTTTTGCGAGTGGATTAATTCAACATCTCCCAATATTTGCAAGCTATCATAAAAACATAATAATACAGATTTCCCATTACTTAATGTGTTATAAGCCTTCGCTTTTCCTTCAACAAAGAAATACAGATAGTGAATATCTTCATTCTCCTTACAAATATGCTCATTCTTTTTAAAGAGTAATAGTTCCATATATGATTTCATATCATTGCTAAAAAATGATGCAATTTTATTCTTTTGCACATAATCATCTAACTTATGAGAATTACATATTTTCTTCATACATCCCCCACCTTTGTAACTCATTTTAATTATAAAGAAAATTTCTTCCTTTCACTATGACATATGTCATAGTAGCTCACAATTTAATCATGATACATTACATGTAAATTTATAAAGGGGGAACGTCATTGTATAATTTACTCTCAATTATTATAGGTGCTTTCATCGCCATTATGATTCCTTTAAATGGTATCTTATCTGAAATGACAGGTAACTATACATCTAGTGTGATGATTCATATCGTTGGATTAGTTGCCATTGTCATTGTTTTACTCGTTAGCAAATCCAAACTTCACATGCAAAAAGGGATACCGCTTTATCTTTATAGTGCAGGAGCTATCGGTGTTTTCACCGTACTATTTAGTAATATAAGCTTCACAGCACTCGGTGTCTCTATTACAATCGCTTTAAGTTTACTTGGGCAATCTGTTTCATCTATTATTATCGATCATTTCGGCTTATTAGGTATGAAGGTCGTGAAATTTGAAAAGAAAAAAATGTTTGGATTACTTCTGATTTCTTCGGGAATTGTTGTAATGACTATTTTTTAATGGAGGATGGAACTATGTTATATATTTTCATTGCAATTTTAGCCGGAATTTCCATTGTAGTTGCAAGAATTATTAATGCTAACTTAGCAGCAAAGATTGGAATTTTCCAAGGAACATTTGTTAATTATATTACGGGATTGTTTTTTTCTTTTTTATTTTTACTCTTTAGCAATGAATCTCTTCACGTATCAGCTACGACATTGCACTCCATACCATTTGTAGTATATTTAGGAGGTTTAGTTGGTGTTATTGTAATTGTATTATCAAACTATATTACTCCTAAAATATCATCTTTCTATTTAACTTTATTGATTTTTGTGGGGCAATTATTTATGGGAGTTATAATTGATTTCTTCACATCAAATGATGTATCTATCGGTAAAATAATCGGAGGCTTTTTAGTATTACTTGGACTGACTTATAACTTAATACTTGATAAGACGTACGAACCTGTGAAAAATAGTCGAGTACAGCTCTAACAACATTTTAAAAAATAGAAAAGGAATACATCCGCACGCTTACATTGGATTTATTCCTTTTTTATAAGAACTCCTCCAATTTCAACACATTAACTTTTCCTCTTCTTTCACAGAGTGTCTTCTAAAGACAAGGAATTTCAATGCAATTGACATTATCATCATTCCAATTCCGCACATAATAAACATAACATTTAGAGAAATAAATATAGACAGAATTCCAAATACCAAAAGAGATATTGTATCTGCTAAGTAAAGCAAAACTGCATTAAAACTGAACCCTCGCCCTAACATATCTTTCGGAACGAGTTTTTGTAATATGTATACCCTCGTTAGTCCCGCTAACGGTAGACCAATCCCGACTATACATACTCCAACAAAATAAAATGAAATATTAAATGTAAATCCAAGCAAAAAGATCCCAACACCCCAGATGATAGACGCGATTGTATAAATAGTTAAATTCAAGTTTTTCCATATGAAGGGGATCATCATATTTGTAATGATTACTACGCATCCAAAGAACCCTTGAATGACACTATAAATTTCTTTACTCTCTTTTGTGAACTCTCCCAATGATAATAATAATCCAACTTTCCAAACCCATGTATTCATGATTACCGGATTATATCCTGACAGTTCTTGGATTGAAACAATTCGTTCTTCCAAAAACATTACTTTTATTCCAACATTGCATATGGGAAACTTCTTATCTCTTTTTAAAGTTGATGAGATACTGTATATTTTATTTGAACCAAAGTCAACATCTCCACAACAAAATACTACACCCAATACTCTTTTAACTATAGACGAAATCACCCCTACTGTTACCGCTTTAGGGGATCAAGCACGCTTAACGATATTAACGGTGCTTGCTAATCATAAAGAATTATTTGCCCAAGAAATTATTAATGAAACTGGATTACACCAAAGCACTGTATCTCGGCACCTAGCTGTACTAGAAAGCGGCGATCTCCTTCATGTGAGAAAAAAAGGTAAAACAAAGTATTATTCGATTAATAAAACTACGGTTGAAAAAACAATTACCTTTTTAAATCATATAAAACGTTAATCAAAAATAGAGAAAGCTATACTTTCTCTATTTTTGATTACTCTATATTATCTATTAAAACACCACAAAAAAAGGTTGCTCTTTTTCATCTAAACTTTTTACAATTCTCTCTTTAAAATTTGACCACGTAACCATCTGTAAAGCCTCTTCAACCGTAAAGAATCCGACTTCTAAACTCTCACTACTTGTTTCTAACTTACCCCCGATCGGTTTTGCTAGCCAACAAGTCGCACAAACACCTGAACTTAGATTTTGATATATACCACAGAACTTTGTCACGCAAATATCAATCCCAGTTTCTTCTTTTATTTCTCTTATAGCAGCGTCTTGAATAGATTCCCCTTCTTCAACTTGCCCTCCTGGTTGCTCCCACCCTCTACGCGGGCTACGAATTAACAGGATCTTCCCCTCATCGTTTAAAACGACTACACCCGCTGAAACATAATGTTTTGGATTACTCATAGGAACAACTTCCTTTCAATGCCTTTCAATGCCTTTCATCAAAAAATAAATATCCTTTAACTATAATAATAGCTAAAGGGATATAACAGTACGACTTTATTCTAACGCCACAATAGTAAATAGAAGAGAGAATAAGCATTTACTACAATCAGCTTGTCAATGCGAATGATTTTTCGATACAGGAAATAAACTGATGAATAAATTCATCGATTTCTTCTTTTGTAATAATATAAGGGGGAAGTAAACGAATTGTATTTCCCTTTGTAACGTCTACAAGCATGCCTTTATTTAGTAATTCTAATTGTAGTTTTTTTACATTTTCATTCGTGTCGTGAATACTGATTCCAAACATCATTCCACAATGACGTACTTCTTCGATAAAAGAGGAGTTTTCCTTCTGGATTTTTTGAAGTTTTTCATTTAAATATAAGGACGTTTCATAAGACTGTTGCATTAAACCATCATCCATTAATGTTTCTAATACAGTTAATCCTAAAGCCGTACCAATTGGTGAATGTGCGAATGTTGTTCCGTGATCACCTGGTGAGAATATATCATAAAGTCGTGGACCTACTATTATTCCCCCTAAAGGTGTACCGCCTCCCGCTCCTTTACCAAATTGAATAATATCAGGTGTAATATCAAAATGCTGATAAGCAAACAATTTTCCAGTTCTCCCTATCCCACTTTGCACCTCGTCAACAATAAATAACACATTATACTGTCTGCAAAGCTCTTCAACACCTTTTAAATATTCACCCGACAAAGGATATATCCCACCACTTCCTAATACTGGCTCTAGCATAATAGCAATTGGATTTTCCTTGAGTATGGTTCTTTCTAGTTCCTCTAAATTCTCTCGTTCCACTTCATATACAGGAATAGACGTACGCGGAAAATTTTGATATACACTTTCTTGTCTTGTAAAGTGAAGAGCACCTAATGTACGTCCATGAAAACTTTCTTTAAGTACAATTACTCCATCACGTTTTTGATTTGTTATATGTCTGTACTTGTGGATTAGTTTTAAGGTTGCCTCGGTAGCCTCCGCACCAGAGGTTGTATAATAGACTTTCCCATCTTTTAAAGAATAATTGACTAATTTTTTGGCGTATTCAATAGCAACTGGGTTTAAGAAATGAAAGGGAAGATGTAAGCATCTTGTAACTTGTTCAAAGGTGGCTTTTATAATATTAGGATGATTGTAGCCTAATATATTCACTCCTACACCAGAGAATAAATCAAGATATTCTTTACCATTCACATCATAAAGCTTACAACCTTCACCCTTTTCTATAATAACCGGTATGCGGTGGTACGTAGACATTACATATTCTTTATCTAATTGAGACCAATCGGACATGCATGATTCCCCCTAGGTGTAATCCTATTATCTTTACATTTTCCAACACAAAATTTCGGTACAACTTCTGAATTGACTACACTGTCATCCAATTTACATGTTAGAAAAAATATATGAGCATAGAATTTTTGTTTACTCCCCTTTTCAAAAACCTTATATATTTCGCGAATAATAGAAAAAACGAAATAATTTTTAGTTCATACAACTATCAAAAGCTTTGTGTATTCACATAGACCTAAATGAACTGAGTAACTAGAAATGGTGTTTTTGTTAGAATTTTAAGATTTCAAATTATATTTTAATTTTATACACCATTAGAAACCTTCGCTCTTTCTAACTTGTAATGAGGTTTCTATAATCATATCTAACAGCTTACTATATGAGATTCCTGCCGCATGGGCACTTTTAGGCAACAAGCTATTTTTTGTCATCCCCGGCAATGTATTCACTTCCATCACATACGGGATTCCATCTTTTATAATTATATCCACCCTAGCATAAACACTGCATTTTAATGCTCTATAGCAGGTCATTGCAGCTTCGGCAACACGTTCATATGTTGTAGCCGGAAGTTCCACAACCTCTTCAATCGTAGCGATATCATCGTATTTCGCATGATAATCAAAAAATTCAGCCGTATGTTGAATCGAAATGATTGGTAAAAGCTTTCCGTCCAAAATAGAACATGTAATTTCTTCGCCCTTTATATATTTTTCAATCACTATTTCAGAATCCCATTTGAATACATCCTCAAGAGAAGAAAGTAAAGAATCCTTATCGTATACGATCTTTACCCCTACACTGGAACCACCTGAATTTGGTTTTACTACTAACGGATATCCCATTTTATCTATTTCATCAAGCTGAAGCTCTTCCGTATTTGAAAGATGAATCCAATCTGGTGTTTGAATGTCCTCATAACGAATCATTTTTTTCGACATATTTTTATCCATACAAATACCGCTTGATAGCATGACACTTCCGGTATATGGAACACCGAGAGTTTCTAGTGTACCTTGAATCGTACCGTCCTCCCCATATTCTCCATGAAGTGCTAACAATGCAATATCAAGATTTCTTACCTTTTCAACAAGCTCTTTTTTGTCATTTAGTTTAATAGGCACTACTTCATACTTACTCTTATCCAAATGTGCAATCATTTCTTCCCCTGTCATGAGTGACACTTGTTTTTCGGAAGACACGCCTCCCATAATAACGCCAACTCTCATTGTTCCAACTCCTAATTTTCATTTTTTAAGGTATCACCAATTATCTTAATCCCATTGAGAATATCTTCCTCTTTTAACCGAGAGAATCCTAATCGAAACGTATTACTTCCCTTTCCATCCGTGTAAAAGACATCTCCAGGAGAAAAAACAACTCCCTTTTGATAACATTTTTTCAAAAGTATACGTGCATTTATTCCTTTTTCTAACTCTATAAAAAGATGAAGTCCGCCATCTCCAGTCATTCTTTTAAATGGAATGTATTGATTACAAGAATTAAGGGCTAGTTCATATTTTTTCTTATAAATTGACTTGGCCTTTTTTAAATATTTTTCGAAATAGCCATCATGTAAATATTGATACAGTACTGCCTGATCCAATGTGGACGTATGAATATTTCGTGCCCTTTTCATACTTTCCAAGTAGTGGATTAATTTCTTATCCGCTAAAATCCAACCAACACGTAAGCCCGGAAAAAGAACTTTTGAAAAACTGCTAATATAGATAACATTGTTCCCGGGTCCGGAAAAAGTCAATAACGGCGCTAAATGTGAACCTGAATAACGTAATTCCTCATTAAATCCATCCTCTACAATTGGAATTTGATATTTTGAAAAAAGTTTCATAATTTTAGACCTTTTTTCAGAGGAGGTGACAATCCCGGTAGGGTTATGGTAGGACGGAATTAGATATGCAAAATCAAAATCTGTTTCGGACAAGCTTTTCTCAACTTGACAAATATCGATACCATCATCCTTCATCTCCATCCCGTGGATTTCATATCCATGTAATCGAAAAAGCTTTAATGCAGTATGATGGGTAGGGTTTTCACAAATAATACGCCCGGATTTTTTAGCTAAAGAAGACAATAAAATATCCAGACCCTCAGTGAAGCCATTCGTGATAAGAATATCTTTATTGGAAATGTCTACTCCTTTCATTTCCATATAATGAAGAAGGTAATGAATTAGGGGTCTATAACCTTTGGCATATCCGTAGTTCAAAATGATATCACCTTCATTGGATAACCTCGTCAAAAAAGCCCTTTTAAAATTTTCAACATCAAAAAGTTTTTCATCCGGGGCAATGCTATTGAATGAAATCATGCCTTTTTCCCAGCGAACACCGTGCTTCATTAAATCCAATTCATCAGCTTGCAAGGTAACTTTATTGAGCTTTTCTTTCCAGTTTAGTTCAATAGATGGTGTTTGGGATGCATCGACCTTCCCTACAAAATTTCCTTTTCCCTTTATCGCATAGATTAGGCCTTCTTGTTCTAAATCTGCGTAAGCAGTGAGAACAGTAGTTCTACTAATCGATAATAATTTGCTTAATTCTCGGGTAGATGGGAGCTTCTGATGCTCCAATAGTTGACCTTTCATAATCATTTTTTTCAAATGATCCTTCAATTGGATATACACCGGACGATTGTCTACAAACTTAAAATCATTAAACACTTCCTTGCCCCCTTACTAACATTTTTACATAATTACATCTATCTCAAAAGGTCCACCACATGTGTATTTTCTTTCACTAGTGGTATGGTTTAAAACACCATTCATACAGCTTTTTTACAAACATCATGACTTTATTTTACATCTACACCTATTTTTATTAACCTACAATCTCACAAAATTTAAAGTTATAGATAAAATTGGTTCTGTAATTCATGATTACAGAATGCAAAACAAATTATTTATAAAGTGAAACTTTAATCAGAGGGTTTTTCTTCATCCCCCTCTGATTATTAGCCCTCACCAATCGGGCTTTTACGGACAGTTGATCCCCCGCCTAACTTCTTTGCTTTTGCTGAAGTTTGAGTTGGGATTCTTACTGCCCACGAATAGCGGAATAAATGCAAGGAAGAAATCTTTTTCTCCTCTTCCTCTCAAATCAAAACAGCATCTTTTATTGGTTGGCGTTGGAACCAGATAAGACTTTCGTTTTCTACCTTCTGATGTCCAGCTTACAAGAATTGATCTCTCACAAGATTTGTTAAACAAAGCAAAAACACATAAAAAACCTATTACACTTCTACCAATGAATGCAGAGCAATTACAATTCCCTAATGAATCTTTTGATGTAGTATCTTTGAGTCTCATTTTTTGGTTTAGTAGTTCAGCTAATATGTGTTGTAAAAATTATGATTCTGAATATTCGAAATAAAAAACGGAGATTTTATCTTTCCAAAGTTATGTATAATAATTCAGCTCATTTTTTTCGTTTTGGGGAACAATGAATTTCTTAGCTTGATGGTAATGTGGTCCCGCCAACCAAATGACATAAAACCCACGCTAAGACATTTTTTGGAAGATGTAATTTTAGTTTTCCTACTCTAAGGATAATTTTATTTTTTCTTTGAGATCTCCCTCTGTAGATCGATTCCTCTATAAGATAAAGTTAAGTTCATAAACAATTATAATAAATCAGTTTTGTTATACTTATTAAAAAAAGCTCAAGGGCAAGTCATCCAGCTTTTTTGTGAATTTGAAATTAAGTCATGATATTTCTAAAAAAGATACGATGCTTTATGCCATTAGTTTGAAGGATCAATACTAATGATCTATTTTTATCTAAGGCTATGTTAAACAATTATAATGAAAAAGCAAGTGATCTCAATTATTAGGTCACTTGCTTTAACTTTCATCTTGAATATGACATTAATTAATCTGTTACTTGGTTAACCTTTGCTTTTGGTATTGCTGTTTTTTTAGGCATAAAGCATGCAAATATTAACGCTACAATAGATAAAACTAACATAAAGGTATAAGCATCATTTGAGCCCAAGATAGAAGCTAATTTCTCTAGTACAATTGGTTTGTTATATCACTCCGCTAAATCCACTAAGCGAATGGCTTCCGCCTCAATTATCTTTGTGATTCGGCCGGTGGATTTACCTAGAATTGAAAAACGGAGGGAACCACTTCCTTTGTAATTCCCATCCTTCGTTACATTTGCCCAAGCAAAATGTTCGAGATTGCAATCCACACCAATGACACCATCTGATTTACTGTAATTCGTATGAGGGTTTTTCGGCACATCGAGTAAACATTTTACAATGTAATACTCCCCGTGGTCTTCAACAGACCATGCAATCGGTTTGCCATGCTTTTTCTTATTCTTACACTGTAATTGGGTTGTGATTACTTCTTTCATGATTTCTTGTCCATACGGGAATGTAACAGATGGAAACGTAAGTGTTTTCCCGGAACTTATCGTCATCCATAATTCCTTTGTCCCAGGCACGTACTGAAACGAAAAATTCCCATGTTTGGCATCTTTACGGCCAGATAGAATAAGTTGTTTATTTCGAGCACGAGAAAATAATATTTTCCATTTATCATGGTTACGTACAAACTCATCGATGGTAAATTGGGATCGAAACAGTTTTTTGCTTCCAAATACTGCGCTTGGAATATTCGTTTGATAGGATGAAAGTTTTTGCGTTAAACGGTATTGCCGGTGGGTTAAAAGGCCGATTTTTGCCTGAATCCTTTTAATTTGAACATCTAAGTACTGGTGCTCAAACAGATATTCACTCAGCCAAATTAAGGTGTCTTTTTTACGAGATAAGGAGATGGGGTTGTTGTGCTTCGCGAAGCGGGTGTTTTTCAGAAACGTCAGCTTTCCTTTCACACAACTTTGTTTGATTTTACGAAGATTTGTTAGTTTTGTCCGTTCTTGTTTCAATTTTTTCTTGAGTTTCTTTAGCTTCTCTTGTGTTTGTTTCTCATATATTTGTTGTAACTCCATTAAACCAGTAAACAACGCCTTTGCTTCTTGCATCGCACTGTTTGCATAGTAATCATTCAATTGATAGTTTCGCTTGAGAACAAGATGAAGACTGTCTGTATGCATCTTACGGTTCCACCGTTTTTCCCGGACGATTGTTTGAAATGCAAAGCGTTTCGCCCGATTAAATGTTTCGATTGTCTGTGTTAATGCATCTACCATCTCATGTGGTAAATCCGTCTTATAGATCCGTTTCGAAAAATACGCTTTCTTCACCTGTTCTCACTTCATTTTGTTTGATAAAATCATTATACAACAAAACAAACATACGTTCTATTAAAAAAAGAGACATTTTCTTTAAAAAAGACAAAACCGATTCATCCCCCACCTTCACTTCGTTTAGAGGAGGGGGTCTTCTCGGTTAAAATGATAAAACAATTAATTTCCAAAAATATTAATTGTTTAGATGCCATCTTGCCAGAAAATCAAGAACGCTTGCCAAGTGGATAATGGAAAATGATTCAAGATTGATGAATTTTTAAATGCAGCCAAAAAGTGGAAGGAAGAATATGAGAAGTTGAGAAATATCGTTCTTGACTGTGAGCTAACCGAAGAATTTAAATGGATGCATCCTTGTTACACGTTTGAGAAAAAAAACATAGTTTTAATACATGGATTTAAAGAATATTGTGCGCTTCTGTTTCACAAAGGTGCCTTGTTACAGGATGCCCATGGGATTCTAGTCCAACAAACGGAGAATGCACAGGCGGCGCGCCAGATTCGGTTCACCAATGTTCAAGAAATAATTGAAATGGAAACCATCTTGAAAGCCCATATTTATGAAGCCATTGAAGTTGAAAAAGCTGGTTTAGTTGAACCAACCAATCTAAAAAAGTCGGTTCCTTAGCGTACAGGAATTACAACGACAACATCTTCATTATTTTTCGTAAAAAAAGACCTGATTTCTCAGGCCTTATCGCTTTGACACAAGTTACATCGTACTATCGTCTGGACAAAATTCACCTCTAGCTATCCAATGATTATTTTTACATACAAACGTACGGTCACCAGAACAAACTTTTTCCCCTTCATTACTACAATATTTCCCCTCTACCGGGTGCGTGTGATCGGTATTTCTTTGCTTTTCATTGTTCATGTTTTATCACCTCCTGATAACTATTTTCTTCTTAATTTGTGGGTGTATTAAGGAAATAAATGTCACTTTTTTTCAGGAGCGGAATCGTTTGGATCCTGATGAAAAGATTGGTAAACCGGCTCGCAAAAGGGCGGGCGGTATCATCTATCCATCCCGCTCTAAAAATCAGTGTCGGAGAATAAGCCTCAATAGGCCTACTTTTAAAAATGATGCACTTTCTTTTGCTTTCTCAATCCATTAGACTCATAGACAACACCCAAAATATCAAAGACTGTTTTCTTCTCATATCGATGAGATTTCCGTCCATTCTTCTGTAGGAGGTGGAACATGCGGATTTCTTGGGTGTTTTGTTGGTCTTCGTCATGCTTCACGAACCTTGAAAGGCATTGAAACCGTTCACGCTTTATATAAACAAAACCGAAATCTGAACCCTGATTTCGGTTTTTCGGCGTATGATCAATTGCGAAATTTATTTGCAATTACATAAAATAAAGAGCTTTTGGATGATTTCCTCTATTCTTTAATAAACTTTGCAACAGAACCCTACATGGAATATTACAACTTAATGTATATTCGTATTGAGTTATTAGGAACATCTAATGTTGTTTCACAAGTGAAAGGAAATTGAAAAAAAACTGAAACTTTTCTCATTAAAATTCAATCTTACTTAAAAAATGAAAGGAAATTGAAATTTTCCAAAAGAAATTCTTTGTTAAAATAAAAAGCATAAATACAAAAAAATATTGACAAATGGAGAAAAATGTATTTTTAAAGATATAGTGGAGGAAAAAATGAGATTAGAAAAACAATTAATAAAAAAGATATATTATGAAACATTCCTAATGGAGAATGAAACACATTCACCTCTTCAAGTACTTGGAGGAGCTTATTTAAACGAACAAAAAAATGAGATTTCCGATGGATCTTATATTCGTTTTGCACAAGGTGAATTTTATTATCACCATCAAGATTTTGAAACAGCTATTTTTAAATGGGAGAAAGTCAGTAATGAATTAGCACCATGGGCACAAAAAAATATTGCGGATGCTTACTTCGAACTTAACCAATTATCAGTTGCTGAAAATGTTTATACCTCCATTACTACTGATAACAAAATACTTATGACCGAAATTGTACTGCAATTACTGTCTCTTTACATCGAGCAAAATAATCTTGATTCAGCTTTCGCTGTTATTAAAGAAGCGGTTTCTTTAAATCCCGATTATCCAAACGTCACAACAATTGCACGTTCCTTTTATGAAGAACAGCAAGATTTTGACAGTGCAGTAGAGCTTGCTGTGAATGAGTTAATTCGAACAGAATCTTTTCCATGGTTTGAGGTTCTAAAAGAATATATCGATAAAGGATTTACTAAAAATATTTCACCAGACTATTTTTATAAAGTATTAGTTACATTAAATAATGTAGATCAAGTACAATTTACGCAAATTGTTTCATCACTTTGGCACAGCTATAAAAATGAACAAAATTACTTATTATGGCTTAAAACAATAAATGAATTTTTCTTACATATCGAAATACATTCGTCCGATATATGGGACAAAATTTCTTCTCTTTACGAAGAAACGTACTTTGAATTAATTCAAGGTCAATATACGCTAAGACAATTACACGATATCATTCCAAATCTTTTAACAAATTGGTTAAAGGTAGCCAATCCGTCTCATTCTGTATTTCCATCTGCAGCAGTATTGGCATGGGATGAGATTTTCCCTTCCAAAATAGATTCAGCAAATATAAAACATGCGGAAAACCTACTGTCATATTCTATTAATCATGTGAATGGCTTAGAGTATAGTTTACATCTTTTTGAATCTATTACACAGTGGGCACAAAAACATGATTTAGAAATGGGTCATCGATTTAGATGGTTAGTTGGCGAGCTTGCAGATTTAAGAACAAATCGCCTTTTAGTAACTGGAACTTCAGGAAACGGAAAAGCTTCATTTATTAACTCTATACTAGGAGAAAATATATTAGAAAACTCAATCTCAAATGTAGTTGTCTTTAAAAATGACGCTCATACAGAAATTAACGCTATAACAGATTCAACAATTACAACAACTGAGAATTTCTCTGATTTCCATAACATGATGTCTCTACACCGCCAAACATATAGAGATAGAGCATGTGTTGAATTTAAATTACCATGCAGATTTTTAAGTAAAAATAAACTTACATTCGTTGTTACACCTAGCTTTAATAGGAACAACGACACTAGAGATGAGACATTCGAATATTTAAATTCTGTAGACGAATTATTATTCGTATTGAATGCGGATTCACCTTTTACTGACAAAGAACGTGACATTCTATTAAGTATTCAAGAACATACACCAAATCTAAAAATTCATTTCTTATTAAATAAAATCGATAACATTTACAGTGAAGCAGAAGCAAAAAGAGTTATACATGATACGCAAGCGAGAATAAACGCATATTTCCCGCATGCGAGGATTTTCCCTTACTCTTCGTTATATACAAATAGTCAACAACTAAACGATTTAACTGAGTTTATTCATTTTAACTTTAACCATAAAAATATCGATGCAGAACGTACTGAAAAGCTATTGTTTTTCATTCGAAAAACAATTACATATCTTTTGGATAAACGCGTCGAGATGGAAAACAACCTAGTGGATTCTAATAATTGGAATGAAGATATGTTAGTTAAACTAAATGGTTTTATTAATAACCTTACTGCTTTTGAGAAGGAAAAAATTCATTTAATTACACAATCATATCGTACAATGAAAAACGAAATTACTAATGATCTTACAGAACATATTCCGAAACTATTGCAGAGTTGTTCTGATTTAATTAGTGAAGAAAGCGATTTTGGGCACATTGATATTGAACTAAATACAGCGATGAACGAAAGAGTTCAAAAATATCTAGAACAAACTGTGTTACCTAATCTTGCTCGCTCTATGCAAAATTGGATTGCAATTTCTAATAACGAGTTCCTTCAAAGTCAATCGTACTTAGAAGAAATCAGTGAAGGACTTAATTCTTTATGTGGAGAAAATCGAATACAGTTAGAATGTGACTTTAAAGTGCTTGATGACTGGCGCAGAGATACTGATAGAATGACAACTAGAATACAAATGGAAGAAGTAAATATCTTACGCCGATTTACACCAGCACAATTTTTATTGAAAAGTGCCGGGAAATTATTTGGAGTTCTTCCTAAAAATAAAGCTATGCTATATAACAAATACAAACAGTATTTAGAAAATGAAGATTATACCGATGTAACGGCTTCTATTATAAACAAATTTTTCTTGCAATTTGAGCTATTTGAAAACGCACTAGAGCGGGATATTAATATGTTCTTTAAAAATCCATTTGGCGCGTTGAAACAAGCTATAGAAAACACTCATTTAGAAATACAAGAAAAACAAGATACACTGCATAAAATGAGATCAAATCCTGAAGTTTATCATGATTCTATAACGCTCTTTAAATTAAGATTACGTCAATGTGAAGTAATCTTAAATATAGGTGAGGATAATTCCTATACAGATTTAACTTTAGAAACAAGCATAGAGTAACCGTAAAGTAACTCCAAAATATACAATAAAAGTTGATTTTGGAGTTACTTTTTTGTTTACTTCACTTTTTCCCCCTTCTGTGAATCAGGTAAAGCCTTTAAGGCTTCATCAAACTTCCGTCTGGCATACACCCAACATCCCACAAGGGTGACATCCAGTACTTGATGATAACCACTATATCCATCTACTTGTAAATACCCTTGAAAACCAGTTAAAAAATTATAAAAATACGAACTTCATTTAAGGTTCTTTTGGTAAACTAAAAGTATAAACAGAAAAGAGTGTAATTACGGATTAGAATCACATCGTTAGATTAGCTTGATAATCATGGGGTCTCCTAAACTATAATTAACAATCCTAGTTACTTCTCATGAAATACCATTTTGGATTCTTTTTGTACAGTTTTATTAAATAATATACACAGAAAACAAGTATTATTGCTGAGATGATAAGATAGGCCTTATCCTGATAAGCCTCCATGTTAGCATTTGCATAGAATAAATGCTCTCTCCCCATACTGTCACCGTTAAATTTAAACAGCGTCTCGGACGCATTTTAAACATAGTAGAGGAGCACAGGAAAATAGCGATTAGCTTTCCATATTTAATTGCACCATTTTTAAAGTATTCTAGGGTTGGATTTTTCACATATACATTTGTATTTAATTTTAAACGAGAAATATAGTATGTACCTCGTTGATCCATTTGATCTAAGTCCTCCAATGAAAAATAACCCAAATCACGAATACATAAATCTCCTGGTCGTAAGGTATCTAAGCATTCCGTACCAAATGTTTTGTCATTATTTTTTCCAGGTCCAACTTGAAAGTTAAGAAATTTCCCACTGTGCAGATCATATTCTAATTGAATTTTGATTCCGGCTGTTTGGGCACATCCTCCAGAGCCTGGAGATACATTCTCTAAAGCATTTGGTACTTGAAATACGGTGGCATCTAGGATACGGATTCGCCCAAAATAAGAGAAGAGATGGTTAGAAATTTGTATTTGTTCACATACTTTTTGTTGTAATAGTAAAGAAAAAATATGTTTTAAAAACAAAACTACTTTAGCATTTAAACGTTTCTTTTAAAGAAGGAATTTGTTGTTGACTGGATAAATCAATTGTGAGCCATTTACGATTTACACCATCATTTATATCTAAACTACTGGGTCGTGTGCGTGACACCACCTATACCGTATCTCCCTTGGTAGGTAAGCCTTTTACAAATGCATCGCCCAATCCTTGGCTTGCTCCAAATATAATAAAGTTCTCACTCATCCTACCACCCCTTCGAAATAACTATGCTTCTTAATTATAATTATTATAAAGACAAGCAACCACTAGAGTGGTTTATTGATTCGTTACAAAAACAATTTGTTAAAGCCCGATCCATCTGTACAGTAATCAAGAAACATCAACCAACAAGCATTAGCAAACATTGAAAAAAATTCATCCTTGATATCCGCTAATACTTATTGTTACATTTGATTCCACTACTACATAAATTCCTATATTTCATCCTTATCCTTACTCACATTCAACATGGCTCAGAATAATATGTATCTAGAGGGTGTGACAATATTGGAAAAAAATATCGAAATTACAAAAGATATACAAGTCATACGGTCTATCCAACGCGATCTCAATATTGTGACAGTCGCACTATTGTTAACGGGACAAATCACCATTATAGGAGTTTTTGTGACACCAGGAGGGTTTCGCGTTTCATTAGGAGGACCATTAACAGGTGAAAGTCGATTAGAAGGTAAATTCGAAAAACAAACTACGAATGTGATTATTGATATAATAGACGTTATCCTCGCCGTATTATTACTCAATGATGAAATTGGTGTTACGGGTAGCTTTATTGCACCTGGCAGATTTACCATTAATGTTAGTGGGCCCATTTTCGGTGTTCCTAAACTTGAACCTTCTCTCCCTTACTTAAAACGAGATTATACTTTCTTTCAAAAGGTTGTGTCCAAACATTTTCATGTGAATCCAAGCTTATTAAAAACACTTACAAAGGAATGATAACATGGCTTTAACCGATATTCCTACTATTCAACCATCTAAGAATGGGGTCTTTCTGCTCGCTCTTCCTTTAATTATTTTTATCTTCTTTTTTACCCAACCTAAAGCAGAAACAAAATAATACCCTCGCTAACAGAGAAAAGGACCTTAAATTTTTTCATCTACCCAAATTTAAGGTTCTTTTTTATTCTATTCTATCCACCATCCTAAGCCTTTTATTTCACCGCTCATTTTTTAACACTCTATCCGAAAGAATTCTCCTTCCTCAAGCGTGTGTAGGGTGATAGCCCAACGCTAGGTGGGAGATGAATTTCGGTTTGGCATAGCCAAAAGATTTTTGATAAACTAGACACATGAAGTTCTTTGATAACTTGATATATAAGGTTGCAGGAAGAAAACAAAGTGCGAAAACCAAGCCGTTCGGTTCCTGCGTAAAATATCAACCGTAAAAAAGAACGTCCAAGCGTTGGACATCTAGGGGTGGAATAACCCGAAGTAACGCTCAGGGAGACGAAAGGTTACTTTCGTCGTGGAACTGAGAAGCCCCCCACTTCAAAGTTCGTTAGAATTTAAGTGGCGGGTAGTTCACAACCAATATATTTTCATTTAGCCCAACAATCACACTTACTTGTATTTCATTTCAAATGCCTCTTTCTTTCCACCCCATTCAATTGTGACAAGAAATGCTTCTTCCTTATCCTGTACTGCACAACCTGAACATGATGATTTCAATTGAATTATGCCTCTATCAATAAATCCCGTTCCTTCTTGTTTGCCACTACTATTCTCAACTTTCCATTTTGCTTCATTGATGTTTTCCCTATCTTTTCCTTTATAAGTAATTGAACCTTCTCCAAATTCGCTATCATCCGTCTGTGAGATAACATATTTTCCTTTCTAATGCTTACTTTCTCCAGCATATGAATATGCGATCACACCCACTTAACGCCAAAAAACATATCATTACACTAAACAGCATTATGAGTTCCCTCATACCTTCCACCTTTTTAAATTTTATTAGAAAATCATATCTCCATAAATCCGTATGATAAAAAGGTGTAGTTATATTATGTTTTATTTCCATAAAATGAGTACATTATAAAAATTCAGGAAATGTTTTACACCTTTTCTCTTGTTCCATATCATGCCCAAAGAAAACGATAGGTTTTTCATCCAAAACAATTTCTTTTAATCGGTTAATAGATTGGGAGGCCATTTCTGAATCAAATCCTGCGAACGGGACACCCTGCTCAAAGTTTTGCTGTGTGTAAGATGCATCAATTGTTAATAAAACAGAACCTGACTTTTCCGTTTTAACGAGTATTGATTGATGACCCGGGGAATGCCCTGGTGTATAGAGCAACTGAACACCAGGCATTACTTCATAATCTCCCTCAATCATTTGATAGTTCAAATCTGGTAATATGCATTCCTTTAAATATTCTTCTCTATGTAAAGCCGCATCATGTTCAGTTCGTTGCACAATAATGGGTGCATGGCTGAAGCTCCCATTCCCCCCAGCATGGTCAAAATGCAAATGAGAGCTAATAACACAGAGAAGATCTTCTGGCGCATAACCCACTCGTTTTAAAATATTTACGATTCTATCATCCGGTTTCATTTTCGGAAGAATCTGCCCTTCAACAAACGTTCCCTTAAAAAGATCTTCATTATCTACTGCGCTTTCTGGCATCCCTGTATCTATTAAAATTGGACCTTCTGTCGTTTCCAAAAGATAGCACCATACTGGCAAATTCAACAGTTTACCAGGAGTAAGCGTACTATTAACAGAAGAATGATCCAACATACAGCGGCCAGCTGGTAAAAAGTAAAGTTTTTTAACGGTCATTCTATATCCACCTTCTCATATCAGTTTGGATGAAACAATACAGTAATACTTCCGCTAATAGCAAACTTTCTCCTTCTATCTCTTTTTTCACTATAAACTTTTCTTTACATGTTCACTTATCCATCTCCGCATCATCTGTAATTCTTCATTTGAAACACTTTCTTCCCCATATCTAACTTTCTCATAAATTGGAATAATATCATTGTTCTTATGAATACGAGAAAACCATTGTTGAACCGTCTCTTGTAATCTTCTCTTTTCAAACTTCAGTAATGTTAGTTCCCATTTGATTAGCATTGCTCTTACTTCTTCTATTGGAAGTATTAAGCTATCTTGCTCTTCTTGTTCTGCATTCCCCTCAACTTTTCGTATTTCTTTTTGTTTCAAATCGATATGATGAATTGCCTGCTTCTTATTCCGCATACGACGAAAGATGAAAAATACGATTAATATTACTAAGAAAAGGATGCCAATTTGTATAAATATATTTTCAGTGCTAACTCCTAGAAACTCTTCGCCGCCAATTGGCACCTTTCTATCTCGAGGAATTCCTTTGAAATCCCCTTTCTTATAATATCCATCTTTATTAAAATCTGGTGGATCTTCAATTTCATATAATACTCCTGAATCCTCCCCTGGTTCCATCGGCGTTCCTTCTCCTATGGATTTCCATTTTCTTGGTGTTAGCGGTTCACCACCCTCTCCTACCTTTGATTGAGAAGAATCTATTACCTGTTCCTTTGCGAAAAAAGCGCCTTTCGTTATTCCAATCGCTAATATAAAGCAAAGACCAATAGCTAGGAAACAAAATATAACACGTGATCTCCATTTCAATGTATTCACCCTTCCTCCCTTTACTTCACAATTTGTATCCACCCTTTTTGTTTTTCAGGTGGATATCCAATAATTAATGGGATACACCCTGCTTCTTGTCTTCGGAATCCTGTTTGATAAAAGAAATGTGTATTCAGCGGCGTATCCTTTTCGGTTAACGAGGATAAAAGATCCATTGCTTTATAAAGTTGTTTTCGGTGCTTTCCTCCTTTTAGATGAATGACACCTTGTTCCCGTACTCCATTTATCCATAATTCGAACGAGCAGTCTTGTGAAATTAACTCCCGGCATACCCCCGCCGCGACTTGGATTAAATATTCCATATCCGTACGAAGCGTATATCCTGTTTGCCCTAATACATTTACATATAGCGCATAACGATCGCCTTGTGTATATTCATACTTTTTTGCACTTATTACCCCAGTTTTCGCAGTCGCTCCCCAATGAATCGAGCGAAACGATTCTCCCTCATATTCTTTCACGCCTACTATTTTCGTTTCATCATATAACGGAGAAACAGCTGCTCTGCGAAATCCGTGTTTCCATGTTGTCATTTCCGGTATCGTTACTTTAGACATTTGCGGAAGAATATGAAATTCAGGGAGTTTCTTTTGTTCAATAGGCAAGTAATAAGTTAAAAGGCCGAATGGATCTGATATCATAAGTTCTGCAGCTTGCCATCCTTGCCTCCCTCTTTCATTTGCATTCCCCCCTAACGTAATAGTTATCATATCTCTTCCTTCTATTTGGAGAGGAATGTGATAAGAGTGATGCGAACGCTGCATCTTCTGATCCGTTTCCCACTCTATTTGTTCATTAGAACGAAACTGAAGAGCTGCTTTAAAAATTGGAAAACGTGCCTCATTTATAATTTGTACTACACATTCCCCTCTTTCGTTCATAAATAGTCTCTTTTGATTTTGAGAGATGTCCCATTTCACTCTCATGATTGCTTTCATATATAAGTACAAAAATCCGACTAACAACAAATAAAATAAAAGGATCGCCACAATAAAGAATTGATTGGTAAACACGACGAGTATGAGACAAATAACACCGATTCCCCCTATAAAGAGTGGCTCTAACAACGGATGTTTCCTTTTTATAATCTCATTCATACGCTTTCCACTGGCACTGCAAGTTTTTCTAAAATTCCTTGCAGTACATCTACTTTTGTTGTTTTCATATCCCCTTCAATTGTTAACGTTAACCGGTGGGCACAAACCGGAGCTGCCAAAGCTTTCAAATCATCAGGAGTTACATAGTCCCGCCCCTTTAATAACGCCCTTGCCTGCGCCGCTCTCATAAAAGCTAAAGACCCACGCGGACTTACCCCAATTTCTACTAAATCATGATTTCGCGTCGCTTCTACAATATCAAGCAAGTATTCTTCCACCTCATCGTGCATATGAATCTTTTTCGATTGCTCTTGTAACTCCAATATGTCAGAGAGAGTTACAACACTTTGCAGGTCGTTAAATGGATTATTTTCTTTAAATCGTTTTAACATTTCCTTCTCATATTTCCGATTTGGATACCCTTGACGAATGGTTAATAAAAAACGATCCAACTGCGCATCTGGAAGTGTAAAAGTTCCTGCCGACTCTAAAGGATTTTGCGTCGCCAATACAATAAACGGTTTTGGTAAAACATGCGTTACGCCTGCAATTGTTACGGTTCGTTCCTCCATTACTTCTAACAATGCAGATTGCGTGCGCGGAACTGCCCTATTAATTTCATCTACTAATACAAGATTCGCAAAAATAGGCCCCTTTCTCGTTTTAAAATCACTTTCTTTCATATCAAAATACTCTAATCCCACTACATCACCAGGCAATGTATCAGACGTAAACTGAATACGTTGAAAAGCTCCATCAATACTCTTCGCAAGTGTTTTGGCTAATGTTGTTTTCCCTGTCCCTGGTACGTCTTCTAATAGGACATGTCCGTTTGCGACTAGGGCAATCATTGCTAAATCAATTACTTCTTCCTTTCCTACAATGACCTTCGAAACATTTTCTTTAATTTTCTCTAATATAGACATACTTCTTATCCACCTTTATTTTTTGACTTTTCTGATATTTTAACACGATAATCTTTTTCTATAAACTGGAAAACGAGAGTTTTCTTCAAAAGAACTGCAGCATAAACTCTACCGAATGAATGGTAAGTGTCATGAATATAACCAAAGAAGCAAAGGACTAAAACTTCTCAATGCTATAAAAATACTACATCTATTTACAACACGATAACTTGCTATCATATAAGAGTATACAAATAAAAAATAAATGGTATAGACAACTCACTAAACAAGAAAAGATGCCTAAATTAGACATCTTTTCATTTAGATACTAGATTATCAAGCTTCCAATGGATATCTCCAAATGGATCAAGCTTACTATCCATATATAGATACATATTATTGAAATCTTTTGGTGGATTTTCCGTCTTAAATGAAACGTCAAAAGTTAAAGAGTAGTCAACTGGCACACTTTTGAATTTCTCTTCGTATATAGGCATAACTTGACCTTCATATTTTTTTCCCGTCTTTTCATCTTTAACAAAATACTGTATTTCTGAAAGATCAATTGCTTTTTCATCGGCCCGAGCATTATTGATCGTAACACGAGCTACAATGCGCCCTATTCCATCTACTTTTTCATATTTTGCATTTTCAACTGTTGCTCTGTAGTATCCACCTTTTGCAATTTCTCCATATCGTAGTGCATCCTTCTCCATTCTGTTCTCTTCAGACACTTTTTATGATTTCTTTGATTGAGTAGTTACTTCTTGCTTTGTTGTAGTTTGTTCACTACAAGCTGCCATTAAGATTGTAAGTAAAAATGCTGTACATGTTACTTTTATTAAAGATTTCATAGAACTCCCTTTCTCTATCCAAAAAATTAAAATACAGGAATAATTTTACTTTAAAAGATAGATAGAAAGGAAGACTTATTAGGAAATTTGTTTTTATTCCTAGAACGCTGATTATGTCAATGAAAATTCCCTTAAGTACTTCTAAAGGGGCTTTTAAATGGTTTGCGATACTTTTTTATAAACGGTATGACTTTATTTCAAATTCACATAGTAAGCTTCTTATCTAGGTTTCCCTCCTTTAGAAGCTTCCCATGAAATTGATTAATACATAAAAAATTGACCGCCCATTATAGGCGGTTTAATTTTACAGATTTATTCCATTATCCTCTCTAACTTCGCATCCTTCTACATATTTGTAATGCCAAGCATCTTGAATAGATAAGACCGGAAATTCCTCCAAAGGCTTTGTAAATCGAAGAAGGCGAACAGAAGCAAAAAAATAAGAATAAACCTTAGGGCAAGCCTTGTTTATTTAAACGTAATTATAAACGTATTGACCTCAGTATTCTGTACTTCATCCCGGGATGAGCGGTAAAAACAACGGCTAGGACAGAGAACACTTATCTATAATTTAGCAGAACAAAAAAGGGCTGCAATACCAGCGTTCATAACACTGATATGCATCCCCTAGCAGCATAGTACTTACTTCTTTTCGCACTTAAGCCTGATAACTTTAAATTTACGTATGATGGTAAACATATTTTACTTTATAACATTTCGATTCACCTTAAATCCCCAATTTAATACAGCAATATAAAAATAGGTACTAATCTATAGTTCCCCTCTTGAAACATTATTAACTTTGTTATTCCGAAAATCCATTAACAAAAAAAGTGATGGTCTCAATTTCATCTTCAGTTAAACTTCTCTGTAAAGACTTAGACATTTCTTTAACTATTGCCCCTGAGCTTCCTTCATACTTTTTTGTAAGCAATGCTGTAGTTTTTAAGAATTTAAGTTCTAATTGAAACTCTTCTTTAGTTAATGGAGCTTCATGATGGGATAAAACAAAAATTTCCGCATCGTATTTCTCAATTTGTTCAATTAACTGGAGTGTATTCTCTATCGTATAACTCCACTTCTTTGAGTAGAGATTTGCATACATACAATCTCCTAGAAAAAGAACTTTTTCTTCCTGAATATAAATGACAGTAGAATCATCAGCGTGATCTCCACCTACATGTTCAATTGCACACGTCACCCCACCTAGATTCAAAGTCATTTTCTTATCGAATGTAATATCAGGTAATGGGAGGATAATCTCCCTCTGATTTCCTAGCTCTTTCTTTATTGCATCCGCACAAAATGGAATTTCCAGACCCTCTTTAACACGTTGGTCTAAATATTTATCTTCCCACGATAAATTCTGTAACTGTTTAATTTTGTTATAAGTTTTATAATGAGAAATAATTGGCATTTGCATCTCATACATTCCAAATATATGATCCCAGTCGGAATGTGTAAGTATAAGCCATTCTCCTTTAATATCATATGTATCTAATTGTTCCAAAAATAATCTAGCATGTTTCGAAGAATTTCCAGCATCAATTAATAGTGTCTTTTCTTCCCCTTTAACAGCAGCTAGAATAGGACGATCTGTTTCTTGATACGGTGGTAAGTATAAAACTCGATTAGATATTCTCTTTAGTTTCTGCAATTTTTTGTTCCCCTTGCTGATTTTTTTATTATGCCTTTTTATAGATAAAATAGTTGCATTCTCTATAATGTCTTAATTACGAACAAGCTCTTCACTTAAAGAACAAATATAATTTTACATACAGAGGTAGATAGAAAGACTTTTTAGGGAATTTGTTTTATTCCTAGAACGCTGATTATGTGAATGGAAAGCTCCCTCTGTACTTCTGAAGGAACTTTGAAAGGTTTTGTGATACTTTGATTTTATGTTAGCAAAATATAGTCTTTATTTTGCATATCCTTTATACGTTTTTTATCAACATATAATCTCCTTCCTCCATTTTTATTCTGCATCTATATCAACTAAAAAAGTTCCCCTCACTAGAAATTCAAAAAGATATTAAAATTTCTTGTTTTACTATAAAAAACGAATTCATCGAGAATTAATTCCTTGCAGTCGTTTGTTACACATCGGCACGATGTATAACTTGAAAAACGTCAATATACCTGTTTTTCAATTTACCCTATATGATATTTTTATACAAGCTGTTACATAGATGAAGAGTCACATTATTACCAATTACCAGAAATGAAATATCATAATTAAATGAAAATACAAATGATATTACCGATTTATTTTCTTTTTTCGTTTTCTTCTCGTTGTCTTCTTCTATAAAGAAATTATTGTTTAACCCTTTAAATGCCACTATTCTCATTCTAATTATCTCGTGAAAAATATGTTCTGTTTAATAAGTAACGATACAGTTTTCAATAAACCTCAATATTCCGTCAATAATGTAGATACAATAATCTTTCTCCTCCCCCTCGGAGATGAGCAGTTAGCTATTGCTAGCTGTCCTTTTTAATTCATGTAATTTCTTCTCAATTTCCTCAATTCGTTTATCTCTAATTTAAACATTATCTCTTAAAAATTCATTTTCTTCTTTTTAAGAAAATTTTTTCTAAATATTTACCACCACTAACATCTGGAGGTATTTGTAAAATAAAAACGAATTTCTATATTTGCAAGATATAAAAATTTCAGGAGGATGTTAAAATGGAAAAAACAATGATGGTAGGAACAACAAACATGATGATATCTATGGAAAAGATGATGTGTGAAATGAAATGTATGAAAATGATGATGAACAATATGATGCAAATGGATGTAGAAATGGATAAAGCTATGATGAATAAAATGCAAGAATGTGATGCAATGATGAATTCTACTATGTCTATGATGAAAGCAATGAAAGAGAAATGTTGTTAATAAACAAAATTGTTTAAATGCGTATATAAGAAAGGCTGGTCTTTTACCAGCCTTTCTTTAACTAACTTTAGGTAAGAAGTTCCCATCCTATTTTACATACAACCTACATTTCAGATATGTTTCTTGCAAAATACATTCATGTATAGGAATTGCATTGCATCCTTTAGGCATATCAATCATTTCGCAACATTTAAATTCCCTTCTGTTTCATCAGTTGAAGGAACTGTCCAATTTGTGTTTGCTAGCTTGATGGTGATGTGGAACAATCCATTTAAGATTGAGTAAAAAAGAAGAAATTCCTGTCTTTCCTCCTGAAGAGAAATATCGTCATGCGATTACTTCTAATAATCAGGTACCCAAATAGTTATTTAAAAAAATCTACTTCAAGAAGGAGTTGACCGTAAAAGAATTGTGAGCTACTCCAGTTTAGATTGGCACATTTCGAAAAGAAGTTTGTAGAGAAGGTCACTATTGATGACGAGTATGCTCAAAACTTGTTCGATCGGATGAATGTTCTTTGTAGCATGATCCATTTTGGAATTGTCCAGTAAAGAGGATGTATAAGCCATTTCACTCACCAGTTATAATGAAAGGAGCAAACGAATGAAAAAAATTACTCTTGGCGATTTAAACTCACCGGAAACTATGCGCGATCCCATTGTGTACTATAAACCTTTCTTCGAACAACAAGAGCCCCTCTTTCGTCTGGATGACTTTTACGGTATGGGAGGAGCATGGATCGCATTACGCTATGACGATGTTGTTACCATATTGAAAGATCCGCGTTTTCTCAAAGATTTACGAAAATTCGAACCGCCCCAAGATAAACAGGAATTCATTGAGGAAAATACATCTGTGAGCAAGCTGTTTGAATGGATGATGAATATGCCGAATATGCTTACGGTCGATCCGCCTGATCATACCCGCTTACGCCGGTTGGTCTCTAAAGCCTTTACTCCGCGTATAATCGAGAATCTTCATCCCCGTATTCAGCAGATTGCCGACGAATTGTTGGATGCTGTGAAGGAAAAAGGAAAAATGGATATTATTGCAGATTTTGCCTACCCTCTGCCCATTATTGTTATTTCAGAGATGCTTGGAATCCCCGTTACTGATCGAAACCAATTTCGTGACTGGACACATAAGCTCATGAACGCTGCTATGGATCCTCGTCAGGGGGCTGCAGTTACTGCAACACTCGAAAAGTTTATTCATTACATCGAAACATTACTGGCGGAAAAGCGCGTAAATCCTAGCGATGATCTGATGAGCGCTCTGGTCCAAGCACAAGAGAAAGAAGACAAGTTGAGTAAGAACGAGCTTCTTTCGACGATTTGGCTTCTCATTATTGCTGGACATGAGACAACAGTTAATCTCATCGGTAATGGCGTACTGGCGTTACTGCAACATCCCGAACAAATGGATCTGCTACGGGACAATCCTTCCATGCTTTCCTCTGCTGTCGACGAGCTGTTGCGCTATGCTGGACCGATCATGATTGGTAACCGTTTTGCAGGTGAAGATATCACAATGCATGGAAAAATAATCCACAAAGGCGAAATGGTTCTGTTTTCCCTAGCAGCTGCCAACATTGATCCGCAAAAATTCTCTAATCCCGAAGCATTAGATATTACACGTGAGGAAAATGATCATCTAGCTTTCGGCAATGGTATCCATCGCTGTTTGGGTGCTCCATTAGCACGCTTGGAAGGACAGATTGCATTTGGCACATTGCTGCAACGTCTACCTAATCTGCGCCTAGCAACTAAACCCGAACAACTGGTTTATAATTATAGTAAATTCCGTTCTCTTGCAACTCTACCAGTAGTTTTCTAACCCTTTTCTGCCCATAATGACCAAAATCACTTAAAAAATAGGCTTCGGCTTTGCCTAACAAAATTTCATCACCTACTTTCATTGGGCTATCACGCCTTCACGTTTAGAAGTGGGTGATGAATTTCGAGAAAATGTTAAAGTTACCAAAACCAGAAGATTAAAAAAACTGAATTATACCTCCTAAAGAGTCCAAGGCTTTCCCCTATTACGTTAAAGTACAATAAGGAAATTCCTTCTCTGTCATTTATAGAGTACCTTCCTAGTTTACAGTGTATATTGCTTTTTAATATTCTCTGATATTGATTGCAAAATGTTGTTTAAATCTTACATCAATAGCCCTTTTCTCTTTCCACAAACTCCATATTAACATCAAACACGTATCCTTCATTATAAGAAAGACTTAATTCAACTGTATTTTCATAAATTGACATAATCATTATTAATTTAAATCCTAAGTGATCCATTTTATGATCCAGATACACGCCTGCACCTTCAATCAAAAAGTCTTCTGGTTCACTTTCGAATTGCTCTAATAGTTCGGATTCATCACTTTTAAATACGATTCTGACAATCTCTCTTTGTTCACATAAAGTTCGATTATTTTATATAATCGAATACCCTATAATTATGATAAAATAATTTTAAACCTGTTATACCAAGACTCCTGGAAAACTAGGAGTCTTGGTTATGTAACTACCATGATTTGAAAATACAATAGAAATTTACGAATCAAAAACCAACATTACAGAGTTTGCATCAGGAGGTATATAATGAAAAAATTATATTTTGCATCGTTCGTATATTTAGTTATCGGTTTATTATCTGGTGTATTCGCTAGAGAATATGCAAAATCAAAGGGCATTCTAGGGTCCACTCTGCTGAACCTTTTACACACACATACGCTCGTACTTGGATTTTTATTTTTCTTAATTGCCCTAGCATTAGCAAAATCATTTGCATTTCATAAAGTGAAGGGTTTTAATATGTGGTTCATCGTCCATAATATTGGATTAATTTTAACACTTTCTTCACTGGCAACTCGTGGACTTCTTCAGCTAAATGGAGCTGATTTCAAAGGATTAGCTTATATAGTCGGAATCTCTCATTCTATCATTGGTTTCAGTCTTGTTTGGTTTATGATTCTATTAAAAAAATCATATAAACTGTAGTGTGTAATAAAGCTTCAGCAAAAGTAAAAATAGAAAGAGGCTACTCGAAAATGTCTTTAAAAACAACCTTTTAGAGCAGCCTCTTTTCTATACTGATACGATATTGATTATTCTCCTGTTTCAGCAAACTTCTTAATGCGTTCACCAATCTCATCACGAACACGTTGGAATACAGACCACTCTTCACCCGCTGGGTCATCAAATCCCCAGTGAACGCGTTTTACATGAGAAGGTGTAGTCGGACATACATCATTTGCATGGTCACAAAGCGTAACAACAAGATCTGCTTTATTTAAAATGTCGCGATCAATCATATCAGATGTTTGATTCGTAATATCGATTTCTACTTCTTTCATTGCTTTAATCGCATTTGGATTCACACCATGCGCTTCAATTCCTGCAGAATATATATTCCATTTGTCACCTAAATATTTCTTTCCAAACCCTTCTGCAATTTGGCTGCGACAAGAGTTTCCTGTGCATAAGAAGTAAATTGTTTTTTTGTTTCCCATGTGAATTCCACCTTTTATTATAAATGTTTATTTCGGTTCTGTTTGAAAATATTTACGCTGAAACCATAGTGCTACATTTACAAGTGCTATCATAACGGGCACCTCAACTAAAGGCCCAATAACTGCCGCGAATGCTGCTCCAGATTGAATTCCAAATACCCCTACCGCTACAGCGATTGCTAGCTCAAAGTTATTACTTCCAGCTGTAAAAGCTAATGTTGTTGTTACCCCATAACTTGCACCAATCTTCTTGCCCATAAAGAAAGAAACAAAGAACATCAATACAAAATAAATGAGTAATGGAATCGCAATACGTACAACATCAAGTGGTACGCTAACAATCACTTCTCCCTTTAATGAGAACATCACAATGATTGTAAATAGTAATGCGACTAAGGTAACTGGACTAATCTTTGGAATCAATACTTTTTCATACCAATCTCGACCTTTTTCTTTTATAAAGATCAAGCGTGTTAACATGCCAGCAATGAACGGAATTCCTAAGTAAATAAAGACTGACTTTGCAACCTCTACCATTGTAATGTCTACAACAGCCCCTTCAATTCCTAGCCATTCTGGAATGACTGTCACAAACACATACGCATACACTGAGAAAAATAACATTTGGAATACTGAGTTAAATGCTACTAATCCTGCTGCATACTCTGTATCACCTTTTGCTAAGTCATTCCAAACGATAACCATTGCAATGCAACGAGCTAAGCCGATCATGATGAGTCCTACCATATATTCTGGCTTATCCTGTAAAAATATAATAGCTAAAGCAAACATAAGAATTGGCCCGATAATCCAGTTTTGTACGAGTGATAATATGAGGACTTTTACATCTGTAAAAACGCGCCCCATCTCTTCATAACGAACTTTTGCAAGCGGCGGATACATCATTAAAATCAATCCAATTGCAAGTGGAATCGAGGTCGTTCCCACCTGTAAACGATTCATTCCATCCACAAACCCAGGTGATAAATACCCTATTGCAATTCCCACTACCATCGCCACAAAAATCCAAAGGGTTAAATACCGATCTAAAAATGATAACCGTTTCATTTTTTCTCCTTTTTGTTTTAACAACACGAAGTTGAATTTATACTCTTTTCATCAGAACTTACACAACAACTAGACGTTTCTACTTTATGAATTTCACTATCAGCCTTCGTATAGAAAAACTCCCATTCATTCCCGTCAGGGTCCGTCACCCAAAACTTATCTTGCACAGCATAGCAACAAGTCGTATTCATTTCCTCACGAGCAAAGAACCCTTCTTTTTCTAAACGTTCTTTATGCAAGATGATTTCTTCTTGATTTTCTACTTGAAAACCAAAATGATTTACCTGGTTTCCCTTTACTTCATTTCTTACATTTAAAGTAAAGTTTAATCCCGGATTTTCTAATAGAAACTTTGCATAATCCTCTCTTACTTTCACTGGTGTTACGCCAAATACCTTGCTGTAAAACTCGATTGACTTTTTCAAATTCGTCACATTTATCCCAACATGTACATATTGCATATCCTATTCCTCCCTCAATTTTATTAATCAACTTTTTCTGATTTATGTAGCACAAAAAACTTAGCAGCAACTTCCTCTGCCAGTTTTTCGGAACACACAACACAGTTCTTCAGATAACAAGTTATTTACTTCTTCATCATTTAAATCATAATAGCTCCATGTTCCCTTTGTTTCTTTTACAATTAAATTCGCATCAAGTAATATTTTTAAATGGTAAGAAAGTTTAGATTGTGAAATTCCAAATACCTCAGTTAAATCGCACACACATGTTTGTCCACGCTGGCACAGCTCATACATAATTTCTAACCTTTTTTGATCTGCAAGAGCTTTAAATTTCTTTTCAAACTGTCCGAAGTTTTCTTTCACACGCTTCACTCCTTTCATCAATTTTTTTTGATATTTATATTATATGCACCGCTTTATTATAAATGCAACTAATAAATCAAATAAAATTGATTTATTAGTTGCGTTCCTATTTACCATTCTTAAAGTTAAAGGAGGTTTCAATGCCCTCCTTTAACTTAGAAAATCTCAGATATTTAGAGCTTTCTTTCACTACGGAACTGGAGGGCCATGATAGAAATACGGTTATAATACATCAAAAAGAACACCTCAATTGCTTCATGTTAATACCTATAGGAGGGTATTAACATTTATTTTTCATTACTTCTCTTTACAAAGATTAACATATATTATTTGTTTCATTTTCCTATATTACAAAGTTAAAGAACAACATATTCCGTCTCAATACATAGATTGATAAAGTTGCTTTTTTTGCCACCCAATGAATGACCAATTATGGTAAATTTAACGTCTGGGTGATCTTTTCTTACTTGTTCCTAAAATTTATTGACCTGTTCTACTTGATCTGGGGTTAAATTGAGATGAAACGCGTTATATAGACCTAGTACACCATCCGTTCCTATGTCAGCACCATAATCTTTGGACGGCTGTGTCCCAACAAAGGAGATGACTATTTCTCCTGTAGTATCATCTTGCAAAGCATAAGCGCCAAAACCCATTTCTGGATTGCTGGGCCTGCTAACACCAACAGTTAGTTCTTTAGCATTATACTGACTTAATAATTCTTCTTTAGACATCTTCCCCTCATCATAGGCATAAATTCCTGTACCTGCTAATTTTAACTGTCCTTCTTCTGTACTAATCTTAGTAACATCCTTCTTTTTATGATCATAAACACCCTCGCTGGCTAACTCCAGTTTCCCTACATCAGAACGGATTTTAGTCATTCCTACTCTCTCCCCTCATTAAATTTATTTTTAGAGTCTAAATACTCCTTTTTTCCATCTTTATCATTATATTGTTTAGGTGAAAAGCTTACAGTGTAATTTTCTCGATAGGATAACAACTGATCCTGAACTTTCTTTTTATAATTGATATCCAAATCCATATCCACAATTCTATTAGGCTCATTAGGTGAATTTAGCTTCATTTCTAGTTCTGCTGATATAAATTCATCATAATCCAAGTGTAGTTTTGGTTTTACAATTTTATCAAATTGTTGTTTATTAAACTTAAACCTAACCAGTACAGGCTCATCGAGTCCTCTTCTTGTATCTTCAGGTGTAACTTTCGCAAGCCCTTTTAAATCTGTAAAAAAGAAAGTAACTAAAGATGCATCTACATTAGGTGTAGAAAACTGAATGTTCTTATTGGAATAACTTATGTTTGTTGTATACACATCTTCTTCTTTTTTATCCGTTGTACCCCTTATATTTTCTCCAGAGTAATGTATTGTGTACGTACTCTTAGACTATGAAGTTACACCATAAAACGAACAATCCCTTATCGAAAAAGTTCCTTCCGTGACCTGATCTATTCTTGCTTCATCCCTTTTCTCTTCCACCTTCGGATACTCTAGAATTCTATAAACACCCACTGACACATAAGCATACCCATCATCACTTGTAGCCATGACAGTCTTCATATCACCTTCATCCAGTGCTTTGACAATATCCTTATACGCAACTTTACATCCTGTAAGTGTTAAACATGTTCCTAGTAATACACTTATGAAACCCATTTTTACTCTTTTTTTCATACAGTCACCTCGTTCGTTACTCTTGGCATTTTAAGTTTAGTTATGTTTCCTTTTACTCTGCGACATAAAAGTCCCAACTTGATGAACGCGCGACACAAATAATTAAGGATTATTGAAAATTCTTTAAAAGTATCCTTTCAAAAAACCCCTTTGTATCATCATGATTTAAAACCCCCAATAAATTAGGTGTTTCAAAGAATTCCACATGACTTATTTCATTATCTTTTGGATGTAAATCTGTTCTATCACCTATATATTCTACATAAAACATAGTGGTTTCTTGTTTTTCATATCCGAGATTCGATTGGATTTCTTTAGGGAAAACAAAACAAATCTTGTCTTTGAATTGTTTAATAACCCTAAACTCTTTGGAACCAGTTTCCTCTTCAAGTTCTCTCAAAATAGCACTTGCTAAGTCATCATCTGAATGTTTTACTCCTCCTTTTGGAAAGTCCCATTCACCCTTTAACATAGTATGTTCTTCTGCTATATTGCTAATTTTCACCTTATGTACCAATAAAAACTCATTATGTTGGAATACGATTGCACCTACAGCTTGCCTAATCATTCTACTGTACCCCATGAAAATTTATTCTTACTAAGTAATTGTTATTATTCATATTTTTTTCATGAGAGACATAATCCATTCTAACTCATGTTCAATCCGTGATTTACTATATTGCACCACTTCAGAAGGAAAAGGAGATACTACATTTAATGATTTTATAGATATTAGTTGCTTATTTAAGATATCACAACGTATTGTTAATATTTCTTTTCTAGCTTCATAATCAAGTTTCTCAAATAAAGAAATACGTACAAGAAATTCTGCATTATTAGCAGCAATTTTTTCAGGAAATTCTCGGATCATTTCATATAAAAGTTCTTCTCCTATAAGAGTTAGCTCATAGATGTTACGATTTGGTTTCCCTATTTGTTGATGGACTTTTTTTGTTATACCACCCATATCTTCAAAGCGACGGAGGGCAGGATAAAGCATGTTATGATTTAATTCAAAATTTTCTCCCAGACGATTTTGAATATTTTTCTTGATTTCATATCCGTATTTTGGTCCAGATGTTAGTTCAGCTAGTAATAGAATATCAACATACATATAAATCCCCCTATTATTTCTCAAGCTTACATTTGGAAAATTATAACCTAACATATGTTAAAATAACATATGTTAGGTTATACATTGCTGTAAGGTTGACCTCATAATTGTATTGTAAAAGAAACGGGAGGAAGAGGCTATGAAATCACCTGAAAATGTAATTTTAATTAATGAAATTTCCAAACTGAAAACAAAAGAGGAGCTTTGGAATCCGTATGCTTGGTATCAGTATATGAGAGAGAATCATCCTGTTTTTTACGATGCCGAGCAGGATGTTTGGAATGTATTTTTGTATGAACATGCCAAACGTGTGCTGTTTGATCATCAATTATTTTCCAACAAAAAAGAACGAAGCTTTATTCCTATTCCTAAAATCATGGATAATAGAAGCAACGTAAATTTCTGCGATCCGCCACAACACCGAAATCGACGCGCTCTGTTAGCAAAAGCATTCACCCCGCGCTCTCTTGAAAGCTGGGAACCGCGAATTCAAGCAATTGTTGATGAATTGCTCATAGAGATGGAAGGACAATCAGCTGTAGATATTATACAGAAGCTGGCGATTCCACTTCCGGTAATTGTTATCGCCAAGCTTCTTGGTGTTCCTTCTAAAGATCGGGCGATGATTAAATCTTGGTCAGACATCCTCTTCTTCCCGTATGAGAAAGAAACTTACAGCGACATTGTCACCAAAAAAGAGGAAGCTATGAAGGAGTTTTACTACTACTTGTATCCAATTGTTCTGGAGAAACGGAAGCATCCTGCTGATGATATTATCTCCGACTTGACTAAAGCCGAGCTCGAGGGTGAAAGATTGACAGAGGAAGAGGTTGTTATATCCGCCATTGGACTACTTGGTGCGGGGAATGAAACGACAACGACACTAATTTCTAACATATTTTATTCTATGCTGTTTGACAAACCAGGTGTTTATCAAGAATTGCGAGCTGACTTCTCATTGGTTCCCAAGTTGATTGAGGAAGTGCTCCGTTTTCGCTTTCCGTCTACCAATGATCGTAAGGTAGTGCAAGATACGAAAGTTTTTGGGCACGAAATGAAACAGGGACAAATGGTTATGGTCTGGATCGGCGCTGCCAACCGAGATGAATCTCAATTTACCAATGCGGAAGAGTTCGATATCCATCGCCTAGAGAACCAATCCCATCTCGCCTTTGGATCTGGTCCACATTTCTGTTTGGGCGCCCCGCTCGCTCGAATGGAAGCGCGCATCGCTTTAACTTCATTTGTGAAACGGTTCGCTAATATCCGTCAAGTTGAGGGGTTTGATGTTATTCATCATTTAACGGATTCAGCGATGGGACAGGCTTTAAAGAGCTTACCTATTGTAATTGATCATAATAGATTGTGAAATTGAATAGCCTCCAGTTTTTGAGGCTATTGTTTATATTTCTGATATGTATAAAAAAGAAAGGATATTCGCCTCTATATTGAACGAATCATCCTTTCTTATCTAATGCCTCAAAATGATAAAAATGAACTTTGTTGCTATAAAAGGCAAAAAATTTTCGTTTTGGGGGTTATCTATTTTCTTAGCTTGATAGCGATGGGGTACAACCAGCATTTTGAAAAAAAACCACGCTAAGCAAAAAATACAATAAGCCGTCCATATGGACAGCTCATTTACATAATTCTTGTTATTGGAAGTAAATGCATCTACTAATATTGGAAATTAATGATTGTATAATATCGTGTGAAATATCTGTAAGGAATACTTTCTGTTGTATTTCCTTTTTGAAAAGTTAAAGAATTTCCATATATATCTCTACTTATAAATTCCCATCCGTTTTTCTCTTTCATTTCAATATAAGGATCTAGCTCTCCTCGTTTTACTAAATAAGGGTGGGTAATATCATCTGTTTGCACTTCCATTATATTTTTATCTGCAAGTACCATCTTTGACATAGCAATTGCCAGTGGTATCGGATTTCCTTCTTGAAAAATGACATCCTTTTTTTGTATAAAGAATACGCATGCAACACTAAGTATTACAGATAAGGCAATGAAAGATAACCTTAATTTCATCAAATCTCCCCATTCCTTTCTACTTTAAGCACTATTTCTTGTTTTTTATAATATAACCCTGCTCAAAAGGGAATTTATATAAAACAAATACATCCTTTTATTATATATATCCTATACATATAAGGTTGACATAACGTCCCATTATCGGTAGCAAGGACAAGGAGGATCCCTACTCTCACAAGGGATCCTCCTTTTTTTGTTCTATGGATCTATGCATTTTTTTATACATTCCTATCCTGGCGTGGTTTTAGGATTCTCGTTTGTTACTGGATTAGCCGAAAAACTGTATAAAATCTTGCATGCTCTTAGCGTGGGTTTTTTCCGAAATGCTGGCGGTACCCATCGCCAGCAACTTAAGAAATCAAGTCACCCCCAAAACGATAAAATATATTTCTTTGTTACCCAAAGGCCTAAAAATTTCGTTCTGGGGGTGCAATAAAATCTTAACTTGATGGGCATGTATAGTGACCCCTATTACTCAATTATTTTCTACTCTCCAAAAATCAGCGTATGGTCGATTTACAAAATTCACATCCACTACAGAAAACGGAAGCTCCTCCCCAACTTTCAAAGAGTACCATTTATTTAAAAGTGGCGACCCAAAACAAACATCCATTGTTCGTTCATGCAAATCAAACAATAATGAGTGTAATGTTCCAAACCACTCTTGATAGTTATGAACTGTTAAGCCAGCAGGATATTCATTCTCTACTAATTCTTTCAGCTTCTCCATGCTTATGTATTCTTTTTGAACTAAATTATTATGCAAAACCTGAAATCTTTTTGAAGAGTGTTCTAACTTCCTATTATTTAACTTCTTGATTGTAGAACTAACTGCGTGATTTGTTGATACAATAAAAGCTTCATTACCTTCTATTCTTGTTACAGATTTACATCCATCAAATATTTCGATCCGTGCCACCCTAAAACAATCAGATATAATCACATTTATATTTGCCGCGATTGGCATTTCTTTTATTAATGTAATTGCTTCCTCCACACTTTTACATTTTTCTAATAAAACACGAATCACAGCAAAGCACTGCACACCATTTATAACTGGCTTCTTCATTCCCTCAATATTTCCAACCGGTTGACCACATGCTGAAAAGGTAACAGATAATCCATGTTCGTTCATACCTTCAGTTCTTCCAAAAAACTGAGTAGAAAAGCCGCTATGATAATATGAACCTGACACACGAGTAGAACAAAAACGCATATCATCAACTTGTGGTGATAAATCATAATTTCTTAATACATATGTATGTTTTGAATCTGTTTTCTGAGGCAATATCGCACAGTGACTACATCCTGCTTTTAAATACGTTTGATAATAATACATGACTTGTCTAGGAAAGATTTTTAGCACATCACAAAATCCTTCAATTTCTTCATTTATCCCTGGGCAATACTGTTCCAAAATATTTCTAGATTCTGTTCAATACTCGTCAGATATATATTTTTCTTGTTGTATAAAGTGAGATACAAGAAATGGATTATTTTTAACAAATTCACCTTGTTGTCTACCGATTTCATAATAACTTCCACTTAGTGATGCAAAATACCCCTTTACTTGAAACAATTTGATAGCCCCCTTGTCATTTCGTCTATCTAAATCATATCAAATGAATATTTTTTATTCTTGATGTTTTTTGCTACATAAAATCTTTGGTTCTGTTGCAAAGTTCTCTAAAACACGTTACATTTTAGAAAAAATGAGTAGGAGCACGACAAGATGAGATATTTTAAAGGAAAACAGTTTAAGAAAGATATCATTTTAGTAGCCGTTGGCTATTATTGTCGTTTTTCTCTAAGCTATCGTGATGTGTCTGAAATTCTGAAGGAACGGGGTATTTCAGTTCATCCCACAACGATTATGCGCTGGGTACATGAATATGGCAATCTGATGTATCAGATTTGGAAAAAGAAAAACAAAACGGTACAGTTATCTTAGCGTTTGGATGAAACCTATATTAAAGTCAAAGGAAAATGGTGTTATTTATATCGTGCCATTGACAAAGAGGGGCAAACGCTTGATATTCAACTGTGTAAAAAGAGAGATACACAAGCGGCATATACTTTTATGAAAAGACTGGTTCGAACTTATACCAACGGTTCTGACTACAGATAAGGCTCCTTCTTTAATTTGCGCATGTAAAAAAATTACAGAGGATAGACTTTTACAAAAATATCTTTCATCGTACAACAAAATATCTCAATAATCTCATTGAGCAAGATCATCGACACGTGAAGCGCCGTTTCGCTCGTTCCTTAGGATTTCAAAGTCTTCGTCATGCCTCACGTACGATAAAAGGGATAGAAATACTTCATGCCATATACAAACAAAGACCAAGTCTTCAACCAGACTCCGTCTTTTCGGCGTATAACGAATTACAGAATTTATTAACGGTTTCATAAAAATTGACCACAATCTTCCCATGTCTCTATGTGTAAAAAAACTTTGCAACAGAACCCTTATTTTCCTCATATAAAGAATTAACGTGCTGTTTTAAATTCTTGATGAATAATAGAATCTCTTGACTAGGCATTCTAGCATGTTGAAGATGAAATATGTTTCCTTTTCCGATTTCTAACTCGTTTGAAACCAAAGTAATAGGGATATTCCTAAAGACATGCCATGGAAAATACAAGTGTACAAAAGTTTCTCTAAAATATATACCCGATTGACAAATTAATACCCCATCGGATCCTTTACTCAAATTACCAAGGACAGATGTATCTAAAAAAGCAATGATTTCTTCTTCTTTTGAAATAATATATCGTGCCAAAATTACCTTTAACTTTTTGTCTGAAATATGAGTGTCTATAAACAACCCATTATCAGGTTCTAATAATTCATCATATGTCTCAAACAAATTACAGATTGATTTTATCTCATCAGTTTTTACAACTGGATGTATATCAGTTTTCTTTGAATTATGGAATGAATTTTTAAGAGTTATAAGTAATTCTTTAAATAACAATGTTGGATAATCACTCCCGTTAATATTAAAACTTTTTTGTGCATCAAAAGATAAAAACCCATCTTTATCAATTACGATTTGCTGCACTTCATCTAATTTATCCCATTTCATAGTTCCTTTACCTAATAGCCAATTTTTCCAATATAGACCTGAACTTGTAAAGTAGACACCATATTTTCCTGAGCCAAACAAATTACAACTTAAAAAAGCAATAATCTGATCATCCTTTGGTATAGAGAAACGTTTTTTTGCAATTGACAAGAAATCATCAGGTATTCTACCAACATAAAATCTAGACTGTTGATATTCTAAACAAATATCAGTTAAACGATTAATATCTATATTCAGCATGATAATTCTCCGTTTCTTATATATTTTCTATATAATAAATTATAATATTATCAGGTAAATATTAACACTTGAAATCCGCTTAAATCGAGGGGCACTCTATTGGATTCTAAAATCAATTATTATTAGATTGAAAAATTTTTGATTTGTTTTTAGCATTTGGGGGGCGACCAATTTTCCTGGCTTGATGGGCATGGGGTTCAGTCAATAATTTTAAAAACTATCCTCAATTTCCATTATTATACAATAAAATTATATATATTAATAATAAAAATAGGAGGTTATCATACAATGAATATAGGAATACATTTCCACGCTCCAGAAGATGAAAATTTCAGTTTATCCGTACTGAGTTTATTAGAACCTTTTAATTTCCAAAACTATGTATGGCAAATTGATACAACTGAAGTATACGTTAAAGATTCTAACGGTGATTTTCCAAATGCATTTTCATTCAATAATGATCGTTTCATAACTGGGAGTGATTTAGAACATACCTTAAACCAGAAATATTATTTATTCTTTTTGACGATGTCTGCTTTTACTGAAAAGGAAAATTATACATCGATAATTACAGCAACGGATTTTATTAATAGTGATTGTGAATTCTTGTTAAATATAGTTGATAGTTATGATATTAGTATTTTATGTAAAAATGAGGAGTTACTACAGAAATTGGATCAACACGTTCAAGACCTTGGTTATGTAGATACCAAATATTTAACGGAAAGTAATAGTGGAACGTTTTTCTAGCATACCTTGAGCAGTAAAATTAGACCCCCTTTTACGGGAGCCCTTTTCTCTTATATCACATATATATAAGCTTCATTTACTACTATATGGCGTACCGCCAACATTCGTTAAAATGTGGGTGGGACCACATGCCAATCAAGCTAATATTTTGAAGTGCCCCCAAAACGAAAATTTTATTATTTTACAGTTATTTATGAGAATTCAACTCATTTTCTTCGTTTTGGGGTATTTGCTTTTCTTAACTTGATGGTGATGGGGTACCGCCCCACATCCATCAACTTAAGGATTTAGACTATTTTTGAGGTTAAAAGCACGTTACTATTCTCTTATGTTAATGAGAAAGGATGACGTGCTTTTTATGAATATGCACCAAAAACAAGAGTTATCTTTATTTGCCGAAGAGTTATATCGATATATGTCTCCCGCTACACTTAATCAATTAGCCATAGAAGCAGGCGGGATGAAGCGAAAACGTAAGTGCCACGGGCACCATTTCTTATCTTTGTGTATATGGTTAAATCAACAAATCGCTACTACCTCTCTTACTCAGCTTTGTAGTCAATTAGAAACTTCAACAGGAATTTTATTAAGTCCGGAGGGACTTAATCGACGATTTAAATCGGCTTCTGTAGCCTTCTTTCGAACTGTATTTACTACACTTCTACAAGCTAAAATTGGAGGAGTATCTAAGATTCCTCATTCTCTTTCTGCGTATTTTGAGCGGATTCGAATCCTTGATTCTACAACCTTCCAAGTTCCAGATCGATTTGCAGCTACTTATCCTGGTGCCGGAGGATGTAGTCATAAAGCTGGTGTGAAAATTCAACTAGAGTATGACTTGTTGAGTGGAGAATTTTCTGATGTGGAAATTGAACCAGGAAAACGAAGTGATCAGGCATATAGTGCAACTCGAACAGGCATGGCACAAAAGAATGAACTATATATTCGTGATTTAGGATATTTTCGTTTACATTTAAACTGAAAGGCAAATTTATAATACGCTCATAAAGCCAAAAACACCCTTCTAAACTTAGAAAGGTGTTTTTGACTATTTAAATTCATTAATTACTCCGGCGTAAACCACACAATCTGCTGAATTCGTACAAATACCGGCACTTCTTTTTCTTCTAATACAAGATGATCTGGCTTCACACTTCTCAAAGTTCCATTTACACTTCCCCGAATTGTTTCCACTACAATTCTTTTCCCAACGATAGATTGCAATGTTTGTACAACATATGGATCAACAAGTGCAACCACATCACCACTTATCTCATAACCATCTCGAAAATAACCGAACACATCTTCGTATGAATAGTACATATGACCCTCCTCTTTTTAAGATTTGCTGTAGTGTATGTGGCCTGCATTCAAGAAGTACCTATCTAACAGAAAAAGCGATACCACAATGTGACATCGCTTTTGTATGTATGGAAGACTAGCCGAAAATCCTCTAGCCTATTCCCATTTATAAGTCCAAAATTGTTCAATTTGTAACCATTTTAATGTTGCAGCATCTTTGTTTTGCAGCTTTACTTCCGTTTCTTCTAACATCGCTTCTGTTTGTGAACGATGCGCACGTAAAGCTGCTAATTTTTGTTCGAAGGCTTCACTAATGTTGTTGACAACATCTGGTTCACCTAATACTTCTTCACGATTTTTTGTAATCGCAACTGCATGAATGACCGGACGTGTTTCTTTTGGCATACGTGAGACTGCACGAACGGTAGCACGGCCGAATGCATCATGATCTGGATGAACACCGTGCTCTGGATAGAATGTAATAATTCGTGATGGCTGTACATCGCGAATGACTGTTTCAATTTTATCTGCTACAAAATCTACATCTTCAAATTCTAATGTTTTATCGTGGAAACCAAGCATTCTTAAATCTTCAATGCCCATTGCTTCGCACGCATCTTTTAATTCCTTTTCACGGATATTTGGAATCGTTTCGCGATTGGCAAAAACGTTCTTACCCATATTGCGTCCCATTTGTCCAAGCGTCCCGCACGCATATGTTACAGGTACTCCTTGCTTTCTTAATAAACTAATTGTTCCTCCTGCTGCAAATGATTCATCATCTGGATGCGGAAATACAACAAGCACATGTCTTTCCATACTTTCCCCTCCTTTTTATTTAAATGGTGTTAAGCTTAACTCAAGTGCTACAGCTAAGCGCCCTTTATTATCATGTCCCGCTAGTAACAGACGATCTTGCTCGTCTACTTCCCAATGCGTAATACCTTCAGCATATACCCAGCCATGGTCCATTTTGAGACCAACTCGGTATGGATTTGTTCCTGTTATTTTCCCTCGTTCAAAACGAATAATCGCATTTCGAATGAACGCTCCGACTGTCATCATTTTTTCATTAAAATGTGAAGCGTATGCTCCATTTGTCGTTTCTAAATGAATATATACATCTTTATTTACAAAACGTTCGATTTCATGTTGAATAACAGCACTATCTTTTACTATTTCCATCGGATTTCACCTCTTTAAACCATTTTACGCAAAAACAATGTAAATTGCTATCTCTATAATAGAGGACATTACTTACTTTGCATAATAATTTGTATTTTATTTTTTAATTTTTAATACGAGATATGAAATTTTACTATTCCCTCACTATCCATAAATAGTTTTCTTTCTTTTTTGAATTTGCTACAATAGAGTTTATGCGGAGGGATATATTTCGACAATTTAATACATATTTTAAAGAAGGTGACATGTTGGAACATTCAGCACATGAAGTAGCAAATTGGCAATATTATTTTGCAATCGCCGTATTTTTAGTAACATACGGATTTATTATTTCTGAGAAATTGAACCGTGCTGTAATTGCACTGCTGGGTGCTGCCATAATGATTATTTTTGGCATTGTAGACTTACATACTGCCTTTACATCGCATATCCAATGGGAGACCATTACCCTTTTAATTGGAATGATGATTCTCGTACATATTACGAGTCAATCTGGTGTATTTGAATATGTAGCCATTAAAGCAGCAAAAGCAGCGGGCGGAAAGCCCATTCGAATTTTATTATTTTTATCCCTATTAACCGCAGTCGGCTCTGCATTTTTAGATAACGTAACAACCGTTTTATTAATCGTTCCTGTTACACTATCTATCACACGCATTTTAAAGGTACAACCTGTTCCTTATTTGATTTCTGAAGTATTATTTTCAAATATTGGTGGTACTGCGACATTAATTGGTGATCCTCCAAACATAATGATTGGATCTGCTAATAAACACCTAGATTTCAATGCCTTTTTACTTAATTTAACGCCAATTGTACTTATCATTTCTATTGTTACATTAGGCATTATTTATCTTATGTATCGTAACAAATTAAAAACAACATCTGAACAAATTGCCAAGCTTATGGCACTAAATGAAAAAGACTATATTCGTGACCGAAGCTTACTCCTAAAATCTCTTTCCATTTTAGGTTTGACAATTCTCGGGTTTGTTCTTCATTCAATTATTCATGTAGATGCGGCAGTTATCGCGATGACCGGTGCAACGCTCCTCATGCTAATTGGTGTGAAACAACATGAATTAGAAGATGTATTTGCTCATGTAGAATGGGTAACAATTTTCTTCTTCGCTGGATTATTTATTCTTGTTGGTGGTTTAATTGATATCGGACTTATTTCATCTCTGGCAAAAGAAGTGATTGATATAACAAATGGTGATATCGGTTTTGCAGCGATTCTTATCTTATGGGTATCAGGGGCAGCATCAGCTACTATTGATAATATTCCATTTGTCGCAACGATGATTCCACTGATTCAAGATTTAGCATCAGGACTTGGACTTTCTGTTGATTCTCCTCAAATTGAAGTACTATGGTGGGCATTATCACTTGGTGCTTGCTTAGGAGGAAATGGAACATTAATTGGTGCTTCTGCAAACGTAGTTGTTGCCGGTATTGCTAACCGCGAAGGACACGGATTTTCTTACCTTGATTTCTTAAAAATTGGCTTACCCTTAACAATCATTGCATTATTATTATCACATGCTTATATATATTTACGTTATTTAATGTAAAAAGGTTTGCAGCAATTTGCTGCAAACCTTTTTATCACCAAAATATCCCAATAATTGCCAATGCACCTAAAATCATACCACCAATTTGTCCAACGATTGTTGGTGATAATTGAACCCCTTTTCTTACTTCAACAACCGGCTTTTCATGCCTAAGCTGCTGAACTTCACTTTGTAGCTGATGTACACTACCATGTAATTCTTTTACAAGTTCTTTTAATTCGGCTATCTCTTCATTTACTGGTTTTGGTTTTTCTAAATTCATCTGACACGACTCCTTATTCCAATCCATATACTGTAAAATTTCGACACGAATTATTCTTTATCCTACAAAACACATGCATGTTATTGAATGTATTTATAGCAATATTTTCATTCATAATAAACATCAATTGGTTAATTTTATATGCCACAACACCATATGCTATGAAAAAATTGAAACTTTAATCAGTAAGGTTTCTTTCTTCCCCCACTAATTACTATCCCGCAAATAGCGGGATAAATTATTCTAGCATGGCTATCCATTCATTTCGCAATATACCCATTATGATGCGATCAAAGCTCTTCCCATCTCGCTGAACAGCTTCTCTCATACTTCCCTCCACCTTAAATCCAACCTTTTTATATACTTCAATTGCCGATTTATTATATGAAATAACATCGAGACCTACACGATGTAAGTTTAATTCGTAAAAAGCATATTTCAGAATAAGGCGTAATCCTTCCGTACCATATCCCTTACCTCTATAATTTTTATCACCTATACCAATTGCTAGCAAGCCAGCTCTATTATTCCACTCTATGCTATGAAGTGCCACAAAGCCAATTAAACTATCATCTTGAATCGTTCTTAGCATAAAAGAAACACTATTTGACTTTTTCCCTATTAATAGCTCATTTTCCTTTATTTCATGTAAAGATTGTAGAATCGCTATATCCGTATCTACATTTCTTAAATACTCACTATCCTCTTGCCAAATAGCCATTTGTTCAATATCTTCAGCTCTGATTGCTGATAACTTAATATTTTCACCTAGAAAAAGATTGTTCAATCTCGTGTTCATTTCAAAAATCCCCCTTTTCAATTATGGGGATAGCTCTGTAGTTTATCAGGACTATCTATCCCCTTGTTCCATAGTCTTCAGTAATGATGGGATATTTACAATAAGCGATAACATTGGCACAGCTCCTTTTCATATGATTACATTCATTTTATACTTTTCGGATTATTCATTCAACTTACTTTTTAGTTCTTCCCTTGATGGATGTATGATTAATATTCACTACTTTATCCTTGTATTTTTAACTATTGACTTTTTATTCTAAAGATTTATAGTATAGTAAGTTTCCATCCTGTTTTTTCAGAAAACTAACTCACATGTAAGAAAGGAGAAACAATGTTTTATATCAAACAACTTCTTTTCTTTGCTTATCAACAAGCTTTATCTTGTATTTTCCCTGTCGTTATTTTTGTAACACTTGCTCTGTCAAAATTCATTTCAATCCCAGGACTCTATCGTTATGATTTTATCCTTATCGTATGCCTTCTTATGCAATACATCATGTACAAAACGGGTATGGAAACAAAAGATGAGCTGAAAGTAATTGCTGTTTTTCATCTCATCGGGCTCCTACTAGAAACATATAAAGTTCACTTCGGTTCATGGAGTTACCCTGAAGAAGCATATTCAAAAATCTTTGGTGTCCCACTTTATAGCGGATTTATGTATGCTAGTGTTGCTAGTTATATATGCCAAGCATGGAGAAGGTTGCATTTGCAAATGCATAGGTGGCCCAAGGCGATGTGGACTGTACCTTTAGGGGCTATGATCTATTTGAATTTTTTTACACACCATTTTGTATATGACTTTCGCTGGGTTTTAACTGCCCTTTTATTTATTGTTTTCTTTCGAACGTTTGTTCAATTTTCAGTGCAGAACGTTACATATACAATGCCGCTTGTTCTCTCGTTTTTCCTTATTGGATTTTTTATTTGGATTGCAGAAAACATCGCTACTTTCTTCGGAGCATGGCAATACCCAAATCAACGAGAAGCGTGGAGCCTTGTTCACATTGGAAAGATTAGTTCATGGTTTTTACTCGTTGTCATTAGCATCATGATTGTCGCTCAGCTTAAACATTTGAAAGAACATAAAAACAAGCCAACTTCCATATAGAAAGTTGGCTTGTTCTATTTTACTTTTCTATTGACACTCTTGTTACCTCTATAAATTGCTGCAATGGCGCAGTGATCCATTTATCTTTATGCCAAGCAATTTGTGTAAAAATAGGAGAAATTGTATTCTCCAAGACTAACTCTTTCATTGTACCCTGTTGTATATCCTTTTCTACTACCATTGCTGGTAAAATTGCTATGCCTAAGCCCGCAATTACACATTGCTTAATTGCTTCCACACTAACAAACTCAATTTTGTTTACAGGATATACGTCTTCTGCACGGAATAGTTCTTCAAATATAGTACGATAGGAACAACCAAGCTCTGTTAATAAAAGTGTCTCACTTTCAAAATCCTTTGTAGAAATTATAGATTTCTCAAGTAAAGGATGATTAGGAAATACTACTATTTTTAATTTTTCTCGAACCAACGACTCTACATGTAAAGCATCTTCTGCCTTACATTCATCTAAAATAAAGGCTAAATCTAATTTTCCTTCCATCAGTTGCTCCTTCACATCTTCATTCGAATGAGCAGGCTTAAATATAAGTTTTATTTGAGGAAATTGCGTCTTAAACTCTTTTAAAATTGAAGGAAGCCTATATGTACATTGACTTTCTTGAGCACCAATAACTAGCGTACCGGATATTTCTTCATCACCTTTCAGAGCCATTTTTGCTTCATGACTTAACGCAATCATTTTATCCGCATATAGTTGAAACTTTCTTCCCGCTTCAGTCAAAAAGAGACGTTTCCCCAATCGTTCGAATAGTGGTGTGCCAAGCTCAGCTTCCAATGCTTTTATTTGAGCAGTCACACTCGATTGAGCAAAATTTAATTTCTTTGCAGTCTGCGTAAAATTCAAATTTTCCGCAGCGGTTTTAAATGTAATTAATTGTTTTATTTCCAATATCATTCCCTCTTTTCAATCGATATTTCCGATTGATTTCATCGAAATAATCCTCTTTTCCTATTGATATATGTATTGTATGATAAGAACCATTAACAAACAATATTCATGCACCTTACAAATTGGAGGTATTCCATATGAAAGCACTTTGTTTCAAGGAATTCGGAAATGCTGATGTATTAAAATATCAAGAAGTGTCAGACCCAATTATAAATCCAAATGAAATTCTTGTTCGCACAAAAGCAATCGGCTTAAATTTTGCTGATATATATAGACGTAGAGGTGACTATCATCTCGCTGGTAAACCACCTTATATATTAGGGTATGAAGGCTCAGGAATTGTAGAGCAAATTGGTGCTGAAGTTACCGATATTACTATCGGAGACCGCATTGCATTTGCTGATGTACCATTCGCAAATGCAGAGTTAGTAGCTGTTCCAAAAGAAAAAGCGATTCCACTCCCAAACTCTATTTCCTTTGAGACAGCGTCTTCCGTTTTATTACAAGGGTTAACAGCGCATTACTTAACACAAGACAGCTATAAAGTAAAATCTGGTGATTTTGTTTTAGTTCACGCGGCTGCTGGAGGAGTTGGTCAACTTCTCATTCAAATGATAAAAATGAGAGATGCGCAAGTAATTGGCCTTACTTCATCTAAAGAAAAAGCAGAAGCAGCCTATTCAGCTGGAGCGGACCGCGTATTTTTATATTCAGAATCATGGCATGAAGAAATACTACAAGTCACAAAAGGACATGGTGTAGATGTTGTGTACGAATCAATAGGTTCTACATTAGAAGAAAGCTTTAAAGCCACAAAAATCGGTGGTACCGTCGTATTTTACGGAATGGCCGGTGGTGATCCTGCTCCTGTTGATCCGCGAATGTTGATGGATACTTCAAAAACATTGACTGGCGGAGATCTTTGGAACGTACTCACAACGTATGAAGAACGCAAAAACCGTTCAAGCCAACTATTTGCTTGGATTACTGCTGGAAAATTAAATATCCAAACTCCAACAACTTTCGCTTTAGAAAACGGTGCTGAAGCACATCGATTATTGGAAAATCGAAAAAGTACAGGGAAAATTTTATTGATACCATGATAATTTCCACTTAAAAATCAGAATAAAAAAGATAGCTAGAAGGTTTCTTCTAGCTATCTTTTTTCCGTTCTATTCAGAAAAGGCTTCCGAATATTGTACTATCCCTTGTATATTTTGAAGAGCATTCTCCGTTAATTCCATTGCCATAAACACCTCGTCTGGCACCTCAAATGGCGCACATATATTCCATATGCTAGCTGGTTTAAAACCGAATTTCGGATAATAATCTTTATGCCCCAACACAATTACTGAATGATACCCAAGCTCTTTTGCTTTTCTTAATACATGAGAAATCAACAGACTTCCAATTCCCTTTTTCTGGCAGTCTGGTACAACAGATACTGGAGCAAGGGCTAACGACTCTACAGATGTATCACCATCTACTATTTTAACTTTAGATAATAGAACGTGACCAACAACTTCCTTATCTACCACCACTAATGATAACTCTGGAATAAACGCATCACATTTTCTGATACGATTTACAAGTTCGTGCGCTTTCTGATCGCTAAATGCTTCATTTAAAAATGCTTGTTTTACAACCTCTTCTGCCCCGTTATAATCTTTCTCAAGTTCTTGTCTAATCTTTATATTCACAGCATCTTATCCTCTATTCTTTCTTATTTCTTTTTGAATTTTTCGCAGCGCTTTTTTCGATCCTCGCTCTATGTCATGCTGCATTTTCCGTTCTTTATAATCCACAAACAATGTGTCTAAATCATACCCTTCTGGATATAATTCCTTTGCCTGTACTTCTAAAGAAATTCGCTTAACGTTTACTTCAATGAATTGGGCATTATAAAACACAACGATATTGAAGAAATTGTCTTTTTCTTTATATACAATTCCAAAGTCATCATAGTCTAATAATTTCACACGGTCCCCTTTTTTATATTCATTCTTCTCTTCTGCTTTCTCCTTGACAATCTTAGGCCTTCTCAGTCTACTTTCATTCACTCGCTCTAAGTGGTACTCTTTATTTTCCATATAGCCTTTCGCTCTTTGCAGTACGTTTTCTCGCACGTTCATTTTTCTAGAAATCCATAGAGCATTACTCTCTCCTGATTTCCCTATCATTAACTTATACATTGGTTCCAATGTTTCACTATTAAATTGCATCGCCGCATTCATAAAGTCACTGTGCATTTCTGAAAAGCGTTTAATTTCACCATAATGAGTAGTTGCAACAGTCGTACAACCCATATGATAAAATTCTTCTAAAATAGAAATCGCAAGTGCCGCTCCTTCATTCGGTTCCGTACCGCTGCCTATTTCATCAAATAGTAGAAGTGTATTATTATTTGATACTCTCATGATTTCTGAAAGGTTTTTCATATGAGATGAAAATGTACTTAGCGCATTTTCTATACTTTGATTATCACCAATGTCTACAAATATATTTTCAAAAACAGCAATTTCCGTTTCCTTGTCTCCAGCGATGTGCAATCCTGACATTGTCGCCAATGTTAATAATCCAATTGTTTTCAAAACAATCGTTTTCCCTCCAGCATTTGGCCCTGTAATAATTAAGCTTCGGTAATTTGGTCCAATTTCAAAGTGAAGTGGTACAACTTCACCTGCTAATAATGGGTGTTTACAATGAACTAACTTTACATACCCATAATCATTTAATTTCGGCTCTATCCCGCCAATATGTTTACTAAATTTCGCTTTTGCAAACACCATATCATATTGACTAATCAGCTCCATATTAATCTTAATGTTATAAATGTCCTCTAAGATCATTCCAGATAAAGTGGCTAATATTTGATATTCTTCCATCGCTTCTTCAGCTTTTAAACTTGCTAGTTCCACGTTTAACTTTGTAACTGTATTTGGCTCTATAAAAACGGTAGAGCCTTTAGAAGAAACTTCAACAATTGTTCCAGCAACTTGATTTTTATAGGAAGCTTTCACTGGAATCGTATATCGATCGTCTTTTTTACTAATGAAGAACTCTTGAATATATTTCTTATTTGCACTACTATTTAAAAATTTGCTTAAACGTTCCTTAATTTTCCCCTCTACGGAGTCGATATTATTTCGTATTCGTTTTAATTCTTTGCTTGCAGCAGAATCAATACTATTTCCTTTAATTGAAAAGTTAATTTCTTCTTCCACACTTTTGAATTCAGACATTGAATTCGCATATGATGCTAGTACTGGTGCAAAAAATTCTTTATCCAGCATAAACTTTTTAACCTTTCGACACCCTCGTAAAAAGTCTGATACACTAACTAGCTCGGTTGGATCTAAAATCATTCCCTTTTCCAATTTTTGAATTGTACTATCGATATTAGAAATTCCGAAAAAAGGAACATGCCCTTCTGCATCCAATATCGCCCGTGCTTCCGTTGTTTCATTCAAACGATTTTTCACTACTTTGATACTTGCGCTTGGCTCCAATTTATCTAACAATTGTTTTCCTAATCCACTCACACAATACGATTTAACTATTTCCTTTAACTCGTTATATTGCAACTTTTCAAAAGTCATTTTATTCAATTCCTATTCTCCTCACTATGATTTACTCACATCAAAAATGAAGATACCTACCCATTAGATTTCAATGAGATATATTTAATTAAATATAACTTTCATATGATAAAAATAAACACAAAAAAGCTGCGTAGATACCGCAGCTTTTTACATTTACAAGGCCTGTGCAATATATAAGGAAATAAAACCATCTCAAAAAAACATATGGCTATCCCATAATCATTACACGCTTTATAAAGTATTGTAGGTATCTTCATAGGTTATTTGAAATAAATCCATGACAAAGTTAGGGGTTAGAAGTATATAAAAATCCCCTGTTCTCATTAGATTTATTTCATTCAATTTTTTCCTATTTAGAACCTACCGCACTCACAAAAAGCACCTCTCATTAATTTATAATTATGTTCATTGAAATCTAATTTATTGAAATTATCATACTATATGTTACGACAGAAGTAAAGGTTCCATACTTTACAATATTCTTCTTATTATACTTTAGTCGTAAGTATATATATGAATTGTTTATTCAACGTATTACGGATGTTTTCTTATTCAACATTCGATACAATTATATATAAGTAACATGGATAAGGAGCGATTCACATGACAGAACTACAAAAGCAATTCTTTTCCAGATTAAATATACAAGAAAGAGAGTCCATTTCATTTGAAGATTTAAACGAAATCCTTCATGCAATGGCTCAAGCAGTTCCATTTGAAAATTTGGATATTATTCAAGGAACAGTGAAAGAAATATCAAAAGAAAACCTTCAAGAAAAAATTTTAGTTCATAACCGCGGTGGCCTTTGTTACGAATTAAATCCAACGATGTATTACTTCCTTAAAGATTGCGGTTTTGATGTTCACTTAGTATCAGGAACAGTTTATCATGCCGCTTCTAATACTTGGGCTGTTGATTCAGGGCATGTGGCAACTGTTTTAAAACATAATACTGAATTTTATTTAATTGAAGTCGGTTTCGGTTCAAACCTTCCACTTTCACCGGTTCCTTTCACCGGTGAGATTGTTCATTCCGTTACTGGGGACTATCGCATTCGAAAAGAAACAACTACAAAGGGAAACTATATTTTAGAGATGAAAAAAAATAATGAATTTCTAAATCAGGATTCTTCTCAAGATTGGGCATTAGGTTACGCATTTTATATAGAGGCAGTTGATGAAAGAAAATTAAATGAAGCACAAAAAACAATTGTAGAACATACAGACTCTCCTTTTAATAAAGTACCTCTCACCGTAAAACTAACTTCTGATGGGCATGCTACTCTAACAAAAGATCGTTTCACAGTAACAAAGCAAGGAAAACAGAGTAAAGAAGAGATTACAAAAGAACAATATGCAGACCTATTGTACGCAACATTTGGTATACAATTATAGTTTACAAATTTAAAAGTCTTGTCGCTTCTGGCAAGACTTTTTATCGTGGAGCAGAGAGTCTTTGCAATTTATTGTATTTCATAGTTATATAGAATATACTAAGTCTTGCTTTCTAAGGAATGTTTATTCGTTTTATCTATTTAAATTATTATCAATTTACCAAGTGACATATCAGCGCTATTTTATATCTATTTCGTATAGGTGTTAGCAAGTTCGTTTGCAAACTTGCTAGCACTTTTTTATATTTCTTCTATTATATTCTTTTCTCCCTTTTTACCTCTATTATCTTGTCAGCCTGTTAATAACTACGAGAAACACATATGACATAAACTGTATTTTTTGAGGAAACTTTAACCGAATTCTAGAAACTTGGCACGGCGATAAAGAATTATCTCATTTTTTTATGAATATGCGTCAAGAAGCAGGGCACATTGAGCGAAAACTTACATTCGAATTAGAAAACCAAAAAGAAACGTTGCTTAAAGTGAAACGAGACCTTCGTGACTTAGAAAACGACCTTTCCTATCAGTAACAACAAGTAGCAAGGGAGGTCAATGCATGAGTTTAAATATGTATTTGGGAGAAGTACAGAATCAGACTCAAAGCATGAATGCTGTATGTACCGCTACCATTCAAGGTATGGAACAAGCCATTCAGGCGATTGACGCTTTTGCAATTGATACTGTTCTACAAGGACAAACATATAGCAGTGCAAAATCATTTTTTGTACAAACCTTTCGTCCTTTAGCACAAGGAATCATTTACTTATGTGAAGAATTAATCCGTCAGAATAATGCCTTTCCAAGTCAATTTCAATCACAAGTAGCTTCAACGGATGTAATCGAACAAGAAATATTAGAACAAATTCAAGAAATTGACCGAATGAAAACAAGTATGGAAGCTGTCAGTCAAGCTATGCCACTCCCGGGTATGGACGCTATGGCGAATCTTTTTACTGCCATGAGGCACAAACTGCAAGAAAAGTTAGATCATCTACATGAATTTAATCAAACATCTAGCAATAACTATAGTACAGCAATTCAA
>NZ_KB895576.1:0-178248 GCF_000374885.1 Bacillus sp. 105MF | reverse complement strand
AATATCGCCTGTTTCTTGATATCTCCGGACCCAATTCATTAACTGTGTTCTACTTTTCAGCTTATATTTCTTAGCTATAGCTGTTTGGCTACCTTCACCATTTAAATAACTTTTTACAACTTGTATCTTTAATTCATCTGAATAAGTTTGAAATTTATCCCCTTTTTTAACCATAATAAAATCCCCTCCAAGTAAAAGTGTAACATCCATGTTTATTCATGGTCTTTTTACACTGTCTACCTTAAGGGGATAATATCATTCTTTTCAGAAGAACTGTCTTTTTTGGTTATTTTATTCCAAAGTTTAGCGATACTCCAAATGATAATAATCATGATGGAAGCGATAATTGACCAAACAATGGATACAACTTCAAGTGCCATGTTGGGAAGGAATGTAAGAATAGAAATTCCTTTATGGAATAACCATTCGATAAAATGAAAGCTCATTTGTAGTAGGAGCACAATTCCAATTACAATTTGTTTCCCTTTTTCTTTCCACATGACATTCACCTCATGTTAACTCATTAATTTTAAGCCAACTGCACCGCATAAAATGCAGCTTAAAAAGGAAAGGCGACGCCAATCAGCTGATTCACGGAAGATAAGAATACCTAGAAGCGCACTTCCAGCAGTTCCAATTCCAGTCCAAATTGCATAAGCTGTTCCCATTGGTAATGAGTTCATTGCAAGTGATAAGAAGAAGAAGCTTACGGCAAAGTTAGCGATTAAAATAAGCTTAGGTGCCCAGCCTTTCTTTTCAGTGGCTACTTTCATAAACAGTACACCAACAATTTCACAAATACCAGCAATAATTAAAAATACCCATGCCATTTTATGCAGCCTCCTTCTCTTCTTGTTTACCCGTTACTCGTTTTAATCCAATAACGCCAAAGAAGATTAAACCAATAAATAAGATTTTTACAATTGAAAATGGTTCTCCGAAAATAAAGATTTCTGTAAGAACGATTCCACCGGCTCCGATTCCTGTAAAGACTGCATATACAGTTCCAACAGGTAGATCCTTATAAGCTTTAAATAATAGGACGAAACTAATTGCGATTATAAGAGCAACACCAACCCATTCAAGTGGAGTAGTTGCGTGCTTTAGTCCAATCACCCAAAAAATTTCAATGATGCCAGCTAAAATTACATAAATCCATGCCATATATTATTTCTCCTTCCTACCAGTCGTTAGGTGAAGGGCTGAAAAACGACGCATTGCTATTTGCAATCCGTCATTGTGAAAGCCCTCGCCAAAACACTTTCCAAGAAGCACTTAAACGGGTCTCAAAGCGATTTAAGCCTGCGTACAATAGTTCAACCATCAGACCGTCAAGTAAGCATAAATAAGCCTCTAAAGCGTCTTGTATTTCAAGGTTATGCAGTTCACCTTGTTCATTTGCTCGTTTGAATACAGGAAATAAAAGTTCTCTGATGTTTTCAATGTGAGCATTTGATTTTTCAATAATTTGTTCGCGAAATGCATCAGGCGGAAAATAGGAAGTGCGTAACCAAAACATCGATTCTTCACTTTCACCAAATCGCTTTGCGTAACCTTTTAACAAGTTTACAAGTAATGCTTCAGTAGATGACTTTGAAAATTTTTTTATATCGTCTGTAAAGCATTGTAAATCTTTTTGAAGTGCAGCTTCTAAGCAGATGAAGTATAATTCTTCTTTTCCCTTAAAGTGTGCGTAAATCGATGGTTTTTTAATCCCGACTTCCTGTGCAATATTTGCTAACGAAGTCCCTTCGTAGCCATAGCGTGCGAAATGAGAAAGTGCTACAGCTTTAATGCGGTTTGCTGTCATTTTCATCCCCTACCTACCGTTCGTTAGGTTCATTATAAAAGAGAATAAACATAAAGTCAATGAGTCAAATGATTTAAAAAGAGTACCTGAATTGGCACTCTTTACACAGTTTTTCGTTCAATTAAATGGAAAGAGAGTTCCTCTGAGCTACCTATAATTTGTTCGGCCTGTATTTGCTTATGAAATAAAGAAAAGGCTCGAGCACCCATTGTTAAACCAGGATGTTCAATTGTTGTAATCTCTAATGCTTTTGAAATTTCATGGTTATCAAAGCCAAGAATGGCGAGATCTTCTGGTACACGTAGGCCGTGTTTTCTTGCTTCAGTTGTTAAACCAGCGGCCACTTGATCATTAGCAGCAAAAATAGCAGTTGGGCGCTCTTTCATGTTTAAAATACTGTGCAGAACTTTTGCACCATCTTGCATATTGTAACATTGGTAAAACATCCAATCTGGTTGTACTCTTTTTTGAGCAGTATGAAGAGCATCGGAAAAGGCTTTTTCACGCTGCTTTGTATTTATGCTATTTTGCCTTGCTAAACAAAAACCAATCTTCTCATGACCTTTACGCAATAAATATTCTGTACCAATGCGAAACCCTTCATAATGATTAACATAAACAGATGAAACGAGGGGATGCTCCATCTTTTCACATGAGATGATAGGAGCGAATTTTGCAAATGGTTCAATTTGTTCCCACGAGCTTGCACGTGAGCAAATAATCATGCCATCAAATTGTTTCATTTTCATCATCTCTAGAACACGAATTTCTTCTTTACTATCATAGTTCGTTTGGCATAGGTTAATCTGATAGCCAGCAGCTAATGCTTCATTTCCAATCCCTTCAATAATTGTACTAAAGTAGGGTAAATTAATAAAAGGAAGCATAACACCGACCGTCAATGTTTTTCCTGTTATTAAATGAATTGCATTTATATTTTTTGCATAATTTAGTTCTTCAACCGCATCTAAAACGCGTTTTCGTTTTTCATCGCTGACGTAGGGATGGTCATTTAGCACGCGTGAAACCGTCGTTATAGATACCCCAGCGGTTTTCGCAATTTGTTTTATATTCGCCATATGTATCACCTCTTCGTTCATTATATAGGCAAATAGATAAGAATGGAAAAAATACTGAAAAATGCTTGACCTGAAAAGCTTTTCACAATCTATGTTATAAAAGGACCTTCTGTTATTCGCGTAACCTTTTTATTTTGGGCGTAAGAGTAGCAGGAAGTCTTTTTTTGTCTAAATAGAAATGCTGTGTCAAAATGTGTGAGATAAACGAGGAAAGTTTCCAAAGGGAGAATGAACAAGCGAAGCGAATATGAACAACATACTAACGCTTTGTTCGTAAAGGGAGCGGTATGAAAGGGCGGAAACAAATTGAAAAAAGGGCTCATTTGTTTCGTGTTTTCTAGTGTGTTACTTAGCTCATGTTCGTTTCAACAAACGATAAATGAAGAGAAAAATTTTGTGGAAAGCACAGGAGGGGCTACAGATCGCGTATCTGGTCCTATCTTATTAAAAGATGTTTCTAATTATTTTCTAAAATCAGTTAAAGTTCCAACGTTTTTACCGTATGACATTACGAATGATATAAAAGGGGAAGTAAGAGCAATTGGGAAGAAGAACGCTGTCTTAACGATTAAATATAAGCAAAAGGAAAAAGAAAAAAAAGATTATGTAGAATTAACAGTTGCTAACTTTTCTTATAGTTTTCCGTATATTGTGGAACGAAATCGATTTCAGGAACAAGTGAAGTTGAATAATGGGGCAACTGCTTATTTTAAAAATAGGGATGAATTTGAACAGGGGGAAGAATTTGCAACGCTTATATGGAAAGAGAAAGGGCTGGAATATCAGTTGTTGTATCGAAATACAGAAGTACAAGATGGAGAAGTAGTAAAAAAGAACTTACTATATATTGCGAACAACATGGAAGAAAAGAACTAGCGGATGAATCATGCTAGTTCTTTAAAATATTATTTCTTTTTAATTTTGCCTGTCCAAGATTTAAATCCACCTTGTAGTTGGTAGAAATCTTTGTAACCTTGTTTTTTTAGATATTGAGCTGCACGTCCTGTACGGAATCCGCTTTGGCAGTATAAATAGACAGGTTGGTCTTTACGTAGCTCTTTGTAACGCATACGGATTTGTGATAATGGAATGTTACGAGCACCTAAAATATGCCCCGCGTTAAATTCATCTGCTTCACGAATATCGATAAGCTGTGCCTTACGGTAGCCAGCGCGAAATTCTTCTTCTGAAAGTGTTTTAATTAATTTTTTCTGATAGAAAAACATCCATACAGAGTAGCCGATGATTCCTACGATTACGGCTAGTATAATAATCAAGTTTGTTGACACGATTCTATCGCTCCCTTTTTTCTTATCCTACTTTCAATATTATAATGCCCATATGTATTTATGCAACAGGTTCGTTCGGTGAGGAGGAGAAATTTCGTATTCTTTCACAAATTTTGTCGAATTTGTTAGACTAGAGATTGTGAAAAATAATTGGTTATATGAGGTGCAGGATGGGAAAAGAAAAATGGTGTTATATTAACTCTGGTCAATGTTCACCAGCATTTAATATGGCGTTAGATGAATGTTTATTAAATTGGCAAAGTGAAAAGAAAATGCCGCCGACGATTCGTTTTTATGAATGGGAAGTGCCAACATTAACAGTAGGGTATTTTCAACGTGTAGAAAAAGATATCAATATGGATGTAGTAAATGAAAAGAAATATGGTTTTGTTCGCCGTCAAACAGGTGGTAGGGGTGTATTGCATGATAAGGAATTAACGTACAGTGTTATCGTTTCTGAGGATCATCCGAATATGCCGAAAACAGTTACGGAAGCATACCGAGTAATTTCGCAAGGGTTATTAGACGGGTTTAAGGCGTTAGGATTAGAAGCTTACTATGCTGTTCCAAAAACGGAAGCAGACCGTGAGAATTTAAAAAATCCACGCTCAGGCGTATGTTTCGATGCTCCATCTTGGTATGAAATTGTTGTAGAAGGCCGAAAAATTGCTGGAAGTGCACAGACACGACAAAAAGGTGTTATCCTGCAGCATGGATCTATTCCGCTAGAAATCGATTTAGATGAGCTGTATGATTTATTCTTATTCCCAAATGAGCGAGTGAAAGAGCGTATGAAGAGCATGTTTTCTTCTAAGGCCGTTGCAATCAATGAATTAACAGATCGAACGTTTACAATCGAACAGTTGATTGAAGCCTTCCAAGTTGGATTTGAAAAAGGATTAGATGTGGAGCTAGTTCCGTATGAACTAACGGAAGAACAGCTTAAGGAAGTGCAAACATTGGCAAAAGAAAAGTACGAAAGTGATGAGTGGAATTATAAAAAATAAGGAGAGGGCATTTGCCCTCTCCTTATTTTTATAGTAAATTCAGTACTTTTTCTACTTTGATTCCTTTGTCTTGTAAAGAACGAAGACGATTTACAACATCCATAATCTCTTTATCAAAAGTAACGCTAATTCCTTGGCTTTGTAATTCTTCTTTTAAGTTTTCAATGGAATCATCTATATCGATGCCAAGCTCATAATCTTGACATACTTCAATTGTTTTCTTCACAAGCTTCACATAATTTTCTTGTAGTTTTGAATTCGCTTCGGCTGGAGCCGCTTGTTTTGGTTTTGTAGGCATAGCCGAAACCGTTTCTTGCTTTGCAACCGGAGTGGGTACTTCTTTCTTTACAGGTGCTGAAGTAGGTGCCGCTACAACTGTCTCTGAACGTACTGGCTTTGGCGCTGGTGCTGGAGTAGGTTTAGGGATTACAACGGGTTCTTCAGCACGTGTAACAGGCTTTGGAGCAGCTGTGACTACTTTAGGTGCTTTTTCTACCACTACTTCTTTTTTGGGAGCAGTTTCTACAGGTGCCACTTCCTGTTCAGCTGCTTCTTTATTCTCTTTGCTCCACATAACGCGTTCGATTTCTAGGGAAACATTGTTTTTGTTCATTGCGGTTAATGTAACTTTACCAACTTCAGCGTTTCCAGTGAAATCGACAATTTTATAAATCACACTTTTGTTCCAATCTACGTTCCCGCTCAAAAATAATTCTTCGTTACATTTTGGCGTTAAGCCCTCGATTTTAATTTCTGCATTTACACCGTTTTCACTATATACCATAATTAGCGAAGCATTTACATCTTCGTCTGCTAACATTAGTTCACGTACCATTTTGCCGGTGCGTACTTGCGTTTTTTTCTTAAGTGACATCAAATTTCCCCTCTCAAAAATTCATTAATAATAAAAAAATCGTATAACGAAAAATAATTGCTCACGAAGAAATATGATACCGATAATAAAAGCATCACGTCAACAATTAACTTTAATTATTTTGCATTTTTCTTTTTTTCTTTATGAAATTTTTCAATTTGTAAAATTAGACAGAAGAAAAACAGCCTTTTTGAAGGCTGTTAAAATCTAGAGGTTTTATATAAAATTTTGTATAAAATGTAAAAGGAAATTGTAATAAGAGCACCTTGCCAAACTGTTAAGTTATAGGATAAATAAGGTTTTGTTTTAAAGTAAATATCTGAAAACACTGATAATCCAAATGGTATACAAGCTGATAATATGAGCATAATTTTTTGCTTCCAAGACGCTAGCATTGTGAAAGAATATCGTCTTAATACGGAAAAAGTTAAAAAAGTACCAGTGGTTAAAATAATAGCTGACAATATTGTTCCTAGGATACTAAATGGAATCCCTGGTTTATTTGCATGATTAAAAAATACATGCGTAAATGTATCATATCCAAATTGGATAGCTAACAATAAACTAACTGCAAAGCCAATAACTGCACCTTTTTCGAAAGTAGTTTGGTGCTCAGAGGAATTAATTAATTCATCGCAATATGCTTTTAAATCCTCTCCAAAAATATCATAGGCATTTTTACTATTTTTTTGAGCTTCTAAAAGGTGATCTAGTATTTCTAATAACAGCTCCTCCATTTGCTCCTGTGGAATACTAGTAAACCGCAAATATATGAGCATATCTCCATAGATAGCTTCATTTTCGGGGGTTAGAAGTTTGCGTTTTTTATTGTTAAGTTCCACCATGTCTTTTGCCTTCAATCCTCTCACTCCCTGTATAATTAAAAGTTTACGCGTCTATAAAAAATTTTATAAAAAAAATAAAAAGTGATGGCAAGTAATGATCCAATCCAAGGAGAAAGTTGATACTTTATAAATGGACGGTCTATAAAAAATAAAGAAATGACAATGAGTATAAACCATGGACTTTGTTGGTAAATGAATCTCGTTATGCGCTTCCAATTACCCATATGGTTATTGAATAAATCCCCTTTGATAAAGTCAAATACAAAACGGATAGCAAGGTGTATAGCGATAATGATTACAAATACATATATAAAATTTATCTGTACAAATTGAAAGCGTTTGTTATCAGAGAAAAAGGGTAAAATAAAAGCGACAAGAGAATTAATAGCGAAAAATATAGCGAGTAAATAACTACTCATAAAGGCTGGTGTGGCTATTTTCTGCCATATATTTTGTTTTGGAAGTGCAGTGATTATTTCATCACAGTAAGCTTGTAAGTCAGTTCCGAAAATATCATAAGCATTTTTCTTTTCTTCTTGTGCATCAAGCAAGTGATCTAAAATCTCTAATAGCAGTTCTTCTACTTGCTGTTCTGGGATATTAGCTAATCGAATGTAAACGAGCATATCCCCGTAAGCCGCTTCATTTTCCTCCGCCAATAATTTGCGTTTTTTATTATTCAGCTCAATTAAATCTTTCGCTTTCATCAATCTCACTCTCCCTGCAATAAATTATTTACCGTTGTCGAAACCATCCCCCAGCTCTTCTTAAACTCTTCTAGCTGTTCGAACCCTTTATCGGTTACATGATAATATTTTCGCTTTGGCCCAAGGCTAGAAGCTTTTAATGTACCAGCAATGAGTTTTTCTTTTTGCATTCGTAGCAAAAGGGGATAGATACTACCTTCACTTACGAATGTAAAGCCATGTTGGTTTAATTTCGTACTCAGTTCATATCCATACACTTCTTCTTGCGAAATGATATATAAAATACATCCTTCGAGCACACCTTTTAACATTTGACTATGCAATTACGTCACCGCCTTCAAGTAACTTGTTGTGCAAGGTAGTTGTTATCTGAATTATAACATTCGGTAACTTGCAACGCAAGTTACTGAAGTGGAAAATTTTAAACAGCGCTGTCAGCATGCGTTTGCTCATACTAAAATGAGGGAGGGAATCATATGAAGCCATTTATACCAAAGCTTGTTTATTTTGAACCGGGTACCACAACATTTGAGGATCGAATTGAAGCAGCCCGTAAAGTAGCGGGAGCAAATTTTCCACTTGGTTTTATTGTTGCTCCAATTTATATGCATGAAGGTTGGGAAGACGGGTATCGTGAATTATTTGAACGACTTTTTGATGCGTTAAAAGACTTAACCCTACTAAATTTATCATTCGAATTGATTCAACATCGCTTTACTAAGCCAGCGAAAAAGGTAATACAACAACGTTATCCCAATATGAAACTCGAAATGGATGAGGAGAAACGAAAATATAAATGAGGACGATATGGCATCGGAAAATATGTATATCAGAAAGATGATGCAGTGAGGTTAGAGGAAACGATAAGAAGATATATTTACGAATATTTTCCGAATGCTGAAATTCAATATTTCACATAAAAGAATCTGTATATACATGCAGATTCTTTTATGTTTCATAGCTTTTGGTCTGTTTCCACCCTTGTCATGATACCCTTTCTGGTGTATCATTTTATTGATTGCTTAGTGCGGAAAACACAAAATAAAATTGGATGGAGGAAGCCGATGCCTACCCCTAGTATGGAAGATTATATTGAACAAATTTATTTGTTAATTGATGAAAAGGGATATGCCCGCGTATCTGATATTGCTGAAGCGCTTAGTGTACATCCATCCTCTGTAACGAAAATGGTACAAAAGTTAGATAAAGATGAGTATCTAATTTATGAAAAATATAGAGGGCTTGTATTAACATCAAAAGGGAAAAAAATCGGGGAGCGTCTTGTATATCGTCATGAGTTACTAGAACAATTTATGCGTATCATCGGTGTGGATGAAAGTAAGATTTATAATGATGTAGAAGGAATTGAGCATCATTTAAGTTGGGAAGCTATTGACCGCATTGGTGATTTAGTACAATATTTTGAGCAAGATGAACTTCGAATTGAAACACTTCGCGGTGTTCAAAAAGCAAATGAAGAGCAGGGGAAGTAAAGGGAACGAGAGGCGTTTCCTTTTTTGTTTAGAAGAGGAATTTACTTTATTTAAGTTGAATGTATAGAGATGTGAAAAATTGTTTTGTAAAAGGCGGGATCGGAATGAAAGCAATTATTTTTGACTTTGATGGATTAATTGTAGATACAGAAACAATTTGGTTCCAAGCTTTTCAGGAAGTAATTCGCGAATATGGTGGAGATTTACCTCTAGAAGAGTTTGCAAAATGTATTGGAACAACAGATGAAGTGCTTTATACATATATTGAACAACAATTGAAAGAGCAATTTAATAAGAACTTGCTAAAAGAAAAAGTTTCGGCTTTACATCAAGAGAAAATGAAAATACCAGTAGCTCGTGATGGTGTGAAAGAATACTTAGAAGAAGCAAAAGGTCTTGGAGTAAAAATTGGTTTAGCTTCTAGTTCTTCAAGAGAATGGGTTATTGGGTTTTTAGAAGATTTAGGGATTCGGGAGTATTTTGAAGTAATTAAAACGAAAGAAGATGTGGAGAAAGTAAAACCAGATCCAGCACTGTATAAAGCGGCTATTGAAGAACTGAAAATTGATTCTTCAGAAGCTGTTGTGTTTGAGGATTCAGTAAATGGATTGAAAGCAGCGATTGCGGCAGGATTAAAATGTGTCGTTGTTCCAAATGAAGTTACAAAGGCTTTGCAGTTTGAAAATCACCATCTTCGCTTAGGAAGTATGAAAGAAAAAAGCTTAACAGAAGTACTTCAATATGTGAGGGAGCATAAATAAAAGAAAGACCGCATTTCCTAAAAGGAAGCGCGGTCTTTCTTTTTATTTTTTTTACCTTCAATCACGGTTAAATGAGATTGTTTTCGTTTCCTTTTTAACAATGATGAATTGCCTTTCTTAACTTTGTCATCAGAAGCATTTCGTTTTAATAAAGAATTGCTTAGGGGTGCTACGTTTTGTTTTCCGTATTTTCGGTTCGATTGTTTCGCAGCACGCTTATAAGAGTTTTGCGAATTGGCGGAACCGCTGGAACTTGTAAACATTTTATATAATAAATAAAAGACACCAACAACAAGTAACATGATGACAATGTTTTTAACCATTCCGTATGGATCTGTAATTGCAGATGATACGAGACCGAATGTTGCTAACCCAATAATAAGCACGAATAAAGCGAACGTAAACGAACGACCGTTCATAGGGAACACCTCCTAAATAACATATATTAAAATTAGTATATTAGCGACAAGGAAAGGAGTTGAGTACCATTTTTAAAAAATTATTAGTGTTTTTCTTCTAAACGTAATAATTCTTCAAAGGATGCAATTGCAACTTCAACTTGATCATCTTCTGGTTCTTTTGTTGTTAATAGTTGAAGCCATAACCCTGGGTATCCTAATGCGCGCAAGACCGGAATATCTCGTAATCGATTCGTAAATTGCAAGACTTCAAAAGAAATCCCTAGAACAACTGGAATTAATAAAATTCGATTTACCACTCTGACCCAAAGGGGATCAGTTGGAACAAGAAAGTAGACAAACATTCCGATAATGACTGTAAATATAATAAAACTACTACCGCAACGATAATGGAGACGAGTTTGTTTTTGTACATTTGCTACTGTCAGCGAAAGATTGTTTTCGTAAGCATTAATGACCTTATGTTCCGCACCGTGATATTGAAACACACGCTTAATGAGCGGAGTTAGTGACACAATATATATATAGCTCAGTAAAAGGATAAGCTTAATGATGCTTTCGACAATAATTTGCCCAGTGTGAGATGGGAAAATCGGTCGTGTCAATTCCGCTAAAAGTGCGGGGACTGCTGTGAAAATGACTTTGCCGAATATGAACGATAAGACTCCGACTGCGGCTACTCCTAATACCATCGTTAATTTTGACTGCTCTTCTTTCTTGTGTGTAAGTTGTTCATCGTCTTCAGGATGAACGTCAAATCGTTCCGAAGCAAAGTTTAAATGTTTTGCTCCATTGGCACTTGCGTCAACGATAGCGGCGATACCACGTAGAAATGGAACTTTCTTTAGCATAGATAATACTTTATTCCGCACGCGTGGTAATCGATAAAATTCGATTGATTTATCTTTGCGACGAACCGCTGTAACAGTATATTCTCTACCACCAAACATAACTCCTTCTATGACCGCTTGCCCACCGTATATTTGTTTTGTCTCCTCTGCCATGTTAACACCAACCTGTATTTGTTTCTCTCTTATGTAGAAAAGAGGCAATTGTCACACTTGGTTCTGTCATTGTGAGATTTGACAATCACCGAGTTTCCTTTATTTTATCGACAAACACAAGCTGCTGACAAGGAAAATTGTTACGGAAGCCAGACATTTCTTATTCTTTTTATAGACAAATTTCGCATGATTTAAACATGCTTCAAAATAGTTTCGGACATACTAGTAAGCGGAGGTGTCGATGTGAAGCAAGAACAATCAATAACAAAAAACATTGTACGGATTGGTTTATTTGGTGGTGTTTTTTGGGGATGTATATGGTATTTTCTTCATATTTTTTCATTTACAGAAGCCGGACCAAACTATTTGCTTTTACCATTTGCGTTTGGATCGTGGAAAGAAGGAGTTTGGGGAAATGTATTGGGTATTGTTTGTATAGGGCTTCTTTCTATTTTAGTGGCATTTCTCTATAGGGCTCTTTTCAAAAGATTTGAAGGGATACTACCGGGAATACTCTATGGACTGTTTTGGTGGGGCATTTTATTTTTCGGACTGGGTTCTATTGCACCTGTTATAAAAAATGCACTTCATTTACCGAAAGAAACAATTGTCACAACAATATGTATTTTTATTTTATACGGTGTGTTTATCACATATTCTGTTTCATTTGAAGCGAACAATGCGAATCAAGGGGAAGGGTTGGAGTAGACAAACTATTCAAATAAGTGGCTCCTGTGTTAGAATGTTGTATAGACATTTTTTATATTAAGGAGTTTAAAGTATATGAAAAAAGTACTCCTCGTTAACGGTCCTAACTTAAATCGTCTCGGTGTTCGAGAAGTGAATGTATACGGGAAAGGAACGTTGGCATCATTAGAAGAAGAGATGAAGCAAGAAGCAGCGAAATTGGGAGTGGAGTTAGAATGTTTTCAATCGAATCATGAAGGTGCTCTTATTGACATCATTCATGAGGCTGATGACATATATGAAGGAATCATTCTAAATCCAGGAGCATTTACGCATTATAGCTATGCGATTCGAGATGCGATAGCGAGCATTTCGATTCCAGTTATTGAGGTACATATTTCTAACATCCACCAGCGGGAATCGTTTCGTCATGAATCTGTGACTGCAACAGTCGCGGCGGGCCAAATTGTTGGGTTTGGTTTTTATGGCTATAAGTTAGCGTTATTTGCATTATTGGAGAAACTTAGGGAGGCATAAATTGATGGAAAAGATCACGAAGTTAAGAAATGCATTTGGTGAAGCTGGTATTGATGGTATTTTATTAACGAATGAATATAGCCGTAGATATATGACGAACTTTACAGGGACAGCTGGTGTTGTACTTATTTCTAATGATCGTGCTCTGTTTATTACAGATTTCCGCTATGTAGAGCAAGCTGGTAAACAAGCTGTTGGTTATGAAATTGTGCAACATACAGGACCAATTCTGGATGAAGTTGCGAAACAAGTGAAAGAATTAGGAATTCAAAAGCTTGGCTTTGAGCAAGATACTCTTACATATAGCTCTTATACAGCACATAAAGAAGCGGTAGAAGCGGAATTTGTTCCAACTTCTGGGCTTGTAGAAAAGTTACGCTTGATTAAGACGGATTCAGAGATTAAGATATTAAAGGAAGCTGCACAGATTGCAGATGCTGCCTTTGAACATATTCTATCATTCATTCGCCCAGGCGTATCTGAAATTGAAGTGTCAAATGAACTTGAATTTTTCATGAGAAAACAAGGAGCAACATCTTCTTCGTTTGATATTATCGTTGCTTCAGGACTTCGTTCAGCATTGCCGCATGGTGTGGCATCTGAAAAAGTGATAGAAAAAGGAGATTTCGTAACATTAGACTTCGGTGCTTATTATAAAGGATATTGCTCTGATATTACGCGTACGATTGCAGTCGGCGAACCATCTGATAAATTAAAAGAAATTTATAATGTCGTTTTAGAAGCACAGCTTCGTGGTGTGAACGGCATTAAAGCTGGTTTAACTGGTCGTGAAGCTGATGCATTAACACGTGACTACATAACGGAAAAAGGATACGGTGAATATTTCGGACATTCTACTGGTCATGGAGTGGGCCTTGAAATCCATGAAGCACCGGGCTTAGCATTCCGTTCTGAAACGGTACTTGAGCCAGGAATGGCTGTGACAGTAGAACCGGGCATTTATATTCCTGGTGTTGGCGGTGTGCGTATCGAGGACGATATTATTGTAACAAGTGAAGGTAATGAAGTAATCACGAAATCTCCAAAAGAACTTATTATTTTGTAATACACAGGAGGATTTTTTGCATGATTTCAGTAAATGATTTTCGTACAGGTTTAACAATTTCAGTGGACAATGCCCTTTGGCAAGTGCTTGATTTCCAACATGTAAAGCCAGGTAAAGGTGCTGCGTTCGTTCGCTCTAAATTACGTAACCTTCGCACAGGTTCTGTTCAAGAAAAAACATTCCGTGCTGGTGAAAAAGTAGAAAAAGCGCATATCGAAAACCGTCGTATGCAATACTTATACGCGAGCGGTGAGTCTCACGTATTTATGGATAACGGAACTTATGAGCAAATCGAACTTGGCGAAAACCAAATCGAGCGCGAACTTAAATTCCTAAAAGAAAACATGGAAGTAGCAATTATGACATACCAAGGCGAAGTACTTGGTGTTGAACTTCCAAACACAGTTGAGTTAAAAGTTGTAGAAACAGAGCCTGGTATTAAAGGTGACACAGCTTCTAACGTAACAAAACCAGCTACATTAGAAACTGGCCTTGTTGTACAAGTACCAATCTTCATTAACGAAGGCGAAATGCTTATCATCAACACAGGTGAAGGTAAATACGTTTCTCGTGCATAGTTATAAAAAGCACTCGTGATGATCACGAGTGCTTTTTATATGAAGTACGGTAGATAATAAATAATGCTTATAATAAGGCTAATCACTACAAGAATGGATGTTCCAAATGTGAAAGGATTCCAATTAATCTGAAATGGCTGTATTTCTCCTGTCTCCACGCCAGTTAATCCTTTATATACGGCGTGATCCATATTGGCATTACGATTCATATTTAAAGTAGTAATCCAAGAAATTCCAAATATGCTTAGACTACCTAGAAAGAATATCTCCATAAATGACCAATCTACTATTTTAGAAAATAAAAAAATACCAAGTAATTCTAATATTATTATGTAAAGAGCACGCATAAGGTTCACTCTAATCACCTCTCTATTTTTAAAAAGTAACTTCTCCATCAGCAACAATCATTTTGTTGTAACCACCTTAAAAAACTTTTTCGAGATACGGCATGTAGTACACAAGGAACTTTTGTTTCTTTTTCTAATAAAGCGTGTTCTTTTGGGAATTTCTCCTCCATATGTAATGAAATATAAGGTAACTTTTCTTGCGCTTTTAAAGAACGAACATTCGTCGTTTTTGCACCGGAAAATACATATATAAGATCTAATTCTTCAAATTCAATTTTAAATATTTCTTTTTTAGCAGCCTCATTGTAACCTTGCCCCCAATAAGGATAACCAAGCCAACTCCCCATATGGCAATGTTTTTGTTCATGATTGATATGTTTAAGAGTTGTGATGCCTATTAATTCTTGTTTTTCGTTGAAAATGGCTCTACTTAAAGATTCCTCTTTTTTCTTCTTCGATTGCGAAATAAATAAATCTCTTTGTGTCTTCGGTTGTTTCTGCTTTTAACTCTAAAGCATTTTTTACATGTGGCTTACTTGATAATTCAAAAATGGCGTGTGGATTGTAAATCAAGCTGTATTAATGTTACATCCTTCATAGAAAGCCCCCTTTCCTTATTAAATATAACATATTAAAGTTGTAATATTCAGAAATTTACGAAATTAGGGACAAAAAATTATATTTTTACTTCTGAAATAGACAACCTCTGCATATGGTTGTACAAATATATTCTTTTTGGAATAAGAGTTTTGTTAGTGAACTGAAAAGTAATTGGTAGGAGAGAAGGTGGGAGAATGAAACAATGGCTGGCGGCAATGGAAACATCCGTGCTTGTCATGGGATTGCTTCGGTTGTTTTCAGGTAGTGCGGAGATATTCGCCGCTTTGCTTATGCTTTATGTGAATGATGCAAAAAAAGCATTGTTTATAAATGGTATGTTGGCATTTGTTGGACCGACTGTATTAATTTTAACGATGTCAATCGGTATTGCGAGTGTTGCAAATGAAATTTCTTTTTTGAAGCTCTTTTTTCTAACTCTCGGAATTGGCTGTATTTTTATTGCAGTGTTGAAATAGTAAGTCAAGTATGGTGGGGAGAAGCAGATGAAAGAAGTATTAGAGGTTTTACCAAAAGCGATGAAACAGTTTATTGAAGGCTGTGAACAATATAGCGCGTTAGAAGAAATTAGGGTTCGGATAGGAAGGCCACTTGAATGTATTGCTCGTGGAGAAGTGTTCTTTTATGACTATGTCGTTACAGCAGAGGATGCAATCTACTTATTAAATAAGCTTAGTCAATATTCTATTTATACGATGGAAGAAGAGTTAAAGCGTGGGTATGTTACTTTGCGCGGTGGTCACAGGATTGGCTTAGCTGGAAAAGTAATTACAGAGAAAAGTGCAGTGAAGATGATTCGAGATGTGTCATCATTTAATATTCGAATTGCCCGTCAAAAAATTGGGATAGCTGAGCCACTCTTATCTTATTTGTACGACTCACGTTGGTTAAACACAATGGTAATTGGCCCTCCGCAAACAGGGAAAACAACACTTCTCAGGGATGTGGCACGTTGTATGAGTCAAGGGGTTCGTTCTCATGAAATTCCTTCTTGTAAAGTAGGGATTGTTGATGAACGCTCAGAAATCGCTGGATGTGTAAAAGGGATTCCGCAATATGAATTTGGCCCGCGTGTTGATGTGTTGGATGCATGTCCAAAAGCGGAAGGAATGATGATGATGATTCGTTCCATGAGTCCGGACGTATTAATTGTTGATGAAATTGGGCGTGTGGAAGATAGTGAAGCGATTATGGAGGCGGTACATGCGGGGGTTCAGCTTTTTATAAGTGCTCACGGATTTTCTTTTGATGATGTAATGAAACGACCATCTTTAAAGGCTGTGATGGAGCTTGGTGTGTTTGATCGCTTTATTGAACTATCAAAAGCAAAGGGACCTGGAACCGTTGTTCAAGTCAAGGATAGAGATGGAAAGCCTGTTCAAAGGCGAGGAAAGGTTCAAAGCGTATGGTGAAAATATTTGGTGCGGTGTTAATTGTAGCGGTGAGCACTTTCTTTGGTTTTTCGTATGCCAAAAGATATAGTGAACGCCCGCGTCAACTTAGGCTTTTAAAAGCAGCGCTGCAATCGTTAGAAGCTGAAATCATGTATGGGCATACGCCTTTATCAGAAGCAGCAGAGCGCTTAGTAAAACAAATGCCAAAGCCTTTAAACTGGATATTTCAAAGTTTTTCAAAGCGACTAGAAAGCGGCGAACAAACAGTTAGAGAGGCTTGGCTTGAAAGTTTACAAGAAAATTGGAAACTCACTGCATTTAAACAAACTGAATATGAGATTTTGCAGCAATTTGGTGAAACATTAGGGCAGCATGACCGTGAATCGCAGCAAAAGCATATTCGCTTATGTATTACGCACCTAGAAAGAGAAGAGGGTGAAGCGAAAGCACTTCAACTTCAATATGAAAAGATGATAAAGAGTTTGGGTGTACTAGCAGGACTACTTATCGTAATTTTACTGCTATAGGGGGGAGAAAGGCGATGTCCATCGATGTTGGATTAATATTTCAAATCGCCGGAATCGGCATTGTTTTAGCTTTCATTCATACAGTACTAAAAGAGTTAAAGCGGGAGGATATTGCAAACTGGGTTATTCTTGTCGGTTTTGTCGTTATTTTATTTCATGTTGCATTTTTGATTAATACTTTGTTTGACAAGATTAAAAGTGTCTTTCTCTTCCAGTAAAGGAGGCGGTTCGAATCGAGATTTTACAAATTGTCGGATTGGGCCTCGTCGCGACATTTTTAGCAGCTGTGCTAAATCAACATAAATCTAGTATCACTTCTTTGTTTATTGTGTTCATCGCGAGTGTCATGTTTCTGCTGCTAATCGATCAAATTCATTCTATTTTAAGAATGATTGAGCGAGTTGCCAGTGAGGCGAAAGTAAGCAATGTCTATGTAGAGACACTGCTGAAAATTATTGGAATTGCTTACATTGCTGAGTTTGGGGCACAAATTACAAAAGATGCTGGTCAAGGTGCAATTGCTTCAAAAATTGAATTAGCAGGGAAAATTTTAATTCTTGTTATGGCTATTCCTATTTTAACGGTTGTAATTGAAACAATTCTTGGTTTTTTACCTACGGGATAAGGGGGAGTGAATGTTGCAAAGGTTTGGAGCTAAGCTGCTGTTTGCTTGCTTCCTTTTCTTTTCTTTACCAATTGTCGTACAAGCTTCTCCTGTAGAAAAAAACGTCGTAGATCAACAATTGGATAAACTCGGAATCGAAGATGTGAAGCAGTTTTGGGACGGGCTTGTCACAAAATATGGAGGTTATTTACCAGAGAGTCAAAAGGGAAGTTTTATGGAATTTGTAAAGGGCGAAAAGGAATTTTCTATAAAAGAATGGATGATAGGGCTATTAAAATATTTATTTCATGAGCTTGTTGCAAATGGAAAGCTACTTGGAACGCTCATTATGCTCACAATTTTCAGTGCATTATTACAATCACTACAATCTGCCTTTTCGAAGAGTAGCATAAGTAAAATTGCAGATGCCGTTGTATATATGGTGTTAATTATTTTTGCTTTAAATAGTTTTTATGTGGTCATGACGTATGCACGAGAAACGATTCAAACGATGGTAGATTTTATATTAGCTTTGCTTCCTATTCTCCTAGCACTCATAGCGACCGGAGGCGGGGTTGTATCAGTATCCTTCTTCCATCCGATTATCATTTTTTTAATGAATACAAGTGGGCTGCTTATGAACTATATTGTTCTTCCGCTCTTATTACTTGCGACCATCTTAAGCATTGTAAGTACAATGAGTGATCAATATAAAGTTACGAAATTGTCCAAGCTCCTGCAAAATGTAAGTGTTGGGATTATTGGTATCTTTCTAACAGTTTTTCTAGGCGTATTATCTGTGCAAGGGACAGCAACAGCAGTTGCTGATGGTATAGCTGTTAAAACAGCGAAGTTTGTAACGGGAAATTTTATTCCTGTGGTAGGGCGGATGTTTACAGAAGCGGCGGATACTGTTATTAGCGCCTCTGGGTTATTAAAGAATACGGTCGGGATTATCGGGCTTGTTATCTTATGTTTAATCGTTGCTTTTCCAGCGATTCAAATCTTTTGTATCGCGTTTATTTATAAATTCGCAGCGGCAGTACTACAGCCAGTTGGCGGAGGAGCTATTATTAAATGTTTAGATATTATAGGAAGGAGTATCATTTATGTATTTGCCTGCTTAGCTATCGTATCCTTTATGTTCTTTTTAAGCATTACCATTATTATTGCCGCGGGGAACATTACCCTCATGATGCGATAGGAGGTGACGAGTATGCAATTTGTTACAGAGTGGATTAGAAATATTATCGTCTTTTTGCTCTTAGCGACGATGCTGCATCTTATCCTTCCTAATTCAAATTTACAAAAGTATGTCAAATTTGTTGTGAGTTTATTGTTAGTCGTTTTAATCTTAACGCCGCTATTTAAGTTATTACAAACGGATGTAAATGAAGTGATTGCGAATTTTAATCAGGAAAAATACGTAGCGGACGGATCGATAAAAAATTCAATTGATACAAAGAAAAAAGAAATACAAGCCCTAACACGTGCATATAGTTTAGAAGAGATGGCTGTCAAAATGAAAAAAGAAGTTGGAAAAGAATTTGAGAAAAAGTATGGCGTGACAGTGTCTGAAATAAAAATAATTGCAGCAGAAACTAAGGAAGAAGTAAAAGCGGCAAAAGATATTCAATCTGTTATTGTGACGCTAAAAGAAGCTGAAGTGAAGAAAAATGATGCAATTGAAACAGTAAAGCCAGTTGAAATTAATACGAGAGCGCCTCAGAAAACTTCGGAAGAAACAAATGTAGAAATGAAACAGTTCTTTTTAAGCAGGTGGCAGCTAGAGGATAAACAAATCCAAGTTCAAATGGAAGGGGGGACAGGTAGAGTAAATGGACAATAAAGATAAAAACTCGAAATTCTCATTTTTTCGCAACTTATTGAAAGGGGACGAAAAAGATGATAGGGAGAAAGGAAAAAAAGTAACACCTAAGTTTTTGCTTGTCCTACTCATACTTGGAATGTTGCTTATGTTTTTTAGTAATTTCTTTCAACCGAAAAAAGAAGAAGTGCCTGTGTTTAAAGAAAAGACAAATCAAGATTCAGAAAAAGATGTGCCGACTTTTGGACAAAAAAAGAGCGAGAACATGTCAGCTATAGAAAAATACGAAAAAGCATATGAACAAGAATTGAAAGCAGCATTAGAAGATATAACAGGGGTTAAAGATGTGTCTATTGAAGTGAATTTGGACTCATCAGAAGAAAAAATACTTGAAAAAAATATTGTGAAACGATCGCAAACAACAGGTGAAACAGATAAAACTGGAGGAAAAAGACAAGTTGAAGATGAATCAACTGATGAAAAAACGGTGATTATACGCGAAGGTGATAAAGAAACTCCGATTGTATTGCGAACAGAGAAACCAAAAGTGAGAGGTGTCCTTGTCGTAGCAAAAGGGGTGGATAATATACAAGTAAAAGCAATGGTAAAGGAAGCGGTGACACGTATGCTTGATGTACCATCACACCGCGTAGCAGTACTACCAAAAAAGGGTTAGGGAGGAAATAAAGTGTTGAAAAAACAAACAGTTTGGTTACTAACAATGCTAAGTTTAGTTGTTGTGTTATCTGTTTATTATGTAACAACGCCTGACAAAATGAATACTGCAACACCAACAGCGGGTGAAAAGGTTGGACAAGAAAAGCAAGGTGTTGAAAAAGAAGTGACAAAAGAAACGACAAAAGAAACATCTAATAAAGAAGCTACTCCAAAAGAAACAACGAAAGAAACATCGGGCAAAGAGACAGAGAAAAAAGATGATAGTAAAAAAGAGACAAGCAAAAAAGAAGGCAATGTAACAGTTCAATCAAGTGATGAAAACTTTACAGCACTTCGTTTGAAAATGGAAGATCAACGCAGTGCAGAGAAAGAAAAATTACAAGATGTTATGAAATCAACGAAATCTTCCGCTGAAGAAATAAGTAAAGCGAAAGATGAATTAAACGCAATCGATCAGATGGAAACAAAGGAAGGGTTGCTTGAAACAGTTATTAAATCACAAGGTGGCTATAAAGATGCGCTTGTAAGGGCTGATGGAACTGATATTAAAGTAACAGTAAAAGCTACGAAGCATTCTCAAAAAGAAGCAAATAAAATTATCCAACTTGTTCGTGCTGAGGCAGGATCCAAGGATGTAGGCGTCAAGTTTGATCCAGTAAAATAAATTTTAAATATGTATTACGAGCTATGATAAGATGGAGGATTACTATTCGCGAACAGCCGGATAGAAAAAAGCTATCGTTTTCGATAGCTTTTTTCTATTTCATCTTTTTGTGCTATTTCAATGTTTTCTCCTCGGAAAGGAGAAATGCGCTGAGAGTAAAAAATTAAAGGTTCGTGGTAATGGTGGTTGCTTTTTCCGTATTTTATATGAGTGAAGACAACGATGAGCCAGATTAATACAGCTGGTAAGAACAAGATGAGCCATATCATGTTTCTGCACCTCACTATTAAGATATTTTACTTTACTTTGAACATACTATTCGTATGTGAAGGAAGGATGAACGGCTTGTAAATAAAAAAATAATATTTTGTAAAATATGTTGTTGTACATAGTTAAAATAAGCTGAGAATAATAAATCAAGAGCTCTATATTTTAAATGGAAAAAGAGAAAAAACATGTTTTTTATGAAGTGGTCTTGCCAATTTTGAGTGAAACTTGGTATTATTACTAGGTAATAAATTATTTAGTGAAATAATATTTTTTACAGGAGTTTCGATTTATCGTAAAGAAATATAAATTGGAATGTTGAAAATATTTATCGTAAGATGAGAGTAGCAAAAGTTTCTATTAGTAAATGTTATAGGAATGATTTCTCTAGTAGAATGAATCGTATCTTTACAGACAACATAGTTTACTTTTATATGTTCAGTATCTGTAAGAACGGGACAAACAAGTGTATGGGAGTGGATTTTATATGTTTAAAATTCAAGAAGTTCGTGAATTAATTAAGTTAATTGATAGCTCTAACATTGATGAATTTGAATACAAAAAAGATGGTACGACAATTAAAATGAAAAAGCGTGGGAATGAAGTTGTGTCTGTACAGACAACGCCAGTAGTGAAACAAGCATTACAAACGCAAGCGGTAGAAATGGAAACAGCCGTAGCAGCGGCGCAGGTAGAAGTACCGAAGCAGGAAGAGAAGAAAGCTGTTCAAGATGAGAATTTACATACAATCACATCACCGATGGTTGGAACATTCTATGCATCTTCTTCACCAGATACACCTGCATATGTAAGTGTCGGGGATCGCGTTTCAGAAGGTACAGTCGTTTGCATCGTTGAAGCGATGAAGCTCTTTAATGAAATTGAAGCAGAAGTAAATGGAGAGATTGTTGAAATTCTTGTGAACAACGGACAACTTGTTGAGTATGGACAACCGCTATTTCTTGTAAAAGCGTAATAAGGGAGTCTTTGTGATGATAAAAAAAGTATTGATAGCCAATCGTGGGGAAATTGCTGTGCGAATTATTCGTGCTTGCAAAGAGATGAATATTGAAACAGTAGCTATTTATTCAGAAGCGGATAAAGAATCACTTCATGTGCAAATCGCAGATGAAGCGTATTGCGTTGGGCCAACAATGTCGAAAGAAAGCTATTTAAATTTGACGAATATTATAAGCGTTGCAAAATTAACAGGTTGTGATGCAATTCACCCTGGTTATGGATTTTTAGCCGAAAATGCTGATTTTGCAGAACTATGTCGTGAATGTAACTTGATTTTTATCGGACCTAGCCCAGAAGCAATTTCAAAAATGGGTACAAAAGACGTTGCGCGTGATACAATGAAAGAAGCAGGGGTTCCGATTGTACCAGGTTCACAAGGGATTATAAAAAACACAGAAGAAGCGATGGAACTTGCAAATCAAATTGGATATCCCGTTATTATTAAAGCAACTGCAGGTGGCGGCGGAAAAGGTATTCGTGTTGCACGTCATGAAGAGGAGCTTATAAAGGGAATTCAAATTACACAGCAAGAAGCTAGTACCGCTTTTGGAAACCCTGGTGTATACTTAGAAAAGTACGTTGAAGATTTCCGCCATGTTGAGATTCAGATAATGGCAGATGCACATGGCAATGCGATTCATTTAGGAGAGCGTGATTGTACAATTCAGCGCCGTTTGCAAAAACTATTAGAAGAAAGTCCTTCTCCTGCTCTTGATGCAAATATTCGTGAGAAAATGGGTGAAGCGGCAGTAAAAGCAGCGGTAGCGGTTGATTATACAGGTGCTGGTACGGTTGAGTTTATTTATGAATATAAAACGGAAAGCTTTTACTTTATGGAAATGAACACGCGAATTCAAGTAGAACACCCGGTTACAGAGATGGTAACAGGGATGGACTTAATTAAAGAGCAAATTCGTGTTGCTTCAGGAGAAAAGCTATCGCTACAGCAAGAAGAAGTACAATTTAAAGGTTGGGCAATCGAATGTCGAATTAATGCGGAAAACCCTGCCAAAAACTTTATGCCATCTCCAGGGAAAGTGGAAATGTACTTACCACCAGGAGGATTTGGTATTCGCGTCGATTCAGCTGTTTATCCTGGTTATTCAATTCCACCTTTTTATGATTCGATGATTGCGAAATTAATTGTTCACGGAAAAACACGTGAAGAAGCAATTGCAAAAATGAAGCGAGCACTTAGTGAATTTGTCATTGAAGGCGTACATACGACAATCCCGTTCCATTTACAATTGCTAGATCATCCTGATTTTATAAAAGGGGAATTTAATACTAAATTTTTGGAAGAGCATGAACTTGTGACGCAGTGATACATTTAAAGGAGGTTTTTTTCATGGCTGAACATATGTTAGATATGGGTCAAGATACAACCCTTGGAAAAGTAGAAATTGCACCAGAAGTAATTGAGGTAATTGCAGGTATCGCAACTGCTGAAGTAGATGGCGTAGCGGCAATGCGCGGCAACTTTGCTACAGATGTTGTTGAGAAGTTAGGAAAGAAAAATCACGGTAAAGGCGTGAAGGTTGAATTAGTAAACGACGATATTATCGTTGACGTTTATGTTGTCATGTATTTTGGTGTAGCAATACCAGTTGTTGCACAAAAAATTCAAGATAATATTCGCCAAGCACTCTTTACAATGACGGGTCTTGAGCCGAAAGAAGTAAATATTCACATCGTTGGCGTAACATTCGAAACGCAAAAAACAGAAATCGAGCCAGTATAAGAATGAGAAGGTGCCTTGTCAAATAGGCACCTTTTTTCTCGTTTCATCTCTTCATGCACGAAACCTTTAAATTATTATACTATTTTAAAAATACAAAATATAAAAAGGGAATGATTCGTTTTTTCAAAAAACGTACATTGTGATAGGGTATGGAACTTGAAGTTAATCTTTTTATTATTTTTCAGCCTTGTAACTCGTGTATGAAACGATAAATTGTGTTATTATCATTGTATTATAAGGTTGAAAAATCAATGAAAACTGTAAGAGTAAGTAAATTGACGGCTTATAAATTATAATAATATAACAAAACATAAGGAAAGACTTGAAGTATAAAGGAGAGTTACAATGAAACGTAGGACGGCTAGAGAAAGAGCCATGCAAGCATTATACCAAATGGATATTACTGGAGAATTAGAGCCGGAAGTAGCGGTGGAAAATACGCTAGAAGAAGGCGAAGAAACAAATGAGTTTTTAGAATCACTTGTTGTTGGTTGTGTAGAACATAAAGAAGCAATTGATGAAGCAATTCGTCAAAATTTAAAGAAGTGGAAATTAGAACGTATTAGTATTGTAGATCGCAGTATTTTACGTCTAGCTGTGTATGAAATGAAGTACATGGAAGAAATTCCACACAATGTAACAATTAACGAAGCAATTGAAATTGCAAAAACATTTGGGGATGAGGAATCTCGTCGTTTTATAAACGGCGTTTTATCTAATATAAAAGACACACTGTAATTTCTTTAAGGGGGAATCTTAAATGGTAGCAGTAATCATCAAAGGAAATGAAGTTGCGGAGAAAAAACGAGCACAATTGAAAGAAGAAGTTGTGAAGTTGAAAGAGCAAGGGATTGTACCAGGATTAGCCGTTATTTTAGTTGGAGAAGACCCAGCATCTCGTTCTTATGTAAAAGGAAAAGAAAAGGGCTGTGAACAAGTTGGAATTTATTCAGAGTTAATTGAGTTTCCAGATACAATTACAGAAGAACGTTTGTTAGCTGAAATTGATCGCTTAAATGAAGATGACCGTATTAATGGTATATTAGTACAATTGCCTTTACCGAAACATATTGAAGAGAAAGCTATCATTGAAAGAATTTCACCTGAAAAGGATGTAGATGGGTTCCATCCAATCAGCGTTGGCCGTATGATGACAGGTCAAGATACATTTCTTCCATGTACACCACATGGCATTGTAGAATTAGTAAAAGAAACAAATCTTGATATTTCAGGAAAACACGTTGTTGTAATCGGAAGAAGTAATATCGTTGGAAAACCAGTGGGACAGCTGTTTTTAAATGAAAATGCGACTGTAACATATTGCCATTCCAAAACGGAAAATATAAAAGAATTATCAAAGTTAGCTGATATTTTAATTGTAGCTGTTGGAAGACCAAAAATGGTAACAGCTGACTATATAAAAGAAGGTGCAGTTGTAATTGATGTTGGTGTCAACCGTTTAGAGACAGGTAAGCTGTGCGGTGATGTTGACTTTGAAAATGTACTTGATATTGCGGGTTACATTACACCAGTACCAAAAGGTGTCGGCCCAATGACAATTACAATGCTCCTTCATAATACAGTAGAATCTGCAAAACGCGCAGGAGTTGTTTGTAAATAATTTGAATCGGCTATGAGGAGAGAAAGATGGAAAAGCAATATTTAACCGTTACAGCATTAACACGCTATATAAAAACAAAAATAGAGTATGACCCGCATTTGCAGTCTGTTTGGTTAAAAGGAGAAATTTCAAACTTTAAATGTCATAGCCGTGGCCATATGTATTTCACATTAAAGGATGAAAATGCAAGAATAGCAGCGGTTATGTTTGCGGGTCATAATCGCAATATAAAATTCAGACCAGAAGATGGAATGAAAGTACTTGTAAAAGGGAAAATCTCTGTTTATGAAGCAAGTGGTTCATACCAAATTTATGTTCATGATATGCAGCCTGATGGAATTGGTAATCTTCATTTAGCTTATGAGCAATTAAAGGTTCGATTAGAGGAAGAAGGGCTGTTTTCTCAAGTTTATAAACAGCCAATCCCTGCCTATGCGAAAACAATTGGTGTCATTACATCTCCAACAGGAGCTGCGATTCGGGATATTATAGCGACGATTAAACGTCGTTATCCAATTGGGAATGTGATTGTATTTCCGGTACTTGTACAAGGGGAGTCTGCGGCTCCCTCAATTGTACAAGCGATTCAAACAGCGAATGAGATGAAGGATATAGATGCTTTGATTGTCGGTCGTGGGGGCGGTTCCATTGAAGAGCTATGGGCCTTTAATGAAGAAATGGTTGCACGGGCGATTTTTGCAAGTGAAATTCCAATCATCTCGGCAGTTGGACATGAAACAGACTTTACAATTGCTGATTTTGTAGCAGATTTACGTGCACCAACTCCAACGGCAGCAGCAGAACTTGCAGCACCAAATATAATTGAATTACAAGAGAAAGTGTTACAACGAACCCTTCGCCTGCAAAGGACAATGCGAGAGATGTTACATAAAAAGCAAGAACAACTGCAAACACTTCAAAAATCGTATGCGTTTCGTTATCCAAAGCAAGTGTATGAGCAAAAAGAAGAACAGTTAGATCGTACTCTTGAACAGCTTATTTTGGTGAAAGAACGCTATGTAGAGAAAAAGGTAAATCAGTTAAAACAGCTCTCATTTTATTTGGAGAAGCATCATCCCTCTCAAAAGATTGTACAAACAAAAACAAGGGTAGAAACGTTGCAAAAGCAATTGCAACGTGAAATGCAAACATTACTGCAAACGAAAGAGTTTGCGTTTATGAGGGCGGCTCAAAAATTAGAGGCACTAAGTCCACTTAAAGTAATGATGAGAGGATATGGGCTCGTATATAGTGAAAAAAAGCAAGTGTTAAAAAGTGTGAAAGATGTCGACCTTGGTGATGTTGTTTCAGTACAATTACAAGATGGAGTGTTAGATTGTAACGTATCGGGCATAGAGGAGCGTGAATTGAACAATGGAAAATAAATTAAGCTTTGAAGAAGCAATTTCTCAGCTTGAACATCTTGTTTCTAAGCTCGAACAAGGCGATGTTCCTTTAGAAGAGGCGATTTCATATTTTAAAGAAGGTATGGAGTTGTCTAAGCTATGTGATGAGAAATTGAAAGATGTACAAGAACAAATGGCAGTTATCCTTGGAGAAGATGGAGAACTTAAACCATTTACTGCTGTAGGAGATGAAGCATAGTGGCATATGTAGCTTTTGATGCTTTTGTGAAAGAGAGTAAAACTTTCGTCGAGGAGCAGCTTGCACGCTATGCAAATCAATTACAATGTCCAAAGGTACTTCGCGAAGCGATGACATATTCATTGGAAGCAGGCGGAAAGCGTCTCCGTCCGTTACTTTTATTTGCAACGTTGCAAGCGTTTGAAAAGGAAAGAGAACTGGGCATAGGAGCAGCTTGTGCTCTTGAAATGATTCATACCTATTCGTTAATTCATGATGATTTACCATGTATGGATGACGATGATTTAAGACGGGGAAAACCAACAAACCATAAAGTGTTTGGTGAAGCGATGGCCGTTTTAGCGGGAGATGGCTTGTTAACACATGCTTTCCAAGTAGTGACAGCGTATCATCATCAAGACATTTCTACAGAAACAAAGCTAAGACTTGCGCTTGAACTTGCAAAAGCAGCTGGACCAGAAGGAATGGTTGCTGGACAGGTAGCGGATATGGAAGCGGAAGGAAAGCGGCTTGAGCTTAGTGAATTAGAATATATTCATAAGCATAAAACAGGGCGGTTATTAGAATATGCCGTGCTTGCAGGAGCGGTACTTGCAGGAGCAACACCAGAACAAGAGAAGAAACTACTTGCATTTGCAAAATATATTGGTCTGGCTTTCCAGATTCGAGATGATATTTTAGATGTAGAAGGTACGGAAGAAGAAATTGGAAAACCAATTGGTAGTGATGCTTCCAATGAAAAAAGTACATATACGACGTTATTTACTATAGATGAGGCAAAATGTATCTTAGAAGAAACAATTGTTAAAGCGAAAGATGCGATAGCATCTTTACAATTACAAGATGAGTATTTATTATCTATTTGTGATTTAATCGCAAAGCGTAATAACTAATGTAAGAACGTTTTCATTTGTTGAGTCATTTATTATTTTGTGGTATAAATGTAGAAAAAGGTTTTTCTTTTCTTGTTATTGGCAAAAATATATCTAGATTACGTTGCCGTTATCACTTTGTGTTAGCGGCTCTTTTTTCATCGGATAGAGGAGCTATGATTCATGTAGGCTTCTTACTTGAAAGGGATACTTCGTTTTCTAAGAATGTAGAGAAAGATGACGAATTGTCTGCTCAAGCAGGATAGAAAATAGGAATGATATTGAAGAATTTCTTGTGTTGTGCAAATGTTTTTTTGTAATATTTGCCATATTGACAGATTATGAAACGAAAGTGAGTGATCCATGTGGATCTAACGCAAATTCAAAACCCTAGTTTTTTGAAAGATATGTCTATCAGCGAACTAGAGGCATTGAGTGAGGATATTCGGAAGTTTTTAATTGAAGAGCTCTCTCAAACAGGTGGACATATTGCTCCTAACTTAGGTGTAGTAGAACTCACAATTGCTCTGCATAAATTATTTGACAGTCCAAAAGATAAATTTTTATGGGATGTAGGACATCAATCCTATGTGCATAAGATTTTAACAGGGCGTGCAAAAGAGTTTGGCACATTAAGACAATATAAAGGTCTATGTGGTTTCCCAAAACGTTGCGAGAGTGAGCATGATGTATGGGAAACAGGTCATAGTTCGACTTCATTATCTGCTGCAATGGGAATGGCTTTAGCACGTGATTTAAAGAAAACGAAAGAGTGTATTATACCAATTATTGGGGATGGTGCTTTGACTGGTGGAATGGCTTTAGAAGCATTAAACCATATCGGGCATGAAAAAACAGATATGATTGTTATCTTAAATGATAATGAAATGTCAATTGCTCCGAATGTTGGAGCTCTTCATAACGTTCTTGGTCGCCTGCGTACAGCTGGAAAATATCAATGGGTGAAGGATGAACTAGAGTATTTACTCAAGAAAATTCCAGCAGTTGGCGGGAAAGTTGCAGCAACCGCAGAAAAAGTAAAAGATAGCTTAAAATATTTACTTGTATCAGGTGTCTTCTTTGAAGAGTTAGGGTTTACATATTTAGGTCCTGTTGATGGGCATAGTTATGAAAACTTATTTGAAACGCTTCAATATGCAAAGAAAACAAAAGGCCCGGTACTTGTTCATGTGATTACGAAAAAAGGAAAAGGCTATAAACCAGCAGAGAGCGATGTGATTGGAACTTGGCATGGAACAGGACCATATAAAATCGAATCTGGTGATTTTGTAAAGCCAAAAGAAGTTGCACCGGCGTGGAGTGCGGTTGTAAGTGAAACAGTTCGTAAGCTTGCAAGAACTGATGAGCGTATCGTTGCGATTACACCAGCAATGCCAGTTGGTTCTAAGCTTGAAAAGTTTCATCAAGAATTTCCAGATCGTATGATTGATGTGGGAATTGCTGAGCAACATGCCACAACGATGGCCGCTGGGATGGCAACGCAAGGAATGAAGCCGTTCTTAGCGATTTATTCAACATTCTTACAACGTGCATATGACCAAGTTGTTCATGATATATGCCGTCAAAATTTAAATGTCTTCATTGGAATTGACCGTGCTGGATTGGTTGGAGCAGATGGTGAAACGCATCAAGGTGTATTTGATATCGCGTTTTTACGCCACTTGCCAAATATGGTGCTCATGATGCCGAAAGATGAAAATGAAGGGCAGCATTTAGTATATACGGCAATGCAATATGAAGATGGTCCAATTGCTCTGCGTTATGCGCGCGGAAATGGACTTGGAGTTAAAATGGATGAAGAACTCAAAGCTATTCCAATTGGTACATGGGAAACCTTAAAAGAAGGTACGCAAGCAGCAATCTTGACATTTGGTACAACGATTCCGATGGCGCTGGAAGCGGCGGAGCGTCTCGAAAAAGCTGGAGTTTCAGTGAAAGTCGTGAATGCTCGTTTTATTAAGCCGATGGATGAATCATATTTACATGAACTCCTAGGTAAGAATATGCCGATTTTAACAATTGAAGAAGCTTGTTTAATCGGTGGATTTGGTACAGGTGTAGTAGAATTTGCTACTGAGCATGGGTATCATAGTGCTTTAATCGAACGAATGGGAATTCCAGATCATTTCATTGAACACGGTAGTGTTACAAAGTTGTTAGAAGAAATTGGTTTAACGACAGATGCTGTTGTGGACCGTATTCATACAATGATTCCATCAAAACAAAAAAGGGCGTAACAAATGAGTGTAAAAAAAGAAAGAGTAGATGTACTATTAGTAGAACGAGGACTTATAGAAACGCGTGAAAAGGCAAAACGCGCTGTTATGGCGGGTCTTGTATATGCAAATGAAATGAGACTCGATAAACCAGGGGAAAAAATTCCACAAGATACACCGATTACGGTAAAAGGACAAGTTATGCCATATGTGAGCCGTGGCGGTTATAAGTTAGAGAAGGCATTAGAGACTTTTCATCTTGATTTACAAGATAAAATTATGTTAGATATTGGTTCATCAACTGGTGGCTTTACAGATTGTGCGCTGCAAAATGGTGCGAAGTTATCTTACGCTTTAGATGTAGGGTACAATCAACTTGCTTGGAAGCTTCGTCAAGATGAGCGCGTTGTTGTTATGGAACGGACGAATTTTCGTTATGTAACACCGGCTGATTTAGAGCGTGGCTTGCCGCAGTTTGCTAGCATTGATGTTTCGTTTATATCGTTAAAATTAATTCTTCCAGTCTTAAAAACGATATTGACTCCAAATGGTGATGTTGCGGCTTTAATTAAACCACAATTTGAAGCTGGAAGAGAGCAGGTCGGGAAGAAGGGCATCGTTCGTGATCGTAAAGTTCATGAAGCTGTCGTAGAAATGATTGTTGATTTCGCAATAAAAGAAGGGTATGATGTTGAAAACTTAACATTTTCTCCAATTACAGGTGGGGACGGAAATATTGAGTTTTTAGTTCATTTAAAGTGGCATGGTGAACGTGAGATTGGCGAAAAGCATTCTCTGGTTTCTGTAGAGCAAGTTGTAACAGAAGCTCATGAGGTCTTAAAACAAAAAGGGAAAGAGGAATAACGGTTGTTGTTCCTCTTTTTGTTGGAATTGTATAATGATTGTAAAAACAATTATGTACAAGTAAACGATTATAAGTTAACATAAATAAGTGAAGTATACCAATGTTTAAACTATGGTAAGAGATAGTGTGAGGTGCAAATGTATGAATAAGGGTCAGCGCCATATTAAAATCAGAGAAATTATCGCGAATAAAGAAATTGAAACGCAAGATGAACTAGTTGATATTTTACGTAATGAAGGCTTTAATGTAACGCAAGCAACTGTATCGCGTGACATTAAAGAGTTGCACTTAGTAAAAGTGCCATTGCATGATGGTCGCTATAAATATAGCTTACCAGCAGATCAACGATTTAACCCGTTGCAAAAATTAAAACGTAATCTAGTCGATTCGTTTGTAAAGTTAGACACAGCAGGACATATGCTTGTGTTAAAAACATTACCTGGTAACGCGCACGCGCTTGGAGCACTTATTGATCATTTAGAATGGGATCAGATTATTGGAACCATTTGTGGTGATGATACTTGCTTAATTATTTGCCGTACGCCTGAGGATACAGGTGTTGTATCAGATCGTTTCTTAAATATGTTGTAACAAAAGAATCTTGTTTACTCTTTTGCTAAAAGCAGAAAGTAAACAAGATATTTTTTATTCTAGGAAAAATAGATGAATGTGAAGTGAAATATGGTGTTTTTCTAGAATGAAGTTAGGAAATCGATGGATTGACCCGTAAAACGAATGTTTGGTACAATGGAGCGGGCTAGAAGAGTAATTTATACATACAATATATATGATAAACGCAGAGTGAAAAGCGCTTAGCGAAAGCCCTTTTTAGGGGATTAGTTTATAACGAGGTGAATGGGGCATTGTTATCGGAATTATCGATTAGAAACTTTGCTATTATTGAGTCATTAAATATTTCTTTTCAAAAAGGTTTAACAGTTTTAAGTGGTGAAACAGGTGCCGGAAAATCAATTATTATTGATGCAATCAGCTTACTTGTTGGTGGCCGCGGTTCAGCAGAATTTGTTAGATATGGAACAGAAAAAGCTGAAATTGAAGGTTTATTTTATATAGAGGATGATAAACATCCATGTATTACGAAAGCTGAAGAGCTGGATATTGAAATTGAAGATGGGATGATCATTTTAAAACGTGACATCGCTGCGAATGGAAAAAGTGTATGTCGTGTAAATGGTAAACTTGTTACATTGAGTATATTAAAAGAAATTGGGAAAACACTTGTTGATATTCATGGACAACATGAAACGCAAGATTTGATGAATGAGGAACGCCATTTGTTTATGCTCGATCATTTTGATGGAGATCGTATCGTGAACCAATTAGAAATATATCAGGGCGTATACGGTGAGTATGAGCAGTTAAAAAAACAACTGAAATCCTTAACAGAGAATGAACAGCAGATGGCACATCGCTTAGATTTAATTCAATTCCAGCACGAAGAAATTCGTAAAGCGGATTTGAAAGTCGATGAAGAAAATGAATTGACGGAAGAGAGATTAAAAATCTCTAATTTCGAAAAGATTTATAAAGCGCTTGGTGATGCATACCGTTCGTTAAGCGAAGATGGTAGTGGACTTGATCATGTGCGAAATGCGATGGGACAAATGGAGAGTATTACACACCTAGATGAGGCGTATCAAGAGAACCATGATTCGATTGCAAATAGCTACTACTTATTAGAAGAGGTTGCCTATCAGCTCCGTGAAAGATTAGATATAATGGAATATGATCCGAATCGTTTAGATGAAATTGAAACGCGTTTAAATGAAATTCGTATGCTAAAGAGAAAGTATGGAAATACTGTAGAAGAGATTTTAGCGTATGCTGATAAAATAGAGCAAGAAATTTTTACAATCGAAAATAAAGATGTACATATTGAAACGACGAAAAAGAAATTAAAAGAATTAGAAAGTGTAATTTTGAAGGAAGCAACAATATTGAGCAATATGCGTCATCAACTTGCAGATCGTCTTACGAACGCAATCCACCAAGAATTAAAAGAATTGTATATGGAAAAAACGAAATTTGAAGTGAGGATTAAGAAAAGAGAAGGAAGCCATGATGATCCATTCCTAGAAGGGACACCAGTGAAACTTACGGCAGATGGATACGATCATGTGGAATTTTATATTTCAACAAATCCAGGTGAACCATTAAAACAACTTTCAAAAGTAGCTTCTGGTGGAGAGTTATCTCGTATTATTTTAGCTCTGAAAAGTATCTTTTCTAAGCATCAAGGTGTTGCATCGGTCATTTTTGATGAAGTAGATACGGGAGTGAGTGGCCGAGTGGCACAAGCGATTGCGGAAAAAATTTATCGTGTATCTGTAAACTCACAAGTACTTTGTATTACGCACTTACCTCAAGTAGCATCAATGGCGGATTCACATTTATTTATCCGTAAACAAGTTGCGAATGATCGGACGATTACATCAGTTACTGTATTAAGTACAGAGGATAAGGTAACGGAGATTGCTCGAATGATTTCTGGCGTGGAAATTACCGATTTAACGACGGAACATGCGAAAGAGTTACTTACGCAAGCACATCGTTTTAAACAGACAGCAGAGGCTATCCAATAATGGATAGCTTTTTTGCTCAAATGACGATTTCTTGATTCTTCCGGTTATAAACAAAGCGTTGCAAGGAGAAATTAAAAGATGAAGTCGTTAGGCTGAATGTGGGGTAGGAGCGAGGAGAGTGAATGAATTGAAATTAGAGCAATTCCGAAAAATAATAGGTCTTTGCCTCCTTGTTTCATTAATTTTTATTGGATGTTTTAAACCGCTTCGTACGTTTATTTCATCCCCAAAGCAACTCGTTATTTTTGAGGGTCAACAATCCGAAATAGCATCATTTCCAGTTTTCCAGGCTTCATCGACAAATCATCATGTTTTTACAGTGAGTTCAAATAAAGAACAGAAATCTGGACTTGTAGTAAATTCGCATCAAAATGGTGAAGCGGATATGGTTTTTCAACTTGCTGGATTTCCAGTAAAAAAGGTAAATGTGAAAGTATTAAAAGATTTTAAAGTGATTCCAGGTGGACAATCAATTGGAGTGAAATTGAATACAAAAGGTGTACTTGTTGTTGGACATCATTTAATTCAAACAGAGAGAGGGAAAGTATCGCCTGGAGAAGTGGCTGGTGTACAAGTTGGGGATATGATTACCGAAATTAATGGAAAAACAATTGAAAGAATGAGCGATGTGGCACCTTTTATTCATGATAGCGGAAAAACAGGTGAACCGCTTAACCTCGTCTTATTACGAGATGGTAAGTATATTCATACGAAACTAACACCAGAAAAAGATAATGGTGAATCGTCTTATCGGATTGGCTTATATATTCGTGATTCAGCTGCTGGTATTGGAACGATGACTTTTGTTCATCCGGATTCGATGAAATATGGAGCGCTTGGTCATGTTATTTCTGATAATGATACGAAAAAACCAATTCAAGTAGAAGATGGACAGATTGTTCGTTCGACAGTTACTTCTATCGAACGCGGTAGTCATGGAAATCCAGGAGAAAAATTAGCAAGATTTTCACCGGATCGTGAAGTGATTGGTAATATTACAACAAATAGTCCTTTTGGTATTTTTGGTAAATTAAATACAGGTATAAAAAATGGCATAATGGATGAAGCAATGCCGATTGCATTATCTCATCAAGTGAAAGAAGGGCCAGCGAAAATATTAACAGTTATCGATCAAGATAAAGTAGAGGCATTTGATATTGAAATCGTAAGCACGGTACCACAAAAGTTCCCAGCTACAAAAGGAATGGTTGTAAAAGTTACAGACAAACGTTTGTTGGCTAAAACAGGTGGTATTGTTCAAGGGATGAGTGGTAGTCCGATTGTTCAAAATGGAAAAATGATTGGTGCTGTTACACATGTATTTGTGAATGACCCAACTTCAGGGTATGGTGTCCATATTGAATGGATGTTACATGAAGCTGGAATTAATATTTATGAGCAAGAGAAAAAAGCAAGCTGATTAACATCGGCTTGCTTTTTTTCTTGAGAAATTCGTTGAAATTTTGTAAAAGTTCCGCAAGAGCTGTTTTTTGTTGTAAAATAAAAGAAAAGAGTGAACGTTTCGTTGTAAACCTATGATGGAATGTGTAAAGAAAGAAAATAAATGAACGATAAACATATTTTTTTGTGATTTTATCGGAAATTAAGAAACTTTAAAAGGGAAATTTCACACAATTGTCGAACAATTCATGTAGCCTAGAAGCTTACACATGTCGGGAGAATCGATTCGGTAAGGGAGGAAAAGCTGTGGAGAAAATTAAAGTGTGTCTTGTGGATGATAATAAGGAACTAGTATCAATGTTAGAAAGTTATGTTGCTGCTCAAGATGATATGGAAGTAATCGGAATTGCTTATAATGGTCAAGAGTGTTTGAATTTACTGAAGGAGAAACAACCTGATGTACTTGTTTTAGATATTATTATGCCACATTTAGATGGTTTAGCGGTGCTGGAAAAAATGCGTCATATTGAACGACTAAGACAGCCGAATGTGATTATGTTAACGGCATTTGGACAAGAAGATGTGACGAAAAAAGCAGTTGATTTAGGTGCTTCTTATTTCATTTTAAAGCCATTTGATATGGAAAATTTAACGGGTCATATTCGTCAAGTAAGCGGTAAAACGAATACTACAATTAAACGTCCACTACCATCTTTCCGATCTGCAACAACAGTAGATGGAAAACCGAAGAATCTAGATGCGAGTATTACAAGCATTATTCACGAAATTGGTGTACCAGCTCATATTAAAGGATATATGTATTTGCGAGAGGCAATTTCTATGGTATATAACGATATCGAGCTTCTTGGCTCTATTACGAAAGTCTTATACCCGGATATTGCGAAAAAATATAATACGACAGCAAGCCGTGTGGAACGCGCAATCCGTCATGCGATTGAAGTAGCGTGGAGTCGTGGGAATATTGATTCAATCTCGTCCTTATTTGGTTATACTGTATCGATGTCAAAAGCAAAACCTACGAATTCCGAATTCATCGCAATGGTTGCAGATAAGTTGAGGCTTGAACATAAGGCGAGTTAATCGTTGATATAGTAATGATTTTGAATGTTTAGTGGTAATGTAAAGTTACCAACAAACTTCTTTTTGTACCAACAAATAACGTTAATAGAGTTTAACAAGCACCGTCTTTTATTGGTTTGTAAATCAAACTAATGGAAGGCGGTGTTTTTTGTTTTGACTGAATTTGAATTACAGATAGAAAATTTTATGCTGTATTGTTCAAGCAAAAACTTGTCCACTAAAACATTGAAAAGTTATGACCAGACGCTAAATTTATTTTTATTGTACATGAGAGAGACGTATCAAGTGGAGGAAGCAGGAAAGGTAAAGCCTATACATATTCGGCAGTATATTAAGTATCTACGAGAACGTGGGAAGTATACTGTTGCTTCTTCTACGATGGCTAATGAGATTAATCGTCCTCATAATCGAACTGACTATAAAAAGCCAATTAGCGATACGACAATTGCTAATTATTTACGGAATATTAAAGTGTTTTTTAATTTTCTATTTGAAGTGGAAAGGGAAATCAAAACGAATCCTGTTGAAAGTATTCAAAACATTAAACCAATACGTAAGCAAAAACCTTTGTTAACAGAAGATGAAATTATAAGGGTATTACGAGTTTTCGATATTACAACATTTCATGGTTATCGCAATTGGATTGTTACTCGATTGCTATTGGATACAGGAATGAGGATATCAGAGTGTTTAGAGTTACTTCCTGAAAAAATTGATTTTAAGCATAAAGCGATATTAATCGAGAATCCCAAAAACAAACAACAAAGATACGTCTATTTTTCATTTAAGATGGCAAATGATTTAAAACGTTGGTTGCTGTACCGTGACCGTTATTCAGATAGTGATTATATGTTTCCTACAATTCGAGGAACACAATTGGAAGTCCGTAACTTTGAAAAATCTTTACGTGAAGCAGGTAAAAAAGTAGGAGTATCAATTCACCCACATCAATTACGTAATAACTTTGCAAAATATTATCTGTTAAACGGTGGGGATTGGGTGTCTTTATCACGTATTTTAGGGCATTCAAGCGTAGAGGTAACACAAAAAGCTTATTTAGATTTTACAGATTCAGAAATAGGTAAGAAGTATCAAAAACATTCACCATTAAATCACTTGAAAGTTTAAAGCAAAGAGAAAAGCCGCCTATTGCAGTAGGCGACCAAAAGTTAAGTTTAAATTCAAATTCAAAACTAAATAACGGATATTCCGTACATTCAAAAACAATTAAATAACGGACAATCTTGTCATTCAGTACCTTCATTTTATCGAAAAAATTCGAGGAATGCAAGGCTTCTTAAGTGCTGCCATTTTTAGGTGCTGAGTTACAGGATTTCCGAAGGTGGAATTGCCTGTAAACCACGTTAAAAACTGATTGGCTTGCTATCGGTCGTGCGGAAAGTACTTAGTATGCTTTTACAAGGATAGCACCTCTCACTGGATTCCTATTCATTCGGTGAGAGTAGGTGAGAACTTACCTAGAGACGATTCTCTGAAAGGTTCGGGTGGTTATCGTTAGCATTACGGTGCTAGGGAATACATTCAGTTTGTCATTGTGGGACGATATGCAAGGGACAAGCCATTGTTAAAGGGTGTATATGATGAAAGTCATTGAGTGAATAGGGCTACGCATACGGACACTGCATAACGCAAGCCATGTATAGTACTTATCCTTTCTAGCTTTCTTAGTTATTTTTAACTTTGAAAACTAGGGGATAACTATGCTATCAGCCGTTTCTACAATCCCCGCTTCACCATGTCAAAGGGCGTTTAAAACGGTCAAGAGATTTAAAAGATTTAAAAGAATTTCTACCACTAGCGACGGATAGAGGAAAATTAAAGTAACTACAACTAACCACGGTTAGAGGAAAGAAGGACATACACGAAACATAGAGTAAGAACTATATATGATGTTTGGATAAGTTATAGATAGGAAGTGGACAATATGGCTAAGAAGAAAAAAGAAACACGTAAAGAGAGGGAAAAGAGGGCTATGAGGTTGGCAAGGGAGAAGCAAGAAAGAGGGGAATTGCTGACAGAAGAAGAGTTGAAATTAATAAAGAAATCAGATGGGATTGTTAAAGCACTTTTAAAGAATGATGGTATTTATTCGAAAGCAGAACAACAAAGAATGGGAAGAGTAAATAAAAGATATAACGATAGAGTTTGGAAAGGGTGGAGAGAAACAGATGGGGTAACTTATCCTGTCACTGGTTCAGGAGGAAAGAAGAAAACTGAAAAGGAAAAGTAGGACTGTACAAGGTGATTAGTGGTACAACTATACGTATAAACAAGGTTAATCGCCTAGAAATCGCAATCTCGGTGACTTGCTTTACTGTTTTTATAAGGGAAACCACTTGACGAAGAAGTGCTTAAGCACCCTTGCAATATGTAGTGTGATATGAGAAATTATTCTAAAATATACCTGTAAATGACATGTGTTTCGTACACATTAATATAGGGAACTTATTAGACCGCATACTTTATTGTGTGTGGTTTTTTGTTTCCTCTTAAACTCATTCTCCTTTAAGTTGTGCTTTTGGTAAGTAGCCCTTATGTCATTTGATGTAGGGGTTATTTTTTGTACTAGCAGAAGGAAGAAAGAAACTAATGAATAAAAGGGGGATTTAATAATGATTGGAAACGACTATTCAAACTTACCATACAAGCCCGAAATTAAGCCGCAGATGCTTAGATATGTTCGATTAAGTAGAAACCTTACTCAAACTTCTGTAGCTGAAAAGCTTGGTGTCAGTCAAAAGATGATTAGTGATTATGAAAACGGCAAAGTCGAGGACTTCAGTCCCAACGTATACGCCCGTGTACGTGAATTGGTTAGGGCATATCGTATAGACCGTTACGAGATTGAATCTTATAAAAAACTTATGGAAATTAAGGCTAGACGTGGTTATAAAGTATGACAAAGAAAGTAGAAAAACTATGTGCAGCTATTTTAATTAAGGGCTATAACGCTAAAGAATTGGACAGTAAAGCAAATGCCCTGTTAGATAAGCTATTTCATTTACGGACTATTGAAATGGAAACAGCCATTAGCATAAAAGAAACGAAAGTAGCTATACAAGCTGTAAAGCTTGCTAAGAAACAGCAGGCACAAATGAAGGGGGATAATATAAATGTTATTTAAGATTAATCGTGAAGAATTAGATAAAGTAATTGCAGGTTACAAACCGCATCGTCATACAAAGAAAGCTATTCAAGCGTTTCAGAAAGATATGGCTGATATTGAAAAGTATGCTGCTAGTATTGAGGAACAGAAGGCAGAAAAACAGTTACAACTAACAAAAGTACTTGTTGATATGGAAGCAACTTTTGATTTAGGTGAACGTATTTATCTCCAAAATGAACAGGCACATTTATCAAAAGAGTTACAAGGATTAGATTTCTTTTTAGAAGAAACTAAGGAACGTAAAACACAAGCACGTTTAAAACATGCCCCAGTAGTTGCACAAGCTATTGATAAAGACCGTAATGAATTAAGTAACACTTTTAAAGAAGGAATGAATGCCGCTGTACGTGTAGCACTGTCTGACGTAATGGACTGCGTTGCTGATGTTAGTAAAATGCTTGAAGCAGAACAAAAAGAATTTGAACATGACGTGTATAATTGCCTAGCTGGTGATAGTGCGGTCACTGAAGCTTACAACTTCCGAAATAAAACAATTAACATGGAAACACCGTTAGAAATTGGATATCTTCAGATTATGCCTTCACATTTTGGTGAAGCTAGAAATGGGCATAACACTGTTAAGAGTAATAGCTTTATTGTACGTAACTACTGTAAAGAAGAAGGGGGTAATGAGTAATGCAATACAGCAAAGAAATATTAGATAAAATAAAACAAGGTGATGCTAGTATTTTGCAAGGACTACCACCATTTGCCCTACTTTCATTAGGACTACAGTTAGAACAAGAAGCAAAAGACAAAGCTGAAGGTAAAACAAAATAAATATATGAAATAGTAAAGGCAGCCATTGCGGCTTGCCTTCTTTTTTTTATTAATCACATACATACGTGTCCTATTTTCAGGTTAATTCGGTACTTCATATGTATATGCCTATAAAGGCACACACAAAAGGAGGAACTAATATGACAACAATTCGAGGAACACAGAAACTAGCAAAGGGGAACATTGAGGGGAATTTTGAACACTTCCCAAAAGATTTACACGCCTATTTACAGCTGGGACTGATTAAGCATAGTGACGTTGTAATGTACATGACTTTACTGGCATACCACAATACAGAAATGGGATACGCATACCCAACTAATGTGCAGTTAGAAGTTACAACGGGATTGAGTAAAGGGACTGTGGTTACGTCTTTACAACGATTGGAAAAAGCAGACCTAATAAGCAGGAAGCGTGCAAAATACTTTTTAAACAAGAAAATTTTCTACGTATTCAAGCCACTAGTACGAGAGGAATTGTACAAGCAGTTACCAGAAGAAGCAGAGGCCTATGAGAAAGAGAAGGCAAAGAAATTAGAGGAAGCGGAACAACATAAAGCGGAGTTCCTAGCCTACAAGGAAATGCAAAAGCACAACTTACCAACCAGTTAGGGACAGGTATTAATAGTGTGATTAATAGTTTTGTTAAAACGTTCATATGACAGTATTTAGAAAGTTTATTAATCACACACATTATGTAAGTCACATGACGTATGTATGTATAAAAATTATAACGGGGTAAGTACAATTTTAATGAAAATGAAGTCCAAAATGTATACCCTATAAATACTTACATACAAAGACTTACAATATTAAGACTTATATTTGAGGGCAAGCCCTCTACTATCATAAGAACTAAAGAAATAATAATTAAAAGAATACTATGGATAAGTAATAAAGAAAAAAGATAAGACAAGATTACGCCGCCGCACCTTCATTGTGGGGGCTGTTTGGTGTGCAGTAAATAGGGGGACTAATATGTATACAGAAGTAGAAAAACAAATTAACAGTTACAAAGTAGATAGCTTTAAAACAATTGATAAAGAGGAATACCAGCAGTTATTTGATGATAAATATGAGGGTTTTATTACAATTAAGGAACGTCCTATAAATGTAATAGTAGCAGTGAAACATGAATGTCGCATTTGTGGGAAAGTGTTTTACAATCGTGCGGTAAATATGCTAGGAGAGGTAGAAGAGTTGCAGCACCATTGTTTTGTTACCATGGTAGTGGAAAGCGATAAGATACGTAAAAGAAGGTTAGCAGATATTGAGAAGATAAAAAACAAGTTACGAAAAGAAGTGTCCCCTACTGGTTAACGGTGGGGGTTATTTACTTCTAAGTGGGCATGTTGTCCCTTTAGCCTGACAATCTAATTTGCACACTATCTACCACACTTGACGATAATTTACATTGTAGTAGCTGAAATAGGTGAAATAACACCGCTTGCCTGTGTGAAATATTGTGAATTTGAAAAATCTTTTTTGGGTGATAGGTGGAAGTTCAGCCCATGCTACACATGTGTTTAGAGACGTTTTTTATCCCGTTTAGTTTAGCAAGAAACCACAAGTATTATCCCCATGCCTTTAAACAGCTTAATTTTAAGCCTGTTCTAAAATATACGTGATACATTACTGTTACTGATAGGGTTTACTCATACAGTAACGAATGGAAGGAATTTGAAAAACCAGTAGTAGCAAGGGTTACAGCTTACTTAAAACGTTACCATTTGACTGTTACCGAAATTAAATGTATACTAACAGTAACGATTACATAAAAGGGGACGGTAACATGAGAAAGATTGCATACATTCGAGTGAGTAGCGAAGGGCAAAATACAGCAAGGCAAAAAAAGGCATTAAAAGAAGCTGGGTGTACGATTGGTTATGAAGAAAAGGTTTCAGGGGCTACGATGGAACGCCCACAGCTAAAACAGTTATTAGAAGACTTGCAGGAGGGTGACACGGTTTATGTACATGAAATAAGCCGCCTATCACGTTCTACAAAAGATTTACTAGAAATCATTGAACAAATTAAAAATAAAGGTGCTGGTTTAAAGTCCATAAATGAAACATGGTTAGATACTTCCAGCGATAATCCTATGAATGAGTTTCTTTTAACAATATTTTCAGGATTGGTACAGTTTGAAAGAGGAATGATTAAGCAGCGGCAAAAAGAGGGCATTGCTATTGCAAAGGCTGAAGGAAAATTTAAAGGGCGTAAGGCTGAATTAGTGGAAGGTGGCAAGGAAGAAAGACGCTTGCAGGAAATTGTTAAAGCGTATAAGGAAGGTAAGTCTATCAGGCATATCAGGGAAGTTTATAAAGTGGGCACTGGTACTTTATATAAAATCTTAGAACGAGAAGGGCTGAAATAATGCCTTTCTTTTTTTATGGACTTTTTTATAGGGGATTTAATACATTCGTTTTAAGGCGTCTATCAGCCTTGTACGGCGTTTGTGAAATAACCCTTTCTATTCGGTTAATGGACGCTATAACGCCCTGTATACAGCCGTCTGTACGGTGTCCTGTGTGCCCCGTGTGTAGTAGGCGTATGTGTAGTATATGTACCAGTACCACGCCTACCCAGTACGCTGCACCCCCAAAGCACAGTAGTACCTACCACACCCAGCCCACACCTACCTAGTGCGAGGACACAGCGAGGAAGACGGGCACGGCAAGGAAGACACAGGCATACGCAGTACAGTACATAGGCATAGTCACACGGTAATACATACACCAACGCATCGCACAAGGCAACATACAAACATGATAATAAGAATAAGTAAACATGAAGTCATAATGAAGACGCTATATGAAGGTGTTAGGTGCGTTAGGTGGTACGCTGGATTGATAGGTAGTTAACATATCTTTTTTGACAAGGGTAAGCCCTACCCACAGGGGGACACGTGCTAGGTGGCTATGTTCTGACGTCTTGAACATTTCTACATCACTTTTCTAAACTCGGACTAGTGAATATTTAAGAAAATGATTATACTGAAAGTAGCTACTTCTTTTAGCAGGGTCAACATGTTATGACCCCATACCGTTAAATCTAAAACAGTCCTAGCGGTATAATGAACGACAACACACTGGTAGGTGGATTACTAGTGTGTTTTTTCATGCCATTTTACGGGGGAAGGGTGGTTCAAGTTTCTTCCCTTTGTAAATAGCCATGTCGTTCAAAAAAATTTTACGGCGGGGTTGGGAAACCTCGGGGTGTCATATGTCTTCGTAATGGCTTTACTGTACCGTTCTCAACTGTCTTCCTTTACATATATGTGTAAACTGTATAATGCGTTGTAACAATATTAAGCAAGCCTTTACCAGCTTCCCTAAAGTTTTTACCAAAATCCAGCAAAGAACAGCACACCTCTACATTATTTGTAAAATAACAACAAGGGGTATTCATGAAATTTCAGTTTGTATTTCGGAAAAACCTCTTCAAAAAATTACACCAAACTTTTCATAACTTTTTGTAACAATTATTACCATTTGTAACCGTGGCTATCTATAAGTATTATGAAAGTACATTAACAATGTGGTAATTTATTTGACGTGTTTCTTATGGGGGGTCTCTTATAGGGAACACCTTTTTTATTTTAGCTTTTATTGAAAATAACGAGGCAATAACAGCCAGCCTAGCCGTGGCTGATGGTTTTGGTAAGTAGTATGAATATGTTTAATGTGTCTTGCTATAATACGGATTCTAATTTTGCAACACCCCTAGCGAGAGAAAAAAGAAAGAACCGCAATCAAGTAATCCAATTTACGGTTCTTTTATATATTAAATATCTCTAGCGTGTTCTACGTTGTTTACAGCTGAAATGTTATTATTCTCAACAGGTGTTGTTTGGGTGACAGTTACATGTTCTTCAGGTTTTTTTGTATGCTTCACAAAAACCTTTGATGAAAAATCACATACATAAAAAACCTCATCGGGTTTTATACCTTCTACAAAACAAACCGTTCGTTTTTCATCAAGTGCGTAACCGTGGATTAAACTTTCTAATTTTTCTTCGGCTACGATATTAATAATATATTGTGAAGGTTTCTTATTTCTTGTTAGGTTATTCATTATGGTTTGTATACATGTGAAAATTAAAATAAGAAGTATTATGGAAGGTATCATCTCATAATTCCACTTCCTAAAAATTTGATTAGTAATGAGATAGGAAAAAATAATTACACTACTTGCAGTTTGAAGGAAAATTAAAACTTTAAGAATAATATTAAACTTCTTGTTTTTATGCAGAGAAAACAAAAATAGCAAATACAGTACAAGTAATAGAATAACACTAATAATTACAGTTCCTCCGATGTACCAAACTTTTTCGCTGTTACTCCAAGTTTTATTAAGGTTATCATATACTCCAAAGTTAAAAAACACAGCAGCAAATAGATATAAAAAAGCACCTAACAGTGTAGATAAAACCACATTCCAAAAATTCAATTTTACTTGTGTGGCTTTATTTAAATATAATTTATCAATTTCCTTAGTTGTTGCTGCTATTACAAGTTGATTAGCACTATATAATACAGCTGGTATAAGTAGACCTATAAGGGTAGTTATAATGGTTGTCAACGCAGGTGGCAGTTTACTAATTGTATCAATTGTTAATTCATCAAACATTCTCTCTGTTCAGTCCTTTCATGATTAAATTCCGATAAAAAAGAACGTCACCTTTATAAAAGGGCGTTCTTTTTTATTAATTAAATTCTTGTTTCAATATGCTTATTCATAGGTACAGGGGGCGTCCGTGGTTATATGCAGGAGAACCAGTATCTCCATGTGCGTGAGATGGAGACCAAGTGTCACCACGGTTTTCAGCAGGTGAACCTCCACAGTCACCTTTGTTATCGGCAGGTGCAGGTGTATCACCTATATTTAATGCTAAATCAGGTCTTTGAGGTGCAGGTGTGTCGGCGTGACCTGCTTGATATGTGAATGAACTATGTAAGCCAACGGATACAATACCGATAACGGATAAACCTAAAACAACAGAACCAATCTTTTTAATTTTCTTAAACATTATTTTAATGCCCCTTTCTCAAATGTTTTCTCCCTAGCTTCCAATCCTTTATTAAAGTATTGGCTTGCTTTAATATGGTTAGATTCTTTAAAGAACTTTGTTGCCAATTTCTCCGCATATTCTTGAGTGTAGTTATATAAGGTTTCTTTATCGAAATAGGTAATTCCTTCAAGAATAATCTTTTCTAATTCTTCTGCTGGGGCGTTGTTATTCAGTGCTTTTAAAATTGTAAAATGATGTGTATATTCTGTATTTCCTATTTCAGTGCAAATTATTAAACCTTTTTCAATTAACTCTGAAGCAATATTTATTTCACCTAGTTTATGATGTTCCCTAGCTTGTAAGAAAATAGCTTTAAAGTGAGATGGTTTTTTCTCTGTTACTTCTGATAAATGACGAATAGCTAAAGTAGATAGATTTTGACTAGCATACAACCAACCTAAGTTATTACGAACGCTTAAAACCAGTTCTTTTTCATTGAACTTTTGGAAAGTGTCTATTGCTGAATTGTACTTTTCTTCCGCCTGTTCAAATTGTTTTAAATAAACACATGAAGCACCTAACATGTTATCGCATAATCCAATTCGTAATTCATAGCCCTCATTATTAGTGAAAATTTCTTTTGCTTTTGTTGCATATTGAATTGATTCTATTGGTTGGTAGAAATGATAAAGGAAAATACAAAAACGATAATAAAATTCAGCTTTTTCAAGTTCGTCAGGCACATACATTAAGAGTTTTTCAGCTTTCTCAAAATGTTCATTAGCTTCAGTATAGTTTGTAGTTAATGTGGCATGAATTGCTTTGAAGAAGTGATAATAATAGGATAGAAAGCTGTTATTGGGTACATCAAAGGAGTTAATTTCATTAAAGCTATCTTTTGTAATGCTTAAACCATCAGTCAGTACCTTGTACCTAAAATCTAGCAAGGAGTAATATAATGATAGACTTTCTTCTTTCTTTATATCGGAAAGCTTATCCTCAATTTCTTGTTTTAAATTTGTTGCCTTTGAAACATGTTGCTGTAACATGGTTTGATACCATTCATGAAGTAGCTTTGTAATTAGTTCATTCCCTTTCATTTGAACGTTCATGAAATCCCCTCTCCTTTTTTTGAATATTCTTATAAACAATGATAGCAAGAATAGAATTTAATGGAAATGAAATTTAAATATTTCTCAACATTTGTTTAACAATTTTATTTTCAAGTATATAACGAATCGTATTCATTCTACCTGTTAGTAATTTCAAATATTTGGAACAGTAGAATGATTTAACATGGTATAATTTTCTTGATGAATACGGAACTAGAAAGGATTTAAGCGATGGGAAAATTTCAAAGTAATGTTCAAGTGGCACAACAAATCGCTACTCAAATGAGGAATGCTTCGGATACAATCCAAAGTGCGACAAGTCGTTCTATAAAAAAGGCGACGCGTACAACACTATCTGTTAACTCCCAAGCACAAGAAGCGAATCAACAAGTTTTAGATTTAACAAGACAATTTTCTGCTGCTTTTCAACAAGCGGCTAATAATATTCATTTGGTAGCTAACGAGTTTGAGAGAATGGATAAAGAACTTCAAAATACGTTTCGCTAATGTAATAACCTACATAAAGTAAAAAGATAGGGGGAAAAAGATGAGTCAAGATATTGAAAAACAAATTAATCAATTAAATCAAAAATTACGAAGTGTATTTGAAGAACCGAATCGAAATCAATCTGCGATTCAAACACAGGAACAAGCAGAAGAAGATTTTCATGTATGGAAAAATCAAAATAATCGTTTGTTTGACCGTATTTTAGGCACTTGGCATAGAGATAGAGAAATGTCATTGTTTTTTATGAATATGCGTCAAGATGCACAACAAATGGAACGAAAACTCACATTTGAATTGGAAAATCAAAAAGAAACGTTGCTTAAGGAAAAACGAGACCTTAGTGACTTAGAAAATGACCTTTCCTATCAGCAACAACGATTAGCAAGGGAGGTCAATGCATGAGTTTAAATATGTATTTAGGAGAAGTACAAAGCCAAACTCAAAGCATGAACGCTGTATGTAACGCTATCATTCAAGGTATGGAACAAGCAATTCAGTCGATTGAAGCTTTTGCAGGGGCAAACTTATGATAGTGCAAAAACCTACTTTGCACAGACATTTCGTCCTTTAGCACAAGGAATCATTTACCTATGTGAAGAATTAATTCGTCAGAATGATGCTTTTCCAAGTCAATTTCAATCCAAGGTGGCTTCAACCGATGTAATCGAACAAGAAATATTAGAACAAATCCAAGGGATTGAACGAACGAAAGCTGGTATTGAAGGGATTAGTACTGTCCTCCCAGGTATGCAAGCGATGATGGGTATTTTTGATATGATGAAAAGGAAACTGCAAGAGAAATTGGAACATCTACATGAATTCAATTATACTTCTAGTAGTAATTATGATACTGCACTCCAACTGGCTGCTAGCATTGCGACAGGTTTAGCAGAGGTACAAAGTGGTAAAGGTTTTAGTCCTGCAAGTGGTACATTTAGTACGCAAGGGTTGAATATGGAATGGGCAACGTCTATTCAAACGATAGAAGAAGAGAGGGCACGTAAAGCGGATAATTCAATTGAAGAAGGGGCAATGTGTGGAAAACTTCCGCCGAAATCCGATTTGGAGAGAGAATGGGATAATTTCAAAAAAGATTTAGGAGACGCATGGACTGGCATTTCTACTGGTTTTGTAGATGGTGCTGAAGATGCATGGGAAGGGTTCGTAGCTTTAGGCGATAAAGAAACCTGGTTGAATATGCGGGATGCGATTGTAAACTACGATGAAACTCTTCCTGCAATGTGGAATACTTTTTCAGATTCGTTTATAAATAATTTTTGGAATGGGGATATGGAAAGCAGAATGCATTACGCTGCCTATGGTATAACATCATTAGGAGTGGGCTTACTTGGTGATAAAGGTCTTAGTAAAGCAGGACAAGTAGGGAAAGTAGCAGTCGTTACAGGCTTTACAAAAGGAAAGTCGCTGATAACTAATTCCGCAACATATAGAAATACATTAAATTCATTAAATAATTTTAACTTTAATTTTGGAAATCAATTTTCATTTGCAGGTATTGGTGGAAGTTCTTTAAAATCTAGCTTTGTTGATACTTATCAAACAGCTAAGGATAAACTATCGCCTTATCAATATACTAAAAGTACTACGGACGGTGACGTTTTTGTTGGCAAATTATACGGCAAAGATGTACCTCTTAAAGACGTCAGAGTTGATGAAATTACTTATACTAAGAGACCTAGAGAAGAATTTGAACAACTTAGGAAAGCTTTTGATAGCAGGGTAAGACAAGAGTTTCTTAAATCCTTGGTAAATGACCCTGTTAAGCTTACTGAACTTAAGAAAGCGGGAATAACAGATGGTAATATAGAATTAATGAAACAAGGAAGACCTCCAGTAGGGTGGCAAGTACATCATAATCTTCCTTTAGATGACGGAGGAACAAACGCATTTGAAAATTTAACTTTAATACAAAATCATCCATATCATAAAGCTATAACTAATACACAACGTACATTAACTAGACACTTACAAGATGGAGATAGTGCAGACATAAGCTGGCCTATACCAAAATATAATATCTACCCTAAAGGAGAATAAATACACTTAGAAAGAGGTTTTTATATGTGGAAAAATCTAGTTTTAGAAATTGGAGATATACTGAAAAGTGTTAACTTTAATTTGAACACACCAGCAACAGATACTGAAGTTCATAGATTAAGAGAACACGTGAAAGAGAAATTTAATGTTGATTTACCTATTGAATTTGAGGAGTTTCTTAAAAACGTAAATGGTTTAGATTTTGGTGGACTAGTTATTTATGGAGTTGACCCTTCTTTACTAGAAACAGAAAGAAACGAACCGATTTGTGGATTTATAGACACGAATGAGATTTGGTATGAAAATGAATTTCAAAAAGAGTATCTTTTCTTTGGAGATTCAAATATTGCGTGGTTTTGTAAAAACTTATCTGAGGGTACTTATCTAGAACTTGATAAACCATCTGGCACAGTGATGAAAACATATAATGATTTCAATACAATGCTTGAAGAAGCATTGAAAACAGCCCTTCTTTAGCGTGGGACATTAAAATGAATCATATTACATGGTTTGATGTAAGAAAAAAGAAAATTACAGATGAACAAATTCAGAAATTAGAACAGTATTTGGGTATTAAATTTCCTAACGACTTTATTGAATGTGTGAAACAATATGATGGAGGATACCCGCACCCAAAAGTATTTGATATACAGGGACAAGATGGAAGTTCATTTAGTTATCTATTAACTTTAGATTCAGAAAGCAAGTACTCCATTCTTCGGGTATATGAAGGCATAAAAGACAGATTCGTAGATAAAGTGTACCCGTTTGCCACAGACCCGTATGGAAACTTCTTATGCTTCGATTACCGAAATGACCTACAATCACCAACAGTCGTATTTTGGGAACATGAGGAAGAAGAGATGGAAAAAGCAATCTATCCTGTTTGTTCATCTTTTACAGAATTACTTAATAGTTTACGTGATTTTGAAGACGAGGACGAATGATTAATTAAGAGTAACAAAAGTGAGACTTATGTGAATTACGCATAAGTCTTTTTAATATATAAACCCACAGTTAAGAGGAGGTTTTCATTGTTTTTATAGTAATTAATATGTACTATATGGAATGTAAGGCATCATTAGTATGAGTGTTAAATGACAGAACAAGGGAAGAGGATTACGGTTGGAATTATTTAAACGCAATAACTTAGATAAGACAGAACTATTGCTACTATATATTATGAAAGAATTAGAAGCGGATAAAGCACCCGTGAAGTTATCGTATAACCAGTTACAGGATTATTTACGTGCTAATCGTAATACAACTTCAAAGGCAATAAAAGGGCTGAAAGAACAGGGGCTATTGTCTGTTACAGTAGGACAAGGGAAAGCTTCGAATACTTACCAACTTAGACTATAGGAACAAGGGTACAGTGGTAAATTATGAAGTTGAATAGAGAGTAACGTGAAACAGTACATGGATATCATTTAATTCTATTGACGTTTGTCCCTGTGAATATGTATTATATTCTTATACATATTAATAATGTAATGTTACCAATGAATTAAGAAAAACTAAACCAATAAAGGGCGTGAAATTTAACGTATTTATTGGACGAAAAGAAAACTTCAGAAATACTTACATATCAACGTTTAATGCCTTTGGTTATACTGTATCGATGTCAAAAGCAAAACCTACGAATTCCGAATTCATCGCAATGGTTGCAGATAAGTTGAGGCTTGAACATAAGGCTTCATAAACGTTATTGTATTGAGAGTTTCATAATGTAAAGTTATCAACAAGTGAAGTTAATATATTTCGATCAACACCGTCTTTCATTCGTTTGTAAATCAAACGAATGAAAAACGGTGTTTTTGTTTTGAATGAGTTTTACAGATAGGATAAAAAGAAAAAAATTTAGTGTTGTCGTTAAATTAAAATATGTCGCTGGACAGTATATTTCAATCTGGAAATTTTAGGAGTTTATGTAGATGTCTTTTAAAAATGTAGCAGGCCGATTTTATACAACATTGGTCTTAACAACTTTCTTTATTATCTTTTCAATTATAGCGATTGAATTCTTTATTCCGAAAACTATATGGATGGCGTGGGAGTTCTCATATCCAACGGAGTATTATACATCTAAAAAGGTGTTTAGTGTTATAGTATCGACGTTGATCCTTTTTAGTATGTTTTTTATGTATTATAAATTTGTTATCAGTAAATTAAATTTAGTATTTACAAATGTAGCGATTATCGGCTATGTATGTATCGTATTAGCATCGGAATTAAAAAAATTATAGTGCAGCGATTAAAAGACTTTGGGGTTGCCGGGTATACTAGCCATTTAAATGAAAAGGTTGAAAGAGAATGGGTATCGAGTCAATTTTCGATGTATCGCATTGGAGAATGGTTTGAGCAAAAAAATGATAAGATCACAAATATAGTATCAAACTATAAAACAACATCTTATAAAGTGTTTGCTTTGTACTCATATGTAATAAAGCTATTTATTTTGTTAGCCTTTTTATTTTAAAGCATTGTATTTGACATTTCAATTTGAAATGTCAAGGGAATATTGACAAGCTTATTGGGCTACTGTATCATTTGGTGTAACTTTGTTATTGCAGATTTTGGAAGGGTGTGAAGGTAGAGTTTTATATAAGAAATTATTGGTTTTCATTTTTTGTTTTGAATTTTCCGATGATTAGAAAAATTAAAAACAATCAGTGGGTATTGCATGGTTGTTTGGTAAAAGTCATAGTAATAGAATTTGCATCTGACAATAAGGGGACGCACAGTTAGCCGCATAAATGAAGGAGAATAAAAATGCAGAAAAAATAGTTGGGCTGGGAGGTTGTCGCAGTGATTACTGCGACGATTTTAATGGTGTTTTTATTATTTATTAAACCAATTATCGGCTTAGCTGATAACGGGGATTTTGAACGTATTATGGTTCAAATCGGCTTGGTCTATGCAGGTTCGAACGAAGCGAGGGCAGACAGATATTTTTCGTTTATTCATCATCTATATGCCCGTGTCAATCCTGCTTCGGGTGACTACGTTTCGTCGCAATTAATTCTTATGATGCCTGCTTTATGGCTTGGGCGGTTACTACCTGGTCCGGGGTTTGATATACGTGTTCTTGCGTTGGAATATATTTAGCCCTATACGTAATTGTGAAATTGAACAAAACAAATAATAAGGTTATTAATGGACTGCTTGTTGCTTTGGTGATAATCGTTTTTGTTGATGTTGGCTATATAGTGTATTTTAATTCTATGTATGGTGAAGCGGTTGCGTACATATTTCTTTTTTTAACAATGGCGTTTGGAATTCAGCTTGCGCGTCAGAAATATTCTTCTGTGTGGTTAGTTATATTATTTTATGTTTTGGCAATCATGCTTGCTCTAAAACTCAGTATACACCAGCTGGTTTTATAGTAGCATTACTTGCAATTAGGCTGTGGTTTATGCGTAAGGGTGCAGTATGGAGGAGTTTGATTGTATCAGGAACGGCGTTACTTTTGACTTTATCGTTCATTTGTTATAAAAGTTCACCTGCATGGATTGATAAAATCAATATCTATCAAACTATATTTTATGGAATTCTCAAAGACTCTCCACACCCGGAGCGGGATTTGCGCAATCTTGATGTAGATCCAACACTTGCTGTGAATGCGGGTACACATTTTTGGTCTGATGCTGTGATACCGCAAGAAGACCCGAGACTATACAAGGAGCTTTACGGTAAGATTAAATTTCCTGACATTGCTAAATATTATTTGACTCATCCAGAACGACTTTGGAGTAAACTGGAGGGAACTGCTTTCCTTGGTAATTACGAAAAACAGGACAATCCAACACCGGCGGCACAGGCGGAGGTGTTTTCGCTTTGGAGTAGCCTGAAAGAAAAGTATCATCCCGATGGTTTTTTATAGATTGTACTCTTATATGTTTTATATGGAGGGGGATTTCTACTAGAATATCGCCGGGGACAGACCTTATTCTTTTTTGATGTAATGCTACTATAGTTCAACCTATTTGTTCTAAAATTCAGATTGAATATTAAATTGGGTCTAATAGAACGGCTTAAAAATTTTCAATATTCAGTATTGGGAGGGTTTAGGTCTGTTAGGAGGATAAATATGGAATTTTTGAATAGTAAAGTAGTTACGGTTTTATTAGGTGTATTTTTTGTGATTACTTTGTATGTTAACATTAATACCATATATTATGTGATTTTATCTCTTTTTGGCTTCGGTAGAGCAAAGCGGGACTATGAATTAGTTGAAGACAAGACAAAGTTTTTAATTTTAGTGGCAGCGCATAATGAAGAGAAGGTAATTGGCTCTACTATTGATAATTTGAACAAAATTCAATATCGAGATGATTTATACGATATTTATATTGTAAATGATAATAGTACTGACAGAACTGGGGATATTTGTGAAGAAAAGGGAATGAAATATGTAAATACAAGTGAACAATTATTTCCGCGTGAGGGAGTCGGTAAACCAGCAGGATTGCAATATGCATTACGTTATTTAGGATTTGAAGAGTTGATCAAAAAATATGACTGTTTAATGATTCTAGATGCTGATAATCATGTTGATTCTAATGTTTTACAAGAGTTGAATTCTCAATATATTGCAAAAGAAAAGCCAGAAGCGATTCAAATTTATTTAGATTCCAAAAATTCGGCGACTAATTTGTCTCTTGGTTATGCTATGAGCTATTACTTAACAAATCGTTTCTTTCAGTTGGCGAAATATCGTGTCGGGTTACCGAATGCTATTGGTGGAACTGGATTTATTGTTAAAATGGAGTACCTGATGAAACATGGGGGGTTTTGTTTTGTTTCTTTAACAGAGGATCTAGAGTTAGAAATGGAAATTGTTAAAGATAACGGAAGGGTATTATGGAATCACTTTGTTCGTGTGTATGATGAAAAACCGGATAACTTTAAAGTAAGTATTAAGCAACGGACACGTTGGTCACAGGGGCATTGGTATGTAGCCTTTACTAATTTTAAGCCGATGATGAAAAAGTTATTTACTGAAAAAGGTAAGTTGAAAATTATTGACCAGTTGTTTTATTTATTTGGTATGACACGTGCAGTTCAAATGACTATAACTTTAATAGGTATTTTAATTGCCTTTGGTTATGTTGTTGTTACGAAATCATATCAGGATATTCCGAGCATAGGGAAGCGGCTAGTGGCAATGATTTTGGGGGCTAGTATTATTTCATTGATACTGTTTACTTATCAATTTGTTGTTTGTATGTATTATGCAGTTAAGATAGATACAAATCGGAAATATCAATTAGTTCAGATGAGTTTCTCGATTTTCTATTATGCATACACGTTTATATATGCTCAAATTGTGGGGTTAATCAAATGGAAGCAGCAACATACATGGGTGAAAACGGAACATAACAAAACATCCATAAATCATAAAAAAGACAAATAGTAACTGCGCGGCTTATTATAAATAAAGGAATAAACAAGGAGGAGAGGTACTGGTGGTATCTCTTCTCTTTGTTTTGGTTAGTGAACTCCTCACGACAAGAGGTAAGGAGATTAAAAGGTTACTTTATTAAAAACTATTTCTGTTATAAAGTGAAACTTTAATTAGTGAGGGTTTTCTTCATCCTCACTGATTATTAGCCCTCACCAATCGAGCTTTTACGGGCGGCCGGTCCTCCATCTAACTTCTTTGCTTTCACTAAATTTTGAGGTGGGGGTCTTACTGCCTGTGAATAGCGGGATAAATATGTTTCTGAAGTTTATGTAAGAATCTGCTTATGATATTATGATATATATGGGTGGAAATATGGTGAATAGAGAAAATAAACAGTCCTGCAAAACAGGACTGGATTATTCTTCATCTTTATTTTGTTTTTCTAGCTCAACTAACTTTTGAACTAAAATGTGCTGCGGCATATGCATAATTTGCTCAAGTGGAACACCTAGAGCTTTTGATAAACGAATTGCAGTATCCGGAGAAATTTGTAATGGTTTCATAGAAGTACCTCCTTTTTCGTATAGTATAGCATAAGATTGGGGGAGTGAGGATGACTCTTATATTCGCGCACCGCGGTGCGGCGGGGGCGTATCCAGAAAATACAATGATTTCATTTAAAGCTGCGGAATCGTTTCAGGCAGACGGGATAGAATTAGATGTTCAATTTACGAAGGATAAAAAAGTTGTTGTGATTCATGATGAAACTGTCAATCGTACAACGAATGGAAAAGGTGCCGTTCGTAATTACTTATATGAAGATTTGCGAAAATTGAATGCGAGTCACCAGTTTTCGGAAAAGATAGGTTTTTGCAAAATTCCTTTATTAGAAGAAGTGCTAGAATGGCTAAACTCGAATTGTTTGTTGCTCAATATTGAATTTAAAAATAATAAAATTCCATATTGTGGTTTAGAAGAAGAAGTTATAACACTTATACGAAAGTTTGGCCTAGAAGATCGAGTTATTTTTTCTTCTTTTAATCATTACAGTATGAAAAGATGTCATATGATGGCTCCGGATATTCAAACGGCCATTTTGTATCGAGAAGGTTTACATAGCCCGTGGGCGTATGCGCGAAAAATGGGGGCTACTGCGATTCATCCGAACTATCGTTACCTTCAGGATGCAATAGCTGAATTAACAATGGAGAGCGGAGTTGAAGTGCGGCCTTATACAATTAATGATGAAACGGTTATGCGTAAGTATTTTGATATGAACATATCGGCGATTATTACTGATTATCCAGAAGCAGCGAGAGTGTTATTACAAGCGAAAAAATGAGACCTTTCATTAGAAGGGTCTCATTTTTATGTTCTTTTATCTTCTGAAACGAGCTTGTACTTTGTTTCGTTTACGATCACGATGTACAACAAAGCCTCCAAAGATATAAAAACCGATTGCAAAGCAGAATACACCTATTAAAAATTGTAACCATAATACAGGGATTGGAGATAAAAGAATACCAAATACAGTATCTCTCATCAATTTTATACCTAGCACTGCTAATGAGATGGGGATGAGTGCTAATAGAAGAGCAAGGTAACGCTGCATAGATAACGCTCCTTTTCAGATAATTTTGTATATATCAAATGATGTTATATAGAAAGGGGATTTGTCAAGTGATTGCTGAACGAGTAAGATAAAGGTGTGAAAAATCTTGCAGAGATACTTCGAGAGGAAGTGGGATGTGTGAAACAAAAAGTATTAATTATTGGAGCGGGCGAAGGCGGAAGTACGATTCTTGGTTTGCTGCAAAATTCGAATATATTTAAAGTCGTTGGGGTTATCGATATAAATCCGAATGCAAAAGGATTACAGATTGCGCAAGAACAAGGTATTGCAGTTGGAGAAGATTTAGATTCTTTTCTTACAGTGGATGTGGATGTAATTTTTGATATGAGTGGTGATTACCATTTACATAAGGTTTTATTCGCAAAAAAGCAAGAAAATACACTCCTTATACCAGGGGATGTTGCGAAGATCGTTACGAAGTTGGCACATGAGAAAGAGAATTTAATTGAAAAACTGAAAGGCCAAACGCAGCAAGGAAATTTGATTTTAAATTCTACTCATGATGGAATGATTGTCATTGATTCAGAAGGTTATGTGAAATTATTTAACAAAAGTGCAGAACGTATAACGGGTTATAAAGCGAAAGAAGCGACTGGGAAATATATTTTAGAAGTAATTCCGACTAGTAAGTTACTTCGTATTATACGAACGAAACAAATAGAAGTAAATCATGAATTGACGTTAGGAAATGAAAAGAAGATTATTACAACACGTATTCCTATTTTAAAAGAAGATGGAGAGGTGCAAGGGGCATTTGCAATTTTTAAAGATATTACAGAAGTTGTAGATTTAGCGGAAGAAGTTACAGATTTAAAAGAAATTCAAACCTTATTGGAAGCGATTATTTATTCATCTGAGGAAGCGATTTCTGTTGTAGATGAGAAAGGAAGAGGTCTTGTCATCAACCCTGCTTATACAAAGTTAACAGGCCTTACAGAGGATGACATAATTGGAAAACCTGCAACGACTGATATTGTAGAGGGGGAAAGTATGCATATGAAAGTACTTCGGACGCGTAGGGCGGTACGAGGGATTCATATGAAAATTGGTCAGAAAAAACGAGATGTCATTGTAAATGTCGCACCGGTTATTGTTGATGGTATATTGAAAGGTAGCGTTGGTGTTATTCGTGACGTATCCGAAATTCAAAAATTAACGCATGAATTAAACCGGGCAAGACAAATTATTCGGACGCTAGAAGCGAAATATTCTTTTGAGGATATTGTAGGAACGTCTGATGAAACGATGGCTGCAATAGAGCAAGCAAAGCTGGGAGCAAACACACCAGCAACCGTATTACTTCGCGGGGAGTCAGGGACTGGTAAAGAGTTATTTGCGCACGCTATTCATAACGGGAGTAATCGGAAATACAATAAGTTTGTTCGTGTAAACTGTGCTGCTATCTCGGAAACTTTATTGGAAAGTGAATTATTTGGTTACGAAGAAGGAGCTTTTTCTGGTGCGAAAAGAGGTGGTAAAAGAGGTTTCTTTGAAGAAGCAAATAATGGGAGTGTTTTTTTAGATGAGATTGGGGAACTATCTGCGAATACGCAAGCGAAATTATTGCGCGTTTTGCAGGAAAAAGAAATTGTAAAAGTTGGAGGAACAAAACCAATTCCTATTAATGTTCGGGTGATTGCAGCGACGCATGTAAATTTAGAAAAAGCAATTTTGGAAGGTGCATTCAGAGAAGATTTATATTATCGACTAAATAAAATTCCAATTCAAATTCCGTCTCTTCGTCAGCGAAAGGCAGATATTCCAGCTATATCAGAACGATTGATTCAAAAAATTAATCAAGATTATGGCCGGAATGTAGAAGGGTTAACAGAATCGGCTATTGAATATTTGCGATCGTATGATTGGCCGGGGAATGTCAGGGAGCTTGAGAATATTTTGGGACGGGCGATTATTTTTATGAACTATAATGAGATGTATATTGATGTACATCATTTGCCTTCTTTGCATAAGGAAGATCAAGTGGAATTAAAAGGAAATAATTTATTGCCAGAATTAGAAGAAAAGCCCCTTGAACATTTGGTTACGGAGTTTGAAGGGAACATCATACATGAATATTTAGAGAAGTTTGGTGGGAATAAAACAAAGACAGCGAAAGTGTTAGGAATCTCAGTTCGAAATTTATATTACAAGTTAGAAAAGTATGACCATGCAAAAAATAGCATGCAATAAATTGCGTACCATGCAATTTATTGCATGGTACGCAAAAAACAACAATTTAAGACAGAATATTATGTAATTTTCCAAAGTACTGATTTCACTGTATTTTGTATGCGTTTTCATAATTGGTATGACCAATTTGGAAAGTTGGCACGATATTTGCTTATTAAATAGACGAGGGACGACGGAAAGGGTTGATTACAAGATATGAAGTTAAAACACTTAATTGATCAAGCAGCAGGGCAGCCTAAAAAAACTGTGGCTGTAGCAGTGGCTGAAGATCATGAAGTAATTGAAGCAGTAGCTAAGGCAATTCAATTACAGTTAGCTCAATTTCGTCTATATGGAAATCAAGAAAAAATTATGGGTATGCTACAAGAGCATGACTTACAAGTTTCAGAACACGTTCAAGTGATTGCGGCATCATCAAGTGCTGAGGCCTCAGAACTTTCTGTTAAAGCTGTAAGAAATGGTGAAGCAGACGTACTTATGAAGGGGAACATCCCAACAGCAAGTATTTTAAAAGCAGTATTAAATAAAGAGTGGGGACTTCGCAAGGGTAGTGTGTTATCACATGTTGCAGCGTTTGAAGTTCCAAATTACGATCGCTTTATCTTTGTTACAGATGCAGCGATGAACATTGCACCTGATGTAGGGCAAAAAGCTGCTATTATACAAAATACTGTTGAAGTTGCCCGGGCAATAGGAATCGAATTGCCAAAAGTGGCTCCGATTGCAGCGGTGGAAGTTATTAATCCAGCGATGCAGGCGACAATCGATGCAGCGATGTTAACCCAAATGAATCGTCGTGGACAAATTAAAGATTGTATCGTTGATGGACCGCTTGCTTTAGATAATGCTGTATCACAAATTGCAGCAGAGCACAAAGGCATAGTAAGTGATGTAGCAGGTAAGGCAGACATTTTACTCGTCCCAACGATTGAAGCTGGAAACGTGCTATATAAATCGCTTGTCTATTTTGCAAATGCAAATGTAGGAGCGATGATTGCTGGCGCAAAAGCACCGATTGTTTTAACATCTCGTGCAGATTCAGCAGAAACAAAAGTATATTCATTAGCTTTAGCAGTTGCGACTGCTTCTAAATAAACCAAAAGGGTAAAACAATTAGGGGGAAATGACAATGACATTAGAAATCTTCGAATACTTAGAAAAATATGATTATGAGCAAGTAGTATTTTGTCAAGATAAAGAATCTGGATTAAAAGCAATCATTGCAATTCATGATACAACACTTGGACCAGCCCTTGGTGGAACAAGAATGTGGACATATGATTCTGAAGAAGCGGCGATTGAAGATGCATTGCGTCTTGCAAAAGGGATGACATATAAAAACGCAGCAGCTGGTTTAAACCTAGGTGGTGCAAAAACAGTTATCATCGGCGATCCACGTAAAGATAAAAGTGAAGCAATGTTCCGTGCATTAGGACGTTACATCCAAGGTTTAAACGGGCGTTATATTACTGCAGAAGATGTTGGTACAACTGTTGATGATATGGATATTATCCACGAAGAAACTGATTTTGTGACAGGTATTTCACCTTCATTTGGTTCTTCTGGTAACCCATCTCCAGTAACTGCTTATGGTGTTTACCGTGGTATGAAAGCAGCAGCGAAAGAGGCATTTGGTACAGACAGCCTAGAAGGTAAAGTAATTGCTGTTCAAGGTGTTGGTAACGTAGCATATCACCTATGCAAACATTTACACGCTGAAGGTGCACAACTAATCGTTACAGATATTAATAAAGAAGCGGTACAACGTGCAGTAGAAGAATTTGGTGCAACAGCAGTTGAACCAAATGAAATTTACGGTGTAGAATGTGACATTTATGCACCATGCGCATTAGGTGCAACAGTAAATGACGAAACAATTCCACAACTTAAAGCAAAAGTAATTGCAGGTTCTGCAAATAACCAATTAAAAGAAGATCGTCACGGTGACGCAATCCATGAAATGGGAATTGTATATGCACCAGACTATGTAATTAATGCAGGCGGTGTAATTAACGTAGCAGATGAATTATATGGATACAATAGAGAACGTGCATTAAAACGTGTAGAGTCTATTTATGACACAATTGCAAAAGTAATTGAGATTTCAAAACGTGATGGTGTACCAACTTATGTTGCAGCAGATCGTCTAGCTGAAGAGCGTATTGCAAGCTTGAAAAATACTCGTAGCACGTTCTTACGCAACGGCCATGACATTATTAGCCGTCGCTAATCTATCATATACAACTTCTACAAAAGCTGTGGTTACCTCTTACGAGGTTTCCACTTCCTTTTGAATTTATAGGTGGAGGTAGCAACATTGTCCTTAAATCGAATCCTTGTTATTAATCCGGGTAGTACATCCACAAAAATAGGTGTTTTTGATAATGAAAGACCCGTTCTCGAAGAAACCATTCGTCATGATGTGGATAAAATCGGTAAATATAAACGAATTATTGATCAATATGAATTTCGAAAAGAAACAATTTTAGAGGTTTTACATTCTCACGGTATTAATATTTCGAAATTAAACGCTGTTTGCGGCCGCGGGGGATTACTTCGTCCCATTGAAGGTGGTACGTATACAGTGAACGAAGCAATGTTAGAAGATTTGAAAAATGGATATAGCGGTCATCACGCTTCAAATCTTGGAGGTATTTTGGCGTATGAAATCGCTTCAGGATTAAATATTCCAGCATTTATTGTCGATCCAGTTGTTGTTGATGAAATGGATCCAATTGCTCGTATTAGTGGTATTTCTGGCATGGAGCGAAAAAGTATTTTTCATGCGTTAAACCAAAAAGCTGTGGCGCGTAAAGTTGCAGAGGAACTTGGTCGTAAATATGAAGATTTAAACCTATTAATTGCGCACATGGGTGGCGGGATAACGGTTGGTGCTCATAAGCAAGGAAAAGTTATTGATGTAAATAATGGTTTGAATGGTGAAGGTCCATTTAGTCCAGAACGTGCTGGAACAGTGCCGGTTGGACAGTTAATAGAAATGTGTTTCTCAGGTGAGTATTACCGCGATGAAATGATGAAAAAGATTGTTGGACAAGGCGGATTAGTAAGCCTTATTGGTACAAACGATGCAATTAAAGTTGAGAACATGGTTGAGAAAGGTGATCCTGAGGCAACACTTATTTATAAAGCGATGGCATATCAAGTTGCAAAAGAAATCGGCGGAGCTAGCACAGTTCTTCATGGGAAAATAGATGCAATCGTTTTAACAGGAGGACTCGCATATAGCAAAATTCTTGTTGATGAGATCAAGGAGCGCGTTCATTGGATTGCTGATGTGATTGTGCATCCAGGTGAAGATGAATTACAAGCATTAGCGGAAGGGGCACTTCGTGTATTACGTGAGGAAGAAGCTTCAAAAGAGTATGTTGTACGAGAAAAAGAAACGGTAGCTAGGGGTTGAGATAATGGCAAAAGAATATGATTTAGTCATCGTTGGCGGCGGTACTGGCGGATATGTTGCTGCTATTCGTGCATCACAATTAGGGCTAAAAACAGCGCTTGTTGAAAAAGATAATCTTGGTGGCACTTGTTTACACAAAGGTTGTATTCCTAGTAAAGCATTGCTGCGCAGTGCTGAAGTATATGCAACGGCGAAAAAGAGTGAAGAGTTTGGCGTTGTAACGAGCAATGTAGAGTTGAACTTTGCTAAAGTGCAAGAGCGTAAAGAAAAGATTGTAACGCAGCTTCATAAAGGCGTTCAGCATTTAATGAAGCAAGGTAAAATTGATGTGTTTGAAGGTATCGGCCGCATTCTTGGACCTTCTATCTTCTCTCCAATGCCGGGAACAATTTCGGTTGAATTTGCAAGTGGAGAAGAGAATGAAATGTTGATTCCTAAAAATGTGCTTATTGCAACAGGTTCTCGTCCAAACTCTTTACCAGGGTTAGAACTAGATGGAGAATACGTAATGTCATCGGATCATGCCCTAAAAATGGAAACGCTTCCGGAATCAGTTATCATTGTTGGTGGTGGCGTAATTGGAATTGAATGGGCATCTATGCTTGCTGATTTCGGTGTTGAAGTTACCGTATTAGAATATGCAAAACATGTCTTACCGCTTGAAGATCAAGATGTTTCGAAAGAAATGCAACGTCTCTTGAAGAAAAAGGGAATTAAAGTGGTAACAGGTGCAAAAGTATTACCAGAAACATTGGTAAAAGATAATGGAGTAGCAATTCAAGCCGAACACAATGGTGAAAATAAAGAATTCAAGGCAGAAAAAATGCTTGTATCTGTAGGAAGACAAGCCAATACGCAAAATATCGGCTTAGAGAATACAGATATCATTGTGGAAAAAGGATACATTCAAACAAATGAGTTTTATCAAACGAAAGAATCACATATTTATGCAATTGGTGATGTAATTGGCGGTTTACAACTTGCACACGTTGCTTCTCATGAAGGTATTGTTGCTGTAGAACATATTGCTGATAAAGAAGTTATGCCAATCGATTACTCTATGGTATCGAAATGTGTATACAGTAGTCCAGAAGTAGCTTCTGTTGGTTTAACAGAACAGGAAGCAAAAGAAAAAGGCTATAAGTTAAAAGTAGGTAAGTTCTCATTCCGTGCAATCGGAAAAGCACTTGTATATGGAGAATCAGATGGCTTTGTGAAACTTGTAGTTGATGAAGAAACAAATGATATTCTCGGTGTTCATATGATTGGCCCACATGTAACGGATATGATTTCTGAAGCGGGTCTTGCAAGAGTACTTGATGCAACACCTTGGGAAGTTGCACATACAATTCATCCGCATCCATCATTATCAGAAGCAATTGGTGAAGCTGCATTAGCAGTAGATGGAAAAGCGTTACACGCATAAAAATGTGGATTTAGGAGGTTATGAAAATGGCAGAAGTAAAAGAAAAGCGCCATGAAGAGCTTGGCTTAAGTGATGAGCAAGTAGTAGAAATGTATCGTACGATGTTGCTTGCACGTAAAATTGACGAACGTATGTGGTTGTTAAACCGTGCAGGGAAAATTCCATTCGTAATTTCTTGTCAAGGACAGGAAGCTGCACAAGTAGGCGCAGCATTTGCACTTGATCGTGAAAAAGATTATGCATTACCATACTACCGTGATATGGGTGTAGTACTAGCGTTTGGTATGACAGCAAAAGAGCTTATGTTGTCTGGCTTTGCAAAAGCAGGAGATCCAAACTCTGGTGGCCGTCAAATGCCTGGTCACTTCGGTCAGAAGAAAAACCGTATTGTGACAGGTTCATCACCAGTTACAACACAAGTGCCTCATGCAGTAGGCATTGCACTAGCAGGAAAGATGGAAAAGAAAGATTTAGTAACGTTTGTTACCTTCGGTGAAGGTTCTTCTAACCAAGGTGACTTCCACGAAGGTGCTAACTTTGCTGGCGTACACAAATTGCCTGTTATTTTCATGTGTGAGAATAACAAATATGCAATTTCTATCCCTGTTGAAAAGCAATTAGCATGTAAAAATGTATCAGATCGTGCAATTGGTTACGGTATGCCAGGATACACAGTGGACGGAAATGACCCACTTGCAGTATATAAAGCTGTAAAAGAAGCAGCGGATCGTGGCCGCCGCGGCGAAGGTCCAACTTTAATTGAAACAGTATCATATCGTTTAACAGCACACTCTAGTGATGACGATGATCGTGTATATCGTGATAAAGAAGAAGTAGAAGAAGCGAAGAAAAAAGATTCCATCTTTACATTTGCTGCTTACTTAAAAGAGGTTGGCGTGTTAACAGAGGAATCTGAAAAACAAATGTTAGATGAAATTATGCATATCGTAAACGAAGCAACAGAATATGCAGAAAATGCTCCGTATGCAGCACCTGAAGATGCATTGAAGCACGTATACGCAGAATAGGGGGGAACGTTTCATGGCTGTAATGTCTTATATTGACGCGATTACATTAGCAATGCGCGAGGAAATGGAACGCGATGAGAAAGTATTTGTATTAGGAGAAGACGTTGGTAAAAAAGGTGGCGTATTTAAAGCGACAAATGGATTATATGATCAATTTGGTGAAGATCGTGCGCTTGATACACCGCTTGCAGAATCTGCAATTGCAGGGGTAGCAATCGGGGCAGCGATGTACGGAATGCGTCCAATTGCTGAAATGCAATTCGCTGATTTTATTATGCCAGCAGTAAACCAAATTGTTTCTGAGGCAGCAAAAATTCGTTACCGTTCTAATAATGACTGGACTTGTCCGATCACTGTGCGTGCACCGTTTGGTGGCGGCGTTCACGGTGCATTGTATCACTCACAGTCTGTAGAAGCAATGTTTGCAAACCAACCAGGTTTAAAAATTGTTATTCCTTCTACACCATATGATGCAAAAGGATTATTAAAAGCGGCAATTCGTGATGAAGATCCAGTACTATTCTTTGAACATAAACGTGCATATCGTTTAATTAAAGGCGAAGTACCAGAAGATGATTATGTATTACCAATCGGAAAAGCAGATGTAAAACGTGAAGGTGATGATATTACTGTCATCACATATGGATTATGTGTTCACTTTGCTCTTCAAGCTGCTGAAAAATTAGCGAAAGATGGCATTTCTGCTCACATTCTTGATTTACGTACTGTATATCCATTAGATAAAGAAGCGATTATTGAAGCAGCTTCTAAAACAGGTAAAGTTCTTCTTGTAACGGAAGATAACAAAGAAGGAAGCATTATAAGTGAAGTAGCAGCAATTATTGCAGAAAATTGCTTATTTGACCTTGATGCACCAATTGCACGTCTTGCAGGTCCAGACGTTCCAGCAATGCCATATGCACCAACAATGGAAAAATTCTTTATGGTAAATCCAGATAAAGTTGAAAAAGCAATGCGTGAACTTGCGGAATTTTAATCGGGGGGACTATACATGGCTGTAGAAAATATCACAATGCCTCAGCTTGGGGAAAGTGTAACGGAAGGTACAATTAGTAAATGGCTCGTAAATGTTGGCGATCACGTAAATAAATATGATCCGCTTGCAGAAGTAATGACAGATAAAGTAAACGCAGAAGTACCATCTTCTTTCACAGGAATTGTGAAGGAGTTAGTCGCTGCTGAAGGTGATACACTTGCTGTAGGTGAAGTCGTTTGTGTGATCCAAGTAGAGGGCGCGGATGAGGTAGCTGCGACAGCTGTAGAAGAGAAAACAAAAGAGGAACCAAAAACAGAAGTGGCTTCAGCTGAAAAAGCACCAAAAGTGAAGCAACCAACTGATGGCAAACCTCGTTTCTCACCAGCTGTATTAAAACTTGCAGGTGAGCATAATATTGATTTAGATGCAGTAGAAGGTACGGGTGCAAATGGTCGTATTACACGTAAAGATATTCTGAAGCTTGTGGAATCTGGAAACATTCCGGTAGTTGGTGCGAAGAAAGAAGCAGCACCTGTATCTATGCAGGCATCACAAGAAGCACCAAAAGTGACTGCACCATCAGCTCCAAAGACAGAAGCGGCAAAACCTGTATCTGTACCGACAGTACCTGGCGATATTGAGATTCCGGTAACAGGTGTACGTAAAGCAATTGCTGCGAACATGCTGCGTAGTAAACACGAAGCACCTCACGCTTGGATGATGATTGAAGTAGATGTAACAAATCTTGTATCATACCGTAATTCAATTAAAGGCGAATTTAAAAAGCGTGAAGGCTTCAACTTAACATTCTTTGCATTTTTCGTTAAAGCAGTTGCACAAGCATTGAAAGAATACCCACAAATTAACTCAATGTGGGCTGGTGACAAGATTGTTCAAAAGAAAGATATTAACCTTTCTATCGCTGTTGCAACAGAAGATGAATTATTTGTACCAGTTATTAAACAAGCAGATGAGAAAACAATTAAAGGTATTGCTCGTGAAATTACTGAACTTGCAGGAAAAGTTCGTACAAAATCATTGAAAGCAGACGAAATGCAAGGCGGTACATTTACAATTAATAACACAGGATCATTTGGTTCTGTTCAATCTATGGGTATTATTAACCATCCACAAGCTGCTATTTTACAAGTAGAATCTATTGTAAAGCGTCCAGTTATTATGGATAATGGTATGTTCGGTGCACGCGACATGGTTAACCTATGTTTATCCCTTGATCATCGTGTACTGGATGGCTTAATTTGTGGTAAATTCTTAGGACGTGTAAAAGAAATTCTTGAAAATGTATCAGAGAATAATACGTCTGTATATTAATAAAAAGCTCGCGTCTGCGAGCTTTTTACTTTAGAAAAAATATATTTCTTCACTTTTTATCCCACAATAAAAAATGCCTTCCATTAATGTGACAATGAATAATAATGTATTATGAATTTACGAAAATACATTGCTGATATCCAGTATATAGATATACAATAAGAAAAGAATTTTTTTTTGGAAAATCTTACTGATGAAACTGTAGTATAATGTATTGTATTGTTTAAAAAAGAAAGTTATTCTATATAAGTATTTTATAGATTAATGTGCAATCAGTCGTCAAAATATAAAGAATGTTGACTCCTGGTTTTTTATTTTGCCTTAACAATGTTTCAGGAGGATGTCATGAAGAGAAGTACCGAATTTCTAAAAAGTTTAGATGTAAAATTAATTTTAATTTTGTGTATATTATGCGTCACGAGTATAGCTGCCATATATAGCAGTCAACAAACAGGACAATATGGAAATTCAAATTTTGCAATGAAGCAAGGGATTAACTATGTGATAGGTATTGTGTTATTACTACTTGTTGCAAGTATTGATTTAGATCAACTGCAAAAATTAGCGTGGCCATTTTATATTGTTGGATTTGCTTCAATTATAATACTTAAGATTTCACCATTCAAAGCTTTAACCCCTGAAATATTAGGGGCAAAAAGATGGTTTAAAGTCCCGGTTCTCGGGGCAATCCAGCCATCAGAGTTTTTTAAAATTGCGTTGCTTATTTTAGTTGCTAGTTTAGCAGTCAAGCATAATGAAAAATATAGGGTACGGACTTTTCAAACGGATTTAAGATTAATGGGTAAAATTATTTTAGTATCGATTCCACCTGCTCTACTCGTATATAGTCAGCCTGATACAGGGATGGTTTTCCTATATGCTGCAGGGGTTGCATGTATTTTGTTTATGTCAGGTATTCAAAAGAAATTAATTGCAATATGTACAGTTATTCCACTGACCATATTGTCCACGTTAGTATTTATATTTTTGAAATACCCAGACATTTTTTTCAACAAATTGGTTACTTTACTAAAGCCGCATCAACGGTCACGAATTTTGGGTTGGTTGGATCCATTTGAGCATGTGGATCAAGGTTATCAAACACAACAATCGATTTTAGCGGTTGGTAGTGGGGGAATGGATGGAAAAGGATTTGGATATGGAAGTGTATATATTCCTGAAAAGCATACCGATTTCATTTTTGCTACAATTGCTGAAGAAGGTGGATTTTTAATTGCAGCTTTTGTTGTATTTATGTTCCTGCTTCTTTTATATCGAACAATTATAATTGGGTATTCAGCAGATAATCTGTTTGGTACATTATTATGTGCAGGAGTAATTGGTGTTTTAACATTACAAATTTTCCAAAACGTTGGTATGATTGTTGGATTAATGCCGGTAAAAGGAATTGCGCTTCCGTTTTTATCATATGGAGGAAGTTCCTTATTCTCGAATATGATGATGATGGGGCTCGTCTTATCGGTACGGAAAACATACAAAAAGTATATGTTTTCAGTTAGTTAATTTTTATGTAAAAAGGCTGATTCGTTTTCATGCGAATCGGTCTTTTTTGTATAGATGATCTTAATCATCACAAACTAAAGGGAGTGTGAAAGTTTGTGATGATTAAGGAGTGCAAATTCATGCATATGCATATTTTTGAGGGAGCACATCATCTTTCTCATATAGAATGGATGATTCGAGCTATAATAGCATATATCTTTCTAATTATTGTTGCCAAAGCAATGGGACAACGCTCCATTGCACAACTCCGCTTCTTAGATGTGGTATTAGTTTTATTGTTAGGTGGAAATATTTCCAATGCACTATCCGATGAAAAAGTGGGTTTAACAGGCTCGATGATTACAACTTTTATGCTCGTTGTTCTTCATATCATAAGTTCGATTTTAATGTTGAAATGGGATCGGTGGAGACGTTTTTTAGAACCAGCTCCGGTTATTCTCATACATAATGGTTCAATCGATTTTAGCAATTTGAAAAAAGCAAGAATTACGGTAGAGTATTTATTTTCTGAATTACGCTTACAAAATATTAGTGATATTAAAACAATAAAATTAGCATTATGGGAAGCAAGTGGTGTTGTTTCGGTATTTCAGTATCCAGAATATGAAACGGTATCTCGGCTGGATATGAAAGTAGCTGGTAAAAAATCACCTATTTCATTTATTCTTGTAAAAGACGGGAAAATTCAAAAGGATGTGCTTACTTTATTGGGGAAAACGGAAACATGGGCAAAGGAGGAATTATCAAAAAAAGTATCAATTGAATTGATTCAATTAGCAACGATAGATGAAATGGAAAAAATAAATATTTTGTTAAAAAAATGAAATGAATACGCATTTTACCATCTTATGCATATGATACAATAGTGTGGACAACGAAATAAAAAAAGAAGGGTTTGTTTCGATGGGATATGTAGAGGAGTTACGAAAAGTAGTTGGTCATCGCCCTTTAATTTTAGTTGGTGCTGTTGTTCTCGTATTAAATGAAGGTGGACATGTTTTATTACAACAACGAACAGAACCGTATGGAAAATGGGGATTGCTTGGTGGTTTAATGGAGCTTGGAGAATCCACAGAAGAGACAGCTTGCCGTGAAGTATATGAAGAAGCAGGAATTTATGTGAAAAATTTAAAACTCATTAATGTGTTCTCTGGAGCTAATTACTTTATAAAATTAGCGAATGGTGATGAATTTCAATCTGTAACGACTGCTTATTATACAAATGAATATGAAGGTTTGCTAGCTGTCAATAAAGAGGAAGCGGTTCAGCTTAAATTCTTTCCCGTTACAGAATTGCCTGAGTATATTGTAGGATCACATAAAAAAATGATTGAAGCATATGAGAAGATAGAAAAAGAAAGTAGAAATAATATATAATAGCTATAGAAATACAAAAACACAGTTCTGGTTGGTAGTCCAGACGCATACTAGTATGTCAGTAACCTTCCCCTCCGGGATGTCCAGTATTTCTAATTTTTTTCTAAGGAGGGGCTGTCGATGAAATTGACAGTATATCATGATGGTCAGTTTTTTGTAGGAATGATTGAGGATACACATAAAGGAATTTTGTATGCAGCGAGGTATATTTTTGGTGCTGAGCCATCAGACGAAGAGATACTTGTATTTGTAAATAATACGTTGCTAACGTATTTTAATCACTTTGCCAAATGCGGTGTTAAAGTGGAAGAGAAAAAGCGTCCGAAAAGTATAAAACGTATCATAAGAGAAGCTGCAAAAGAAATGCATACAAAAAGCTTTACGAAGGCACAAGAGGCAATTAGTTTATCTTATGAATTGCATAAGCAAGAAAAGCGAGTGCAATCTAAGGAACAGCGTGAAGCAGAAAAGCAGAAAAAACGCCTTATCAAAGTGCAAAAAGCAAAACAAAAGCATCGCGGACATTAAGAAAAAACGTCTTAGGACACTTGTTCTAGGACGTTTTTTCTATACGCATAAGAAGAATACAAGTAAGTTTACTTGTATTTCTAAAACGGTAACTGGTAAGATATATAGAGAGATCTAGAGGAGGGAAAACATTGATTAACTTTAACTTTTTTATGAATGATGTTGTCCGTCAAGCGCGTGAAGAAATTGTTTCCGCTGGATATACAGAATTAACAACACCATCCGCAGTTGATGAGGCATTTAAGCAAACAGGTACGACACTTGTAATGGTAAACTCAGTATGCGGTTGTGCAGGTGGTATTGCTCGCCCTGCTGCTGCGCATTCCGTACATTATGATAAACGTCCAGATCACCTTGTAACAGTATTTGCGGGGCAGGACAAAGAGGCAACAGCACGTGCACGTGAATATTTTGAAGGATATCCACCATCTTCTCCGTCTTTCGCATTATTAAAAGATGGAAAGATTGTAACGATGGTTGAACGCCATGAAATCGAAGGCCATGAGCCAATGCAAGTCATTGCAAAATTACAATCGTACTTTGAAGAGAATTGTAAAGAGGTTTAATAGAAAATAAAAAACGGTACATACACTTATAAGTGTATGTACCGTTTTTTATTTTGTTCCATTTATTAGGATGTTTGTGGGCAGTAAAATCCTGATTGGTGAGGGCTAATAATCAATAGAAGTTAAAGAAAGTCCCCCTCTGATTAAAGTTTCACTTTATAGGAGGTGAAGTTAATAACATTTGTTTATAATCATTTGTAATGAGAGGGAATATACATGAAATGTATAATTTATACACTAATTTATACATTAATCAACCTAGAAAAACCGTTTTAATAGAATTTGTATTTTATTTTTATTTTAATTGTTGCATAAAAATAAAATTATTGCTACAATACAAACATCGAATAAAAATTCTATAAAACTTTTAAATATACATTATTAGGGGGAAGAAATATGAAGAAGTTATTATCAATTTCATTTGCACTTATTTTAATAATAAGTATGTTTAGTGCTTGTAGTAAGGGAGAAACAAAGGAATCGAATACGAAGAAAGATAAGAAAGTACTCGTTATGGGTACTTCAGCAGACTATAAACCTTATGAATATGTGGAAGCTTCAAAGAGTGATGAAATTATCGGTTTTGATGTTGATATTGCAAAGTATATTGGGAAAGAACTTGGTTATGAAGTGAAAGTGAAAGATATGGATTTTGGAGGATTGTTAGCATCGCTTAGCTCGGGGAAAGTTGACTTTGTTATGGCTGGTATGACACCAACTCCAGAACGTAAGGGAAATGCGGATTTTACAGATATTTATTTTGTTGCTAAAAACATGATTGTTTCGAAAAAGGATTCAGGTATTAAGTCATTACAAGATTTGGAAGGTAAAAAAGTAGGGGTACAAACAGGTTCTATTCAAGAAGAAAAAGCGAATGAATTTAACAAGCAAGTGAACTTCCAGGCGGAGGGGCGTGACCGTATACCAGAAATCGTACAAGAAATTCAGGCTGGACGTTTTGATGCTGCTATTTTAGAAGATACAGTTGCTAAAAATTATTTAGAAAAAATCAAAGGTTTACAAGGGATTGAAATTCAGGAAGCTCCAGAAGAAGTAGGAGCAGCAATTGCCCTTCCAAAAAATAGTGACAAAACAGCAGAATTTAATAAAGTGATTAAGAAGATGCAAGAAAATGGTGAAATGGACAAATTAGTGAAGAAATGGTTTGGCAGCAAAAAATAAGCTGCCTTTCTCTTTTCTGTGAGAGGAATGACAAAAGATGAACTTAGATTTTTCGGCAATTACTCCGTCGATACCATATATATTAAAGGGACTAGAAGTTACACTGAAAATTGTAGCAGTATCTGCTTTAGTTGGTTTTATACTTGGAACGTTATTAGCACTTTGTAAAATTGCTAGAGTAAGAGTGTTAAATATCGCTGCTGATTTATATACATCGATATTTCGTGGTACACCACTTGTCTTGCAATTAATGATTATTTATTTCGGTGTTCCGCAAATGATTGGATATGATATACCAGCATTTTTAGCAGCGGTACTTGCATTTAGTTTAAATTCGGGTGCATATATGTCAGAGGTAATTCGTGCAGGAATTCAGGCTGTTGATAAAGGACAGACAGAAGCTGCGATGGCTCTCGGTGTTCCATATAGAAAAATGATGAAAAATATTATTTTACCACAAGCATTAAAAAATATATTACCAGCGCTTGTGAACGAATTTGCAACACTTACGAAAGAGTCGGCAGTAGTGACAGTAATTGGTGCGACTGATTTAATGCGCCGTGCATATATTGTAGGCGGTGAAACGTTTAAATATCTTGAGCCGTTACTATTTGTCGGACTTGTTTACTATATTCTAGTAATTATTCTTACATTAGTCGGGAAAGCAATTGAAGGGAGAATGAAGAAAAGTGATTAAAATTGAAAACCTTCATAAATCATTTGGACAAAATGAAGTACTAAAAGGAATTACGACAACAATCGAAAAGGGCGAAATTGTTGCGATTGTTGGACCGTCTGGGTCAGGAAAATCAACATTTTTACGTTGTATGAACGTACTAGAAACACCTACAAATGGTCACATTTGGATTGGGAATGAAGAAGTGACCAATCCAAAAACAAATATTATGAGTGTTCGTGAAAATGTTGGAATGGTGTTTCAACATTTTCACTTATTCCCTCATATGACAGTATTAGAAAATATTACGTACGCACCAGTAAATGTAAAAGGTGTGGCAAAACCAGAAGCAGAGAAAGAGGCGAAGGAACTTCTTGAAAAGGTAGGATTGCTCGATAAAAAGGATGCATATCCAAACCGTCTTTCAGGTGGACAAAAGCAGCGTGTAGCCATTGCTAGAGCATTGGCAATGGAACCGGAAGTTATGCTTTTTGATGAACCAACATCCGCACTAGATCCTGAAATGGTAAAAGAAGTATTAGAAGTAATGAAATCTTTAGTGACTACAGGAATGACAATGGCAATTGTGACACATGAGATGGGATTTGCAAAAGAAGTAGCTGATCGTGTGCTCTTTTTAGATGGTGGAAAGCTTGTTGAAGATACAAGTCCAGAACAGTTTTTTACAGAACCAAAAAGCAAACGCGCACAAGAATTTTTACAAAAAATATTGTAACATGTAAAAGTTACGTGAATAATAAGGAGAAAAGGATGACAGCTTGTCATCCTTTTTTTATACTTACTGTAAATACGTTTATACATATAGGAGCAATGATATGTTTAGAATTGGATATCGTACAGTGAAAACAGCAGTTGGAACAGGTGCGGCAGTTTTTATTGCGCAGCTATTCGGTTTGGAATTTTATAGTTCTGCGGGCATTTTGGTTATTTTGTGTGTGCAAAATACGAAACGAAAATCACTCCAAGCATCTTTGCATCGGTTTTTAGCTTGCTTATTATCGATGGTATTCTCGTTTTGTATTTTTGAAACAATTGGTTATACACCACTTGCTATTAGTTTGTTACTTCTTACTTTTATCCCAACAGCTGTTATGCTTAAAATTCAAGAAGGAATTGTTACAAGTTCAGTTATTGTCATGCATTTGTATTCATTAAAACATATCACATGGTTAGCGATTGGAAATGAAATTGCAATTTTAACAATTGGAATTAGTGTGGCTTTATTGGTAAATATGTATATGCCAAGTGCAGAAAAAAAATTAAAAGGGTATCAGGAAAAAGTAGAATGGAATTTTAAAACGATTTTATTTGAGATGGCTGTATATTTACGAAATCGAGATAGTACATGGGCTGGAAAAGAATTAATTGAAACAGAGGACATTTTAAAGCAAGCAAAAGAGTTATCCTTCAAAAAACTTGAAAATCAATTTATGCGAGAAGATGATTATTATTATCGGTATTTTGATATGCGTATGCAACAATTTGAAATTTTAGAGCGGATTATGCCGCTTGCAGCTTCCTTATCGTGGTCATATGAGCAATCAGATATGATTGCGGAAGTGATTGGAAACGTGGGGAATTCTATTCGTCCTGAAAGCACAGGTCTTATTTCACTTAGACAATTACAAGAAATGCGAGAGATTTTTAGAGAAATGCCACTTCCTAAGACACGTGAAGAATTTGAAATGCGTGCGAAGCTTGTTCAACTTGTTTATGAAATGGAGCAATATTTACTTATTAAAAGTAGGTTTAAAGGGAAGGATAATGTGAAAGAACTTATATAAATCCAAATTAAAAAGCCAACATCAAACCATTCTTTTTAGGTAGGCAAGAGCATCCGGCCATGCATAGAAGCGGTCAGTTCCTTTTTTCGCCCCATGCCGTGTGAAAATAAAAGAGGAAATAAGTGGAGAGTAGTTTTTGTTTTCATAGCCGCAGCTAATATGTCGAAAAATCAAAATGGATTTATATATATAGGGAAGGAATGAATCATGTCGTATTTTCTGTCCTTACTATTATGTTTTTCTCTTTCACCGATATGGCCTCTTGGAGATAATCCGCGTGCTGGAGATCCATTTATTATTGTAAATAAGCAGACGAACAAGCTTGCTTATATTGATGATGGTAAAATACAAAAGGTCTTTCCTATAGCGACGGGAAAAACAAACGAGTTAACGCCAGAGGGAAGTTTTGATATTGTAATGAAGGCAAAAAATCCTTATTATATTGCGAAGGATATCCCTGGTGGTTCACCAAAAAATCCACTTGGCTCTAGGTGGATGGGATTTAATGCACGAGATACTGACGGGAGTAAATATGGTATTCACGGTACAAATCAGCCAAGCTCAATTGGAAAATATATTTCACAAGGATGCATTAGAATGAAAAAAAATGATGTGGAATATTTATTTGATCGCATTCCAATTGGAACAAAGGTATGGATTGTAAAATCGAAAAGAACATTTCAGCAGCTTGCAAAAGAAAAAGGAGCTCTGGTTTACGAAAAGGTCAACCGAACAAGTTGGCTTTTTCTTTCCACGAACTTGTCTTGACATGTGTACATATCCATGTATTAATGAGGATATACGAAGATTATTGGAAAAGGAGTTGCTCGTATGTATTTGAATCCAAGGCTTTCTTATATGCAGTTTTTTATTGGCTTTCTATTCATTGTGACTTTCATATTGGCAACTTTTAATGTATGTTCTTTTCTGGTGTCAATTGTGTTCATGGCACTTTTAAATGTAACTTTTGTTATAGGAGCGTTTCAGCAAAAACATTATACCAGCTTTGTTATGGCCCTTGTGATGGCTTTTTCATTTAGTATTGTAGCGCTTGTACTAATAATAAAATAAAATATAAATCATTCATTAAAATGATTGTGATTGAACAGGCTGTTTATTTTCTATCCAGGAGAATAAACAGCCTGTTTGTGCTAAAAAAGGACGACATTATATATCGTCCTCCTTACCAAAACATACTTGCTCCAGCGAGTAATGTTGTTACAAGCATTGAAATTAGCATAACGTATATCATAACTTTTTGTGCTTTCTTATTCATGTTAAACCTCCTTACAATCATTCCAACTCTCCCCCGCTATTTGCGGACAGTAACACTCCCACTTTAAAATTCAGCAAAAGTAAAGAAGGTAGGTGGGAGATGAACTGTCCGTAAAAGCCCGATTGGTGAGGATTAATAATTATTGGGGGAATGGAGAACCCCCAATAATTAAAGTTTCACTTTATTGTATCGAGAAATGGAAACATGGACAAGGGTATAGAGAAGACAAAATTCGAGAAATGTATCTAAAATATAACAGGAAAATTTGAAATACACAGAGAATATAAACAGCATAGGACACAGTTTTTTCGGTGCCTTTTAAAAAAAGTTTTGCAAGCTGAAGAATGGAGATACGATAATGAAAGTATATGAAACAGAACGTTTGCAATTAAGAGAAATCGATGAGTCGTATGCAGAGCAAGTTCTTCAATATTACGACAAAAATCGTGAGTTTTTAAAGGCGTGGGAAGAATATCGACCAGATGATTTTTTTACATTGGATTATCAAAGAAAACGGTTGCAAAAAGATGAGAAAGAATTTGTAGAAGGGAAAATTATTCGATTATGGATTTTTAAAAAAGGTGATGATACGAATATTATCGGTTGTATTTCTTTCAATTTAATTGTGCGTGGAATTTATCAGTCCTGTGTTCTTGGTTATAAACTAGATAAAGATGAATTAAACAAAGGTTATACGACAGAAGCGCTTAGAAAAGCAATTGAAGTGGCTTTTCAAGAATTCCAATTACATCGTATAGAAGCCCCGATTATGCCCCGTAACTTAGCATCTATTCAAGTTGTAACGAAGATTGGCTTTCAATATGAAGGGGTGTCCCGGAAGATGTTAATGGTAAATGGGGTTTGGGAAGATCATATGCGGTGGGTCCTTTTAAATGAGTAGAAGAAAGCAGATGGTTATCTAGATGTGTGAACCATCTGTTTTTTTAGCTTGTCTTTCGAAACTTTTGCGAAATTCTGTTATAATTAACGATGTTACATACTTAATGCAATGCAGGAGGCGCATTCTCATGATTAATCAAGAACGTTTAGTAAATGAATTTATGGAACTTGTGCAAGTAGATTCTGAAACAAAATATGAAGCAGAAATTTGCAAAGTGTTAACAGAAAAATTTACTGCTTTAGGTGTTGAAGTATTTGAAGATGACACGATGGGTGTAACTGGACATGGTGCAGGTAACTTAATTTGTACTTTGCCAGCGACGAAAGAAGGAGTAGATACAATTTACTTCACTTCTCATATGGATACAGTAGTTCCTGGTAAAGGAATTAAGCCTTCTATTAAAGATGGTTATATTGTATCAGATGGTACTACAATTTTAGGATCAGACGATAAAGCTGGATTAGCATCCATGTTTGAAGCAATCCGCGTTTTAAAAGAAGAAAATATTCCTCATGGAAAAATCGAGTTTATTATTACAGTTGGTGAAGAATCAGGTCTTGTTGGTGCGAAAGCATTAGATCGTGAACGTGTTACAGCAAAATATGGTTATGCATTAGATAGCAATGGAAAAGTGGGCGAAATCGTAGTTGCAGCGCCAACGCAAGCAAAAGTAAATGCGATTATTCGCGGGAAAACAGCTCATGCTGGTGTAGCACCTGAAAAAGGTGTATCTGCAATTACAATCGCAGCAAAAGCAATTGCAAAAATGCCACTTGGTCGTATTGATTCTGAAACAACTGCAAATATCGGTCGTTTCGAAGGTGGCACACAAACAAACATCGTTTGTGACCATGTGCAAATTTTCGCAGAAGCTCGCTCTTTAGTAGATGAAAAAATGCAAGAGCAAGTTGCAAAAATGAAAGAAGTATTTGAAACAACTGCAAAAGAAATGGGCGGTCAAGCAGATGTTGAAGTAAAAGTTATGTACCCAGGATTTAAATTTGCTGATGGCGATCATGTTGTAGAAGTTGCAAAACGTGCTGCTGAAAAGATTGGTCGTACACCTTCTCTTCACCAAAGTGGTGGCGGAAGTGACGCAAACGTAATTGCAGGGCATGGTATTCCAACAGTAAACTTAGCAGTTGGTTATGAAGAGATTCATACAACAAACGAGAAAATTCCTGTTGAAGAATTAGTAAAAACAGCTGAACTAGTTGTTGCAATTATTGAAGAAATAGCGAAATAATTGTAAGCATACGAAAAAAATGGCGTGTAAACCATCATAGGTTTACACGCCATTTTCATTTGGATTCGATTGCTTTTACAAGGCGAATGAGCCAATATAAAAAAATCCAGGGGAGTATATACGTTGTTGCAACACGTACTAAGTGAGGTAGCAGTGCGAAGGTATTCACATTAATATTAAAAACCGGCAGTAGTAAATAATTAATAGCAATAATTAATATAATAACGAGGAACGTGTAATTGAGTTTACTATGGTTTTTTATATCACTCTCTCCTTTTACATAATTATCCATTATTGATTTCAGTATATCAAAAAATAGTCGGAAAGAACGTGTTTTTGTGATTGAAAAGCTCCACTGTTTTTGAGGAATTTGATATAATAAATTCAGGAACAAACGTTCTTTTTTGGGGGGTGAGAAACATGAGAGAAATGTATCCAAAAAACGGTCGTGTCATTCTACATGTTGATATGAATTGTTTTTTCGCGTCAGTTGAAATTGCCCATGATCCATCATTAAAAGGAAAACCATTAGCGGTTGCAGGGAATGAAAAAGAACGAAAAGGGGTTATTGTAACATGTAGTTATGAAGCAAGGGAATACGGAGTACGTACAACAATGCTCCTTTGGGAAGCGAAGCGGTTATGTCCAGAGTTAGTTGTGAAGCACCCGAATTTTAAATTATATCGCGAGGCGTCATTTGAGATGTTTCAAATTCTTTCACGCTTTACTGAAAAGATTCAGCCAGTTTCTATAGATGAAGGTTACTTAGATATAACAGATTGTTATGGATTAGGTTCACCTCTTGAGATTGCTAAGATGATTCAACAAACATTATTAACAGAATTACAGTTGCCATGCAGCATTGGAATAGCCCCAAATCTTTTTCTAGCGAAGACTGCGTCAGATATGAAAAAGCCGCTTGGTATTACTGTGTTTCGGAAACGAGATATTCAGGAATTACTTTGGCCACGTCCTGTTGAAGCAATGCATGGAATTGGTGAGAAAACAGCAGAAAAGCTAAAAGAAATCCATATACATACAATTGAACAGTTGGCAAAGGGAGAAGCGCATGTGATTCGTGCAAAAATAGGAAAGCACGGCGTTGATTTACAAAAACGGGCAAAAGGTATGGATGATAGAGAAGTCGATCCAAATCAAATGGGACAACATAAAAGTATCGGAAATTCAACAACATTTTCGAAGGATATGGATGAAGAGAAGGAATTGCTTGATATGTTAGAGCGCTTATCGAAATCAGTTAGCAAAAGGCTACAAAAACGGACTCTTGTCAGCTATAACATTCAAATTATGATGAAATACTATGATCGGCGTACAGTAACGCGGAGTAAACAATTAAAAAATGCAATTTGGGAAGAATGTGATATTTTTCAAGCTGCTTCACGTTTATGGAAGCAACATTGGGATGGCGATCCGATTCGATTGCTTGGTGTCACAGCTACGGAATTAGAATGGAAAACAGAATCAATTAAACAACTGGATTTATTTTCATTTGAAGAAGATGCGAAAGAAGAGCCACTATTAGCTGTAATTGACCAGATTAATGATAAATATGGAACTCCTGTTTTACAAAGAGGGAGTCAGTTATTTCGAAAGCAGGAGAAATCTTTTCGGCAGAAATTGGAAAATAAATTTATATAAAAAAGTGTCATGGTAATTTAGTACTCATGACACTTTTTATATTTAACTCGCTTCTAAATCTAATGAAGTTTTCCATCCTGCAGTCGTTACTCCAGATTCCAAAAGCATTTGATTTACTACTTTCTCGATTAAGGCTACTTGATTTGTTACCGAGAATTAGGAAATACTCTTCGAACGGTTTCGGTAAATTCTTCAAATAACCCTGTTACTGGTTTGCCTTGGTTAATTTTGTCCGCATAGTCTCTCATTCGATCTACAAAATCAGGATTTGAAGATACAAATACATGACGAATATCTGGGTCGGTAGCTCTAACTTGATCTGCAACTTTCTTTTCTAATTGCTTTGTGATTTGTCCTTTTACATTTTCACGTAAAACAACTGCAACATAGGCATTTCTATTTGTGACGATTACATTTGCCTTGTCTATTTCTTCTAGTTCAACGATTCGATCTGCCGCTTTATTTGCTATATGCAGTCGTGTTTCATTGTTCGTGACACCGTTCGTATTATTTTTTACTCTTTGAAGGTTAGTGTTGTTTCCTTCGTATGTAACATTTCGTACGCCATTGTTTTCGCGATTATCCAATGCTTTCTCCTTTTGCTTTCCTGCACATCCAAGCAATGAAATAATTGCCAAAAAAATGATTGAAAACATCTTTAATTTTTTCAATGATATCTCTCCTTTACAATACTATGTTTTTAAAATGACCAGTTGTCCATTTATTATTCATAGTAAAAAGGGGATGATATTTTGTATATTTTATAAAAACAAAAAAAGCATCGATTTTCGATGCTTTTTTATTTTTATCCCGCTATTTGCGGGCAGTAAGACCCCCATCTCAAATTTCAGTGAAAGCAAAGAAGTAGTTAGATTGGGGATCAACTGTCCGTAAAAGCCCGGTTGGTGAGGGCTAATAATCAGTGGGGGGTGAAGCGACACTGATTAAAGTTTCACTTTATAGATTATGAGATGGAAGGATTTTCATAAATCACAATCTCTGAATTGTTTGTTGTTGAAATACGTTGTGCATAATATGTGATAGATGAAGAAATGTATTCAGGTAACGTTCGATTTGTATGCGATGTGGTGTATTCATGAATTAACTCTTTTAAAGTCGTCCATTCTAGTGGTGCTGGGTGATCAGACACGAAAGAACTTACCCAGCGATCAAATGAAGATGAAAAATCAGTTTGTAAACGAAATACTTCTTTCATAGTTAAACGCTCCCTTTATTTGTAATACAATTATTTTACTATAAAACACGAACGATTGCTATTTTTTTATCGTTAACGTTCGTTTAATATAGTTGTCTAGATGAGTAGTTCATAGAAATTCATTTGCCATTTGAAATAACATTCCGTAAGATGAAAGATAGATTCTATAAAGAGCTGGAGGAAAGAAAGTGGAATTTGTATTTTTAGGAACTGGTGCAGGCGTCCCTTCAAAAGGGAGAAATGTTTCGGCAATCGCTTTGCAGTTGTTAGAAGAACGAGGTGAAACGTGGTTATTTGACTGTGGTGAAGCAACACAACATCAAATTTTACATACATCAGTGCGTCCACGTCGCATTGAAAAAATATTTATTACACATTTGCATGGAGATCATATTTTTGGGTTACCTGGTTTATTAGGAAGTCGTTCCTTTCAAGGAGGAACAACTCCATTAACAGTATACGGACCAAAAGGGATTAAGCAATTCATTGAAGTCGCATTATCGGTGAGTACAACACATGTTAAATATCCACTTGAAATTGTAGAAATTACTGAGGAGGGTATTGTTTTTGAAGACAAGCAATTTCATGTAGAAACGAAGAGGTTGTCACATGGAATTGAATGTTTTGGATACCGAATCGTTGAGAAAGACATACAAGGACATCTCCTTGTTGAGAAGCTGCTAGAAGCTGGCGTAAAGCCAGGGCCAATCTTTAAACGTTTAAAAGACGGTGAAGTAGTTGAATTAGAGGATGGAAGGGTTTTACACGGAAAAGACTTTATTGGTCCACCTCAAAAAGGAAGAATCATTACGATTTTAGGGGATACACGTTATTGTGAAGCAAGTAGAATCCTTGCGCAAGATGCAGATATACTTGTACATGAAGCGACATTTGCAGCAGCAGATGAAATCCAGGCACATGATTATTTTCACTCAACAACAGAACAGGCAGCAAGTATTGCATTGCAAGCGAATGTGAAACGGTTAATATTGACTCACATTAGTTCGCGTTATCAAGCAGATACATATAAGGAATTGTTACAAGAAGCTCAGTTGTTGTTTGCAAATACAGAAATAGCTAAGGATTTGAAATGTTTTCCAGTAGAACGATAACATTTTACAAACAATGGCAACATAAGTTTGCCATTGTTTTATTTTTTATAAAAAATTTTTTCTCTACAAGATAGTTGAAACTGTTATCATTTGATATCTATATGAACTAATACAGGGATTTTAAGATTTTTAGATGGATATGAGAAAAACACAAAACATCGGTCATTTTGAAAAACTGTTATATAGGTAGTTTGTCTTATTGTTACTACAAGAGAAGTAAAAAAAAATTAATTCTGAAACTTTGAAATTCAACAAAAGTAAGCGTTTCATAAAAAACAAGCTATAATGAGGGCAAATTACAATTCGTCGGGAGTTACAGCGTGCATTTTAGCCATTTTTCGTAACGAAACGAAATTGACTAAAAGAGAGAGGGCATCATGGAGATTATTAAGGGAACCGTATTATTATTATTTGTACTCAGTCTTTTTTCACTCTTTAGTTTCTTGGAGAATCAGCAGGTAGTCTAGGCGGAGTAGCTGGTGCAACTCTTGTTGCGTTAGCAATGGGGGTATCACCTGTTTATGCTATGCTTGTAGGGGCTTCTGTGTTAAAATTTGGATTGCTACCAGGATTTATTGCTGGTTATCTTATTTCATTTTTAGTAAAGAAAATTGAAAAACGTGTACCAGAAGGATTAGATTTAATTGCATGTATCGTAATCGCTGCGCCATTAACAAGATTGATTGCAAAAGGAATGGATCCAGTTGTAACAGCAACATTGAAGCAAATCGGAGGAGTTATTACATCAGCTGCTGATGTAAGTCCGATTGTTATGGGGATTATATTAGGTGGTGTTATTACAGTTGTTGCGACTGCACCTCTAAGTTCAATGGCACTAACGGCACTTCTTGGTTTAACAGGGCTACCAATGGCTATCGGGGCATTAGCTGTAACAAATTCATCCTTTATGAACTATGAATTCTTTAAGCGAATGAAGTTTGGTGATAAACGTACAACGATTGCGGTTGCAATTGAGCCGCTTACGCAAGCAGATTTAATTTCAGCAAATCCAATTCCAGTGTATGTAACAAACTTTATTGGTGGTGCGGTTGCCGGAGTTATTATCTCGATGTTCGATCTTATTAATAATGCAACAGGAACAGCAACGCCAATTGCCGGACTTATGGTTATGTATGGTTTTAATGATCCGATGAAAGTAACGCTATGTTTCTTATGTATTATGGTGTCTGGTATTATTGCAGGATATATTGGCTCACTTCTATTCAAAAACTATCCAATTCGTACAGCGGAGCAAATTCGTGGTACGGGAGGAAAGGCAACAGAATCGGCAGCTTAATAGAATAGTAGTAAGCAATTTTTTATAAAAGATTTAGGAGGAATCATGATGAAATATCGCTCAGTATTTGATATTATCGGTCCAGTTATGATTGGGCCGTCCAGTTCACATACAGCAGGTGCAGCAAGAATGGGGCAAGTTGCTCGTCAACTTTTCCGTCATGAACCAAAAAGAGTTACGATTTCGTTATATGGCTCGTTTGCAAAAACATATCGTGGTCATGGAACGGATGTAGCATTGATTGGTGGTATACTAGGATTTGAAACAGATGATACACGTATCCCAAGTGCGCTAGAAATTGCAAAAGAGCGTGGGATTGAAGTGGACTTTATTGAAGAAGAAGCGAATGCACCACATCCGAATACAGCGAGAATTCGTTTGTATAAAGGAGAAGAGGAGATTGAAGTGGTCGCTTGTTCAATTGGTGGTGGAAAGATTGAAGTGGTGGAATTAAATGGGTTTGATTTACAACTATCAGGAACAAGTCCGGCACTTCTTATTGTAAATAATGATCGCTTTGGAGCGATTGCATCTGTAGCTTCTATACTTGCCAAACATGAAATTAATATTAGTACGATGAGTGTTTCACGTAAGGAAAAAGGAAGAAGAGCGCTTATGGTCATTGAAACAGATGAATTGTTGGCAGATGAAGTTATCGAAGAAATTAAAGGACAATCTAATATTTGTCAAGTAACTATTATGGATTAATTGCAGGGGGGACACACCATGTTTCGGAACGCAGCGGAACTAGTGGCGCAAGCTAAAGAACAGAATGTAAAAATTGCAGAAATTATGATTCAATGTGAAATGGAGACAAGAAGTATCTCTCGTGAAGAAGTACTTGCAGGCATGGAGAAAAACTTAGTCGTGATGGAACAAGCGGTAGAGCGTGGTATTAAAGGTGTGAAATCACCGACTGGTTTAACTGGCGGAGATGCGGTGAAAGTACAAGAGTATATGAAGAGCGGAAAAGGTTTATCTGGGCATACGATGTTGGATGCAGTGAGCAAAGCGGTTGCAACAAACGAAGTAAATGCAGCAATGGGAATCATTTGTGCAACACCAACAGCTGGATCAGCTGGGACTGTACCAGGCGTACTATTTGCGCTCAAAGAAAAATTACAGCCAACACGTGAAGAAATGATTGAATTTCTATTTACAGCAGGAGCATTTGGGATGGTTGTTGCCAATAATGCTTGCATTTCAGGTGCAGCTGGAGGTTGTCAAGCTGAGGTTGGTTCAGCAAGTGGAATGGCAGCAGCGGCAGCTGTTGAAATGGCTGGAGGAACACAAGAGCAAGCAGCTACAGCGATGGCGATTGCTTTAAAAAATATGCTAGGGTTAGTATGTGATCCAGTTGCTGGACTTGTAGAAGTACCTTGTGTAAAACGTAATGCAGCAGGTGCTTCAAATGCTATGATTGCAGCGGATTTATCACTAGCTGGTGTAACAAGTACAATTCCATGCGATGAAGTTATTGAAGCGATGTTTAGAATTGGGCAAACAATGCCAGTTGCACTTCGTGAGACAGCTGAAGGTGGACTAGCAGCAACACCAACAGGGCGTCGCCTTCAAGAAGAGATTTTTGGGAAGAGTAGTAAATAAGAGAATACAATCGTGATAAAAGAACGGAGCTCAGATCTATTTTCTGAGCTCCGTTTATTATTTTTCGTTTGTTAATTGTTCTAATGTTTTTCCAAGTTCATGTGATCGTTTTGTAGCTTGTGTAATACATGCGACGAGTGCTTGTTGAAAATTAAAACTTTGAAGAACCTCGATCCCAGCTTCTGTCGTTCCACCAGGAGAGGTGATTTCTTTTCGTAAGATAGAAGGGTGCTTAGTATTAGCTTTAAGCATTTCAGCGGCACCGATCATTGTTTGTAAAATAAGTGATTTAGCCACAGACTCTTCTAAGCCGATCTGTTTTGCGGCTTCTTCCATTGCTTCAACTACGTAATACACGTACGCAGGGCCACTCCCAGATAGTGCAGTAACAGCATGCATATGTTCTTCTTCCACCACTGAAACAAGGCCAATTGTTTCAAATAAAGATTTAGCAATGTAAATGTGCTGCTCTGTTGCATGCAAGGATGGAGAAATAGCTGTGGCTGATTTTAAAATAGTGGCTGATGTATTTGGCATTGCTCGGATAATCGGAACATTTTTTTGAAGCAGGCTTGTAATAGAACTTGTAGAAACACCTGCTAATAATGAAATAACGAGTTGATTATTCGTTATATATTTTTTTATAGGTTGAAGTGCTTCTGCGACGTCTTTTGGCTTCATTGCAAGGAAAATAATATCCGCATGAGCAAGTAGTTCTTCTTTGTTATGTGTGCCTTTGACACCGTATTTTGTATGTAATTCCTGTAATCTTGTTTCATTTGAGCGGTTACTTACTGTAATTTGTTCACCCGTTACAACCTTCGCATCTAATAAACCGGCGATGATTGCTTCAGCTATAGATCCGGCACCTAGAAAGGAAATATTTTGAATAGACATGATGAAGCCTCCTTAATTTTTGTAAGAAAAACTTATAAATTTACATACATTCGTTTTATTATAGAAAACACCTCCTTTTTATCTGAAAATAATGACAAATTTTTAAAGAAGTTGTAAACTGAAGAGGGATTCATTTTTGAACCGGAGAGAGACGGGGGGCATAAACATGGTAGCAATTCATCGAATGGAGATTCCTGTTCCATTTGCAGTTGAGACAGTTAATGTGTTTTTAGTAAAGGGAGAATCATTAACATTAATTGATACAGGGACAAATACAAAAGAGGCCAGGGCAGCATTAGAAAAACAATTAAGGACTTTAGGATATAGGATAGAAGACATTGAAACAGTAGTGATTACACATCATCATGCTGATCATTGTGGGCTTTTAAATACATTTTCTGAGAAGACAAATATTGTGGGCCATCCTTGGAATGAGCCGTGGATTACGCAGGATTCTCAATTTTTGAAACGTTATCAACAATTTTTTAAAGAAGCCGCATTACAGTTCGGAGTTCCAGAAGCATTTTTGAAGGATGAAGCATTACTTACGACGAAAACACTTAAATATTCTTGTAATAGATCGTTAACGCATACTGTACGAGAGGGAGACAGTATTGAATCGTTACCTGAGTTTACAGTTATTGAAACACCTGGGCATGCTTCGACTCATATTTCGTTATACAGGGAGCGTGATGGACTATTAATTGGTGGGGATGCTTTAATCAGTCATATTTCCTCCAATCCGATACTAGAACCGCCATATGAAGGACAGACAGAGCGAGCGCAACCTTTACTACAATATAATCAAACATTAAAACGTTTAAGTAACATGAAGATTTCATGCATTTTATCAGGTCATGGAGAAGACATTGTGAATGTGAAAGAGCTGATAGAGGGAAGGTTGCAAAAACAAGAAACACGTGCTTTCAAAGTGTTAGAATTATTAAAAGAAAAACCGATGACAGCCTTCGAAGTATGTGTGAAATTATTTCCTGTATTATATAAAGAACAATTGCCACTTACGATTTCGGAAACAGTTGGACAATTGGACTTTTTAGCATATAATCAACAAGTGATGATTGATGAATCGTCGCCACAATTGATTTATTATGCAAAGTAGGTGACAGCGATGACAGGACGTTTACAAGAAAAAGTAATCGTCATTACAGGAGCTTCTAGTGGAATTGGAGAACAAGTTGCGATGCAAGTTGCAGCGCAAGGCGCGATTCCTGTATTAATAGCGCGGACAGAAGAAAAACTACGAGTATTAGCTGGAAAGATTAAAGCGACTTACAATACGCCTTGCTATTATTACGTATTAGATGTAAGTGAAGAAGCAGAGATTGATACTGTTTTTGCAAGAATATTAAAGGATGCAGGGCAGATTGATATATTGGTAAACAATGCTGGTTTTGGTATTTTCAAAACGTTTGAAGAAGCGTCCATGACTGAAGTGAAAGATATGTTTCAGGTCAATGTATTTGGATTAGTAGCTTGTACGAAAGCAGTATTACCTCATATGTTAGAGAGAAATAGTGGACAAATCATTAATATTGCTTCGTTAGCAGGGAAAATTGCAACGCCAAAATCTAGTGCGTATGCAGCAAGCAAACATGCGGTATTAGGATTTACGAATAGCTTACGCATGGAGCTCTCAAATACAAATATTCATGTAACAGCGATTAATCCAGGGCCAATTGACACAAACTTTTTTGATATTGCTGATCAATCAGGTACATATGTAAAAAATATGGGACGTTACATGTTAAAGCCAATATACGTAGCAGAGCAAATTGTAAAAGTGATGCAAACGAAAAAGCGTGAAGTGAATTTGCCAAAATGGATGAGTGTTGGGCCAAAACTTTTTGCGTTATTTCCAGGTTTTTTTGAACGTATAGCAGGTAAATCATTAAGTAAAAAATAGGAGATTTCCATTTGGAAATCTCCTATTTTTTATTTTCCCGTAATATATTCATAAACAATATCCTCAATTGCTTCATATACATCGATATTAGGTTCCGAACCAATGGTTGTTTGGACACTTTGAATTAAAGTTTCCCGATCCTCTTTTGAAATAGGTTTACATTGATATTGCCGAAAACTTTTTATCAACATCTTTTCAATTAATTTTTCATTCATGTTTTTCCCCGCTTGCATGTATAAATGTATTGTTTTTATTGTACTTGAAGTATAGAAAAAATACTAGCGTACATCAAAGGTGTATAAAAATTCATGTATAATTATTGTTTTTCTAGAAAAATTACGTTTTTAAAACTTTTAAAATTAATAAATATTTAATTGACTCTATAAATATACAATATTATAATCATATTTAATTTAAAGAATCGATATAAGGAGGAGCATATGAAAGTCGCGATTATTGGAGCAACTGGATATGGAGGAATTGAGTTAATAAGGTTGTTACATCATCATCCATATTTTTCGATTACATCTGTCCATTCTTTTTCACAAGTAGGGGAACGAATAACAAATGTATATCCGCACTTACAAAATTTTATTGTCCATACGTTACAAGAAATCGACGTGGATGTAATAGCGAAGGAGGCTAGTATTGTATTTTTAGCGACACCAGCAGGGGTTTCGGCGGAGCTGACGCCCCGCTTGCTAGCGTCTGGTTTAAAAGTTATTGATTTATCAGGTGATTTCCGTATGTTGAATCCTTGTACATATGAAACATGGTATAAAAGGCCTGCTGCAAAGGAAGAAATTCTTCAAAAGGCAGTGTATGGATTAAGTGAATGGAAAAAGTTAGCTATTAAAGAAACGGAATTGGTTGCAAATCCAGGATGTTTTGCAACAGCGGCACTGCTAGCAGCTGCGCCATTAATGCGGGGCGGGATGATAGAGGAAGACTCACTTATTATCGATGCGAAATCAGGGGTGTCAGGAGCGGGAAAAACACCGGCAACAATGACCCATTTTCCAGAGCTGTATGATAATTTCCATATTTATAAAGTGAATGAGCACCAGCATGTTCCAGAGATTGAACAAATGCTTGGTGAGTGGAATAAACAGGCGAAACCAATTACATTTAGTACACATTTAATTCCGATATCGAGAGGGATTATGGTTACTCTCTATGCAAAAGCAAAACGAGATATCCATGCACAGATATTAGAGAAGCTATATGAAGAAACGTATTGTCATGCTCCTTTTGTTCGTATCCGTTCTAAAGGAGAGTTTCCAAGTCCAAAAGAAGTAAGGGGTTCAAATTATTGTGACATTGGAGCGGCTTATGATGAACGAACAGGACGTATTACAGTAGTTTCCGTTATCGACAATATGATGAAAGGAGCGGCTGGGCAAGCAATTCAAAATGCAAACTTATTAGTAGGTCTGGAGGAAACGGCGGGATTACAATATATGCCGCTCTATCCATAAGGGGGAAGAATGATGATTAGAACAGATTCTATTATAAAAGTTGCAAGTGGATCAATTGTAACGCCAAAAGGTTTTGCAGCGATTGGTACCCAGGTTGGGTTGAAAAAAGGGAAAAAAGATATGGGAGCAATTGTTTGTGATGTTCCTGCTAATTGCGGAGCTGTTTATACAACAAATCAATTTCAAGCTGCGCCAGTACAAGTTACAAAAGAAAGTATAGCTGTGGAAGGAAAGCTACAAGCAATTGTTGTAAATAGCGGAAATGCAAATGCATGTACAGGTGTACAGGGGTTACAAGATGCGTATGAAATGAAAACGTTGGCTGCGAAACAATTCCAGCTAAAAGAAAATCATGTAGCAGTTGCTTCAACAGGTGTCATTGGAGTTTCTTTACCAATGGAAGCAATTCGTACTGGTATTTCCTATCTCGTACCATCGAAAGAAAAAGAGAAGGCAGCTTCCTTTTATGAAGCGATATTAACAACGGATCTTGTTATAAAGCAATCATGTTATCAGTTTATGATTGAAGGAAAAGAAGTGACGATTGCAGGGGCAGCAAAAGGTTCTGGTATGATTCATCCGAATATGGCAACGATGCTTAGCTTTATTACAACAGATGTAAATATAGAACAAGAAGCACTCCAGCTAGCATTATCACAAGTTACGAATCATACATTTAATCAAATTACTGTGGACGGTGATACATCTACAAATGATATGGTCGTTGTAATGGCAAGTGGGTTATCAGGAACAACTGCTATTTATACGAATCATACGGAGTGGGAGAAGTTTATGTTTGCTTTGCAAAAGGTATGTGAGGACTTAGCGAAGCAAATTGCTAAAGATGGTGAAGGTGCTACTAAGTTAGTTGAAGTAAATGTATACGGAGCACGAACAGTAGAAGAAGGGAATAAGATTGCGAAACAAATTGTTGGCTCAAGTCTTGTGAAAACTGCAATGTATGGTGAAGATGCAAATTGGGGCCGCATTATTAGTGCGATTGGTCAAAGTGGAGTTGTTATTGATCCTATCGCTGTTGATATTGCTGTTCAGTCTATTCCTGTTTTACAAAGCAGCGAGCCACAAGCGTTTTCTCAAGAGGAAATGAAACAAAAATTAAAGGAATCTGAAATTGTTATTGATGCTCATTTGCACCTTGGAGGAGAGAAAGGAAGAGCTTGGGGCTGCGACTTAAGCTATGACTATGTGAAAATAAATGCTTGTTATCGTACGTAAGGAGAGAGAAGATGAGCGAGTATATCGTAGTAAAATGCGGTGGTAGTATGCTAGAACGTTTAGAACATGTGTTTTTTGAATGTATAGAGCAGCTGAAGAAAAAATATCAAGTTATTGTTGTTCATGGCGGTGGAGCAGAAATTGATGCAAAGCTAAAGCGATTTAATATTCCAATTGAAAAGAAGAATGGATTACGTGTGACGACAAAAGAAGTGATGAATGTTGTTCAAATGGTTTTATGCGGAAGCACGAATAAAAAAATGGTGATGAATTTTCAAAAGCATGGCTTGCATGCAATCGGAATCTCTGGTTGTGATGGGAAATTACTTCAAGTTCAGCCTTTTGATGAGGATATTGGATATGTTGGTGAAGTTAGCGGTGTAGAGACTTCACTATTAAAAGGGTTACTAGATTTGAATTATATTCCGGTTATTGCTCCAATTGGGGTAAGAGGAAACCAGGTTTATAACATAAATGCAGATACAGCCGCAGCCGGAATTGCAGCTGCGCTGGGGGCGAAAGAACTTATTTTTATTACGGATGTAGATGGGATATTGTTCGAAGGGAAGTTGTTAACGAAAGCGGATGAAGCTGAGATCCTACGTCTGATAGAAAAAGAAATTATTACAGGGGGGATGATTCCGAAAGTGCAGGCTGCTCTCACCTCAATACAGATGGGAGTCGAGCATGTCAGCATTGTAAATGGTACAAAACATTTTGTAGGAACATCAGGGGAGTGGGTTGGAACGACGGTAACAAAAGGGGTGAATATCGTATGAGTAGTCATATATTTCCGACATATGGGAGACGCAGTGTTGAAATTGTTCAAGGAACCGGAACAAAAGTGATAGATGAAAGTGGGGAAAAGTATTTAGATTTTACTTCTGGAATTGCTGTATGTAATTTAGGACATTGTCATCCTGTACTTGTAGAAGCAGTAAAAAAGCAATTACAGGAAATTTGGCATATATCAAATCTTTTTCCGCACAAGGCACAAGAAAAGGTAGCTGAATTGCTAACAGAGGGGCGTGAGTTAGATTACGTGTTTTTTTGTAATAGCGGGGCAGAAGCCAATGAAGCAGCGCTTAAACTAGCGCGGAAGCATACGGGGAAATCTCTTGTTTTAACATTTCAGCAATCTTTCCATGGAAGAACATTTGGAACGATGAGCGCAACGGGGCAAGAGAAAGTAAAAAAGGGATTTGGTCCACTTCTTCCATCTTTTTCACATATTCCCTTTAATGATATAGCCGCGCTCAGGGAGACAATGAATGAAGAAGTAGCTGCAGTTATGGTGGAAGTTGTTCAAGGTGAGGGTGGCGTCTTACCTGCTGATATTTCCTTTTTGCAAGAGATTGAGAAGTTATGTAGACAATATGGTGCTCTTTATATAATCGACGAGGTGCAAACGGGTATGGGAAGAACGGGAACGTTGTTTGCTTATGAACAGACCGGAACATCCCCAGATATCGTTACAGCGGCAAAGGCGCTTGGAAATGGGATCCCGGTTGGGGCAATGCTTGGAAAGAAAGAGCTTATGACTGCTTTTTCAGCGGGGACTCATGGTTCAACATTTGGCGGAAATTACATTGCAATGACAGCAGCAAAAGAAGTACTACAAATTATAAAACAACCTTCATTTTTACAAGAAGTAAAAGAAAAGGGAGAATACTTCCTGCAAAAATTAAAGAAAGAATTACTTGATGTTGAATGGATTACTAATATTCGAGGGAGAGGACTTATGATTGGAGTCGTTTGTAAGTGTGACGTCACATTCATTATAGAACAGTTAGAAAAAGAGGGGCTTCTTGTATTGCAAGCTGGAACAAATGTTTTGCGACTTTTACCACCACTCATTGTAACGAATGAAGAAATAGACGAAGCAGTAAATATGATAAAAAGAGTGATTTGTACACAAAAATCACCAATATTATAAGGGGGAAATTCTATGTCAACTATACAAGTACCGAAATTACAAACGAAAGATCTTTTAACATTAGAAGAACTGACGCAAGAGGAGATAATTGCGCTAATTGAATTTGCAATGTATTTAAAAAAAGAGAAGCATGAACCTTTATTAGAAGGGAAAATATTAGGGTTAATTTTTGATAAACATTCAACTCGTACGCGTGTTTCTTTCGAAGCAGGAATGGTACAACTCGGTGGACATGGAATGTTTCTAAGTGGAAAAGAAATGCAACTTGGCAGAGGAGAAAGTGTTTCAGACACAGCAAAAGTATTATCTCATTATATTGATGGAATTATGATTCGTACATTCTCGCACGCAGATGTAGAGGAGCTTGCGAAAGAAGCAAGTATTCCTGTTATTAATGGATTGACAGATGATCATCATCCGTGTCAGGCATTAGCTGATTTGATGACAATTTATGAAGAAGTTCATACATTTAAAGGGATTAAACTTGCTTACCTAGGGGATGGAAATAATGTATGTCACTCTTTACTGCTAGCAAGTGCAAAAGTCGGTATGCATATGACAGTGGCGACTCCCCCGGGGTATGAACCGAATGAACAAATTGTAAAGCGTGCACTAGAAATTGCAAATGAGACGGGAGCAAATATTGAAGTTTTGAATGATCCGGAGTTGGCAGTGAAAGGTGCTGACTTTATCTATACCGATGTTTGGATGAGCATGGGGCAAGAAGATACGGAAGGGAAATACCAATTATTTCAACCGTTTCAAGTGAACGAAAAACTTGTTCAGCATGCGAAAGCAACGTATCGCTTCTTACATTGTTTACCCGCTCATCGTGAAGAGGAAGTAACAGGAGAAATTATAGATGGATCGCATTCTGTTGTCTTTGCGCAAGCAGGGAATCGATTGCACGCTCAAAAAGCATTATTGGTAAGTCTACTTCAAAACATCAAAAAACCTTCCTAATCGGGGAGGTTTTTTTGTTACGAAATGTCTGATGTATATTTGGTGAATGTTCTTTGTATCATTTATAATAAGATGAAGTTAGTATAAGTGAAGTTAAATAGGGTTGTTTGTGTCGTAGTATTAAGTTCATACTACGAAGAGAAAAAACTATTAAAGAGATGATAATTGTGCAAACAGGTAAAAAAACATATTCATTTTTTCAACGTATTTGGAGAGTGCTTAAATTTCATTATTATAAGTTGCTCCGGTCGCCAGAAGGAGCGAAGAAAGTGTCACGTGGATTTGCGATTGGATTTGCTTTGGAAATGTTGGTGATTTATACAGCGTCACTTGTTTATCTTATTTTTTATCCAATTGTACGCTTAGCAAAGGGATCTTTTCCAGCAGCGGTTATTGGTAATATTATCGGAAAAATATCATTTCTTCCGGTAATTTTGTTTCCGTTTGCGTATGCATTAGGGAAAACTTTATATCCATTTGAAATAAAGGTAATTCAGCATAAACCATATACAATATCTGATCTTTTCTCGAGTAATATTTTTATTATGTTAAAGAGCTTATTACAGAGTGAAGTATATGTATTAATTGGGATGACAATTTTCGGGGTTGTATTTGGAGTAATATCTTATTTTGTTGTGCATTATTTATATGAAAAGAACCGTAAGTTACGTTTGAAAAAAAGAAAAAAACGCGCGAGAGAACCACTTGTACAAATATAAAGAATGTCACATTCATTTTCCGCCTTGAATATGCTTAAAAAAGGAGGGTGAATGAATGTATTATTACTATGTACCTCAAGCATACTCATATGTGCATTATTATCCTGTTCCTTATACAAGGCAACAGTTTGAAACATATCAGCAAGCGCAGCCTTCTCCGGAGCAAAAACCATACTTAACAACATGGCCGTATTCAAATGTATATTATGGAAACTATTATGAATCATAAAGCTGCTTCCTTTGGAAGCAGCTTTATACGTTTGTTTTCAAAATTAAATTTTGGATCGTTTGAAGCGAGTGAATGAGTTGTTCACGATCGCTTTCCGATAATGTTTGAAAGTTTTCTTTTAGTTTGTCTAAAATGAATTGTTGATATTGACTTACTGACGATTTCCCTTCTAGTGTTAGAGAAATTAAAATGACTCGTCGATCTTTTTCGCTGTAATGACGCTCTATAAGTTCTTCTTGAATCAATTTATTTAATAGAGGTGTCATGTTGGGCCTTGAAATCGCTAATCGCCTTCCGATTTCTGACACTGCTAATGTGCCACGTTCATGCAATAGCAGTAACACCTGTGTATGTGACGGTGGCATGTGCCTTTGTGAAGAAAACTCTCCAGGAAGCATAAATTTGCGATAAAAAAGAGGCACTAACGAAAGAAGATGATCAACAATACGTTCCCATTCGCGTGATTCCATATAAAGGCCCCCTTCCATTATCATTGTAACAAAAAAAGGTACCGTATAAAAATAGAATTGTTCGTTTTTGTTTTAATATTTGTAGGATAGAACTTGTTTAGTAAACGCGTTGGCAATAATTTCATAACCTTTATCATTTGGATGTACTTGATCGTACAGTAATTCTTTTTTATCATTTGGTATTAATTTTCGAATTGGTAAAACAATGGACGGTTGATTCGCTTTTGAAATTGAGTAAACCGCATCATTCCAGCCATCTAAAAACATATCTGCATAAGAAGCAATTGAATCATCGAGTTGTAGAGGGTTATAGAGCTCAGATAGAATGAGTAAAGCATTTGGGTTGAGAGTTCGAACTGTCTTTACAATGTTTTTTACGTCTTCTTCAAAATGAGTTTTTTCTTTATTTAACATTTTAATACCATCTATAACACCTACATCACGATTTAAACGGAATAAATTATTTCCTCCAATATTAATGGTAATTATATTTGCTTCTTTAATTTTTTGCTGCACTTCTTCTGCCTGAATTTTTTGAACGAGACGATCTGTTGTAAGTCCGTTCACTCCAAGGTTTTCTACTCTAATCGGTTTGTGAATTTGTTCCTCTATTTGCTTGGAAGCTAATTCGGAAAACCCTCCTTGTGTCGAGCCATATCCCTTTGCAAGCGAATCTCCTAACACAAGATGATAAAAAGAGTCATTTGTTTGTTTATCAATCCAATGAGGAGTAGATGATGCTGATTTTTCTTTTTGTTTTGTTGTCTCATCGTTCTTTTCAAAATGCGAATAAGAAATGATTAGAAGGAGGAGACAAACAATAATTAAGATGACTTTTTTCATAAATTCATCCTCCTTGTAATTGGTAATTGTATCATATTCAACGGTATAAGCAATGGAAGGGCTTATTATATCTTTATGGAAATTTTACAATAACTTTACAGAAAATTTGTAGAAGTATGTCAAAAAATATTGACGATATGAAAGTAAGTTAGATATGATAATGTCAGATAAGGTGAAACTTCCATCAGTGGGGGATTTTCTTCATCCCTTCACCTGATGGTTAGTTGAACCAATCGGGCTTTTACGGGCAGTTGATCCCCCATCTAACTTTTTTGCTTCTGCTAAATTTTAAGGTGAGGATCTTACTGCCCGCAAATAGCGGGATAAGTGAATAGGCGTCACTCTAATATTCTAATATGAGGAAATAAGAGAATGAAGGTAGAGAATACTTTATTAGAGTTTGATGAAAAGTTCATTTTATTTGTTTTTAAAGGGACAATTTAATAAGGGGGATTTTTTGTGAAGAAATCAAAGAAAGCGCTAGCAGGAGCGACGCTTGCATTAGGTGTTATAGCACCTCAAGTAATGCCAACTATTGCTCATGCAGAGGGACAAGCAGAGGAGAGTACAGTTAAATTACGAATCTTAGAAACTTCTGATATTCATGTTAACTTAATGAACTACGATTATTATCAAACGAAAACAGATAATAAAGTTGGTTTAGTTCAGACAGCAACTCTTGTAAATGAGGAACGTGCAAAAGCGAAAAACTCTGTACTATTTGATGATGGGGATGCTCTACAAGGGACGCCGCTTGGGGATTATGTAGCACAAAAAGGCTTGGATGGAGAGTATGTCCACCCTTTATATCGTTTAATGAATTTAATGAAGTATGACGTCATTTCTCTTGGAAACCATGAATTTAACTACGGTTTGGACTATTTAAAGAAGGCAATTAGTAAAACACAGTTCCCAGTAATTAATTCAAATGTGTATCTAGACGATCATGATAATGATGAAGCGAACGATAAACACGCCTTTGAAAAGTATCATATTTTTGAAAAAGTGGTAACAGATGAAGCTGGCAAAACACAAAAAGTGAAAATTGGTGTAATGGGCTTTGTACCACCGCAAATTATGGGCTGGGATAAAGCGAATTTAGAAGGAAAAGTAAAAGCGAAAGACATTGTACAAACGGCGAAAGAATTGAGACAGGAAATGAAAGATAAAGGTGCAGATATCATTGTTGCATTAGCGCACTCGGGTGTTGATAAAAACGGTTACAATCCTGGTATGGAAAATGCATCGTATTATTTAGCAACAGAAGCTTCTGTTGATGCAGTGTTAATGGGACACTCCCATACGGTAGTAACGGACAAGTTTAACGATGTTCCAGTTGTAATGCCTGGTGTTTTCGGAAGTAATCTAGGTATCATTGATATGGAACTGAAAAAAGTAAATGGCAAGTGGGAAGTACAAAAAGATAAATCGGTTCCAAGCGTTCGTCCAATTTCTGATAGTAAAGGAAATGCATTAGTAGAATCTGATAAGAATTTAGTTAATGAAATAAAAGACGATCATGAAGCAACGATTAAATATGTAAATACACCTGTCGGTAAAACGACAGCACCAATTAACAGTTATTTTTCACTTGTACAAGATGATCCATCTGTACAGCTTGTAACGAATGCTCAAAAATGGTATGTAGAAAAGCTATTTGCAGAAAATGGACAGTACAGCAAATATAAGAGACTCCCAGTTTTATCTGCAGGGGCGCCTTTTAAAGCAGGCGGCCGAAATGGTGCAACTTATTATACTGATATTCCAGCAGGGACTTTAGCGATTAAAAACGTTGCTGATTTATATGTATATCCAAATACTCTATATGCTGTAAAAGTAAATGGTGCGCAAGTAAAAGAATGGCTTGAAATGTCTGCAGGTCAGTTCAATCAAATTGATCCAAATAAAGCGGAGGAACAGTCATTAGTAAATGTAAACTATCCTACATATAACTTTGATATTTTAGATGGCGTAAAATACGAAATTGATGTGACACAACCAGCAAAATATGATAAAGATGGAAAAGTAGTAAATCCAAATGCGAATCGTATTGTAAACGTATCATATGATGGGAAACCAATCGCTGATGATCAAGAATTTATTGTTGCTACCAATAACTACCGTGGTAGTAGCCAAACATTCCCTGGTGTAAGTAAGGGAGAAGTTGTGTATCAATCTCAAGATGAAACGCGTCAAATCATTACGAAATATATGAAAGAAACACCTGTTATTAATCCAGCAGCAGATCAAAACTGGGCGTTTAAACCAATCGCTGCTGAAAAATTAAATACTACATTTGACTCTTCACCAAATGCGCAAAAGTACATTACAAAGGATGGGAAAATCTCTTATGTTGGTCCATCTGAAAATGAGTTTGCGAAATATGCAATTGATTTAACGAAAAAGAACGATGGAGATAAGCCGACACCGCCAACACCAGGTGAAGGAAACGGTGGGGATAAGCCAACAACACCGCCAACACCAGGTGAAGGAAATGATGGAGATAAACCAACAACACCGCCAACACCAGGTGAAGGAAATGATGGGGATAAGCCAACAACACCGCCAACGACAGATGAAGGAAATGGTGGGGATAAACCAACATCACCTACTGAAGGTGAAAATAAAGATACGAAAGAACATACAAATGTAAGTGAAGATAAAGAAACAAACGAAGTAGAGCGTGATTTACCAAAAACGGGAGCGAGTGTCTTCTCTACAATTGGAGCGGGACTTGCGTTTGTTGGAGCAGGCGTGTTTATGTTATTTAGACGAAAAAAAGCAAATAGATAATCACGTTCGCAAATAGAGGAATAAAGAAAAAAGGGATTACCACTATCGGTAATCCCTTTTTCTTTATATTTCATTTAAGAAACTGAAACAGTTTTTTCTTTTTTCCATGAAAGCCCGAATCCTGTGAATCCAACGATAATTGTAACGATTGGGCAAGCTAAGCAGAAGATTGAATATGGAACATAATCAATTGTTGGAACGCTTAGTACGTTTGCTAAGAAGACGCCGCTTACGCCCCATGGTACAAGAGGATTAACAACTGTGCCTGCATCTTCTAGTACGCGTGATAAATTACGGCGTTCTAAACCGACTTCATCGTATTTGTTAGCAAATGCTTGTCCTGTTAAAACGATAGATAAGTATTGCTCACCAAGCAAGAAGTTAACTCCAATTGCTGTTGAAGCGGTAGAAATAATTAAACGAGTGCTTGTCTTAACGAAATTAGAAATAATGTTCATAAGCTGAGTAATAATGCCAATTCCTTGTAGTAACCCACCCATAGAAAGAGCAAGGAAAATAAGTGCAATTGACATAAGCATACTTTGTAATCCACCGCGTGATAATAAACTATCAATATCTTTTATGCCTGTCTTAGCAACATAGCCATCTTGCATAATTTTCATCAAATCAGCAAGTGATGTACCCGGCTTGAAAATAAAGAGAATGATAATACCAGCTACAATGCCAGCAAGTAAAGTTGGAACAGCCGGTACTTTTTTGAATGCGCATACGAATAGTAATAGAATCGGAATAAGTGTGACAATTGAAATGATTGTATTCTTTTCTAACGCATTTGTAAAAGTAGAGAAATCAACATTTCCTGAAGAACCACTTCCTAAAATGAAGAAAGCGATAAAGGCAATAATGAAAGCAGGAATTGTTGTCCAAAGCATGTTACGAATATGTTCAAATAGATCCACTCCTGTTACAGCAGGAGCTAAGTTTGTTGTATCTGATAAAGGAGACATCTTATCCCCGAAGAAAGCTCCAGAAACAATTGCACCAGCAATAAGTGCTGGATCGTATCCAAGAGCAGTACCCATTCCCATAAAAGCAAGTCCTACTGTCGCTGCTGTTGTAAAGGCGCTGCCGATACTTGTTCCGACAATTGCACAAACAACAAAGACTGTCGGGATGAAAATCTTTGGTGCTACAAGCCCGAATCCGTATACCATTAATGTTGGAATTGTCCCAGCAGCGATCCAAACGCTAATTAATACACCGACAAGTAAGAAGATGAAAATGGATGGAATACCAGCTGAAATACTACTTATCATTCCTTTTTCCATAGTAGACCAAGGGATTTTTTTAATAAATCCAAATGCTAATAATACAATAATGCCAAATAAAATTGGAATGTGTGGTGATGTTCCTAATTGAATAACGCTAAAGCCAATACAGAAAAAGATGAAAAATGTTAAAAGAATAGATTCAATTTTTGAAACCATTGTTTGCCCCTCCTAATAATCTAAAATAGTTCTTTTTTATATAAAATTCGCCAATATTGTATATTTCCTTCTAAAATTTAGAATTTTGCGACAAATTACCGGTAATTGTTTAGCATCATAAAAAAACGTCCCTGCATATAAATATGCAGGGACGAAAAGAATCGCGGTACCACCCTAGCTTGTGAAATGAACGTAGCACAAAATAAAGGGTCGTATAATATGCACCAACAGAAAATAAAAAACGCCCCTGCAGTATATGCAGGGACGAAAAAAATCGCGGTACCACCCTAAATTGTGAAACAGTTTCATTTCACCACTCTGTAGAAATAACGGTCCATAACCGTCTTTCACTACTCCAAACGTTTCGTAAAAGAAGCTCCAGGGGGTAATTCATAATTCGCTCTGTACTGGTTCGCACCGACCACCAGCTCTCTGAAATCAGAAAACGAAATACTACTAAATCCTATCATCGCCGATTCATATGATGTTAGTTAAATTTTTATCACATATCTATCACATATGTCAACATATATACTTATTATTTTTTTTAAGAAAATAACGAGAGAATGTTTTTTTTAGTTCTTATTTGTGCGTTATAATGAAAATAGAAAGGAGGGGAGTGAATGAAGAAAAAATTATTTCTTTTGACAACCTTACTTGTTCTTGGTGGAGGTGCTGGAATTTATACAGTATTTGCGGCATCACCAGATCAACCGAAATTAAAGGTTGAGCAAAAAGTAGAAACAAAGGAATTAGAGAAAGTCAAAGAAGAAAAGAATAGAGAGAAAACAGCTGCTAAATTAGGTGTTCCTCTTGAAGGAAAAACAGAAAGAGAAATTCAAAAAGAGTTAAATACAGCAAGGTTTGAAAAGCGTCATGAGCTGCTTATAGAACATGCAAAACAACTTGGAATTGATACTGAAGGGAAAAAAGACGAAGAGATTATTTTGGAAATCGGAAAGATTCAGCATGGAAAATAAAACGACTTATCTTATGATAAGTCGTTCTTTTTTAAGAACATTTACCTTTTAAAATAATTGACAGTATTTTAATTTTAATGTTAACTATATTTATATAAAAGTTAACATTAGGGGTGACAATTGTGACTGTTAGTAGCAATACAAGTAAAAGAACAACCTATACATATGAAGAGTTGGCTGAGAAAAATAAAGCATACGTATGGCATCCATTTACGCAAATGAAGGACTATTTAGCGGAAGATCCAGTTATTATTGAGCGAGGAGAAGGCCGTAAATTATATGACGTAAATGGAAATGGTTATTGGGATGGCGTTTCATCCATTTGGCTTAATGTTCATGGACATCATGTTCCTGAATTAGATAATGCAATTCGTGAACAATTAAATAAAGTCGCGCATTCGACTATGCTAGGACTTGCAAATGTGCCATCGATTTTACTTGCAGAAAAGATCATTGAAGTTGTTCCGGAAGGTTTGAAAAAAGTATTCTATTCAGATTCTGGTTCTACAGCTGTTGAAATTGCAATTAAGATGGCTTTTCAATATTGGCAGCATAAAGGAAAACCTAAAAAACAAAAGTTTATTACATTAAAAAAAGCATATCATGGAGATACAATTGGAGCTGTTTCAGTAGGAGCGATTGACTTGTTTCACCAAGTGTACAGTTCGCTCTTATTTGAAGCAATAAAAATGCCATATCCATATACATATCGTTCTCCTTATGGGGATGACAAAGAACAAATTGTTCAAAAACATTTGGAAGAAATGGAAAAGTTATTAAAAGAAAAACATGATGAGATTGCAGCTATTATTGTAGAGCCGTTAATGCAAGGTGCAGGCGGTATGATTACAATGCCGAAAGGATATTTAAAAGGTCTTCGAGATCTTTGTACAAAATATAATGTTTTATTTATTACAGATGAGGTGGCAACGGGATTTGGTCGTACTGGAAAAATGTTTGCTTGTGAACATGAAAATGTTACACCGGATATTTTAACAGCTGGAAAAGGCTTAACCGGTGGGTATTTACCGGTAGCTATTACTGTGACAACAGATGAAATTTATGATGCTTTTTTAGGTAGCTATGAAGAGCAGAAAACATTTTTCCATGGTCATAGTTATACCGGCAATCCATTAGGTTGCGCAGTTGCAATTGCTAATTTAGAACTTTATGAAAAAACAAATCTAGTAAAAGATGTTGCATACAAAGCAGAATATGTAGGGAAACAATTGGAAGCACTTTATGAATACAAACATGTTGGAGATATTCGTCAGTGTGGATTGATGGTAGGAATTGAACTTGTGAAAAATAAAGAAACGAAAGAGCCGTTTGAGTGGACGGAGCGAGTAGGCGTGGAAGTGTGTAAGCGATCAAGAGAACTAGGAATGATTTTACGTCCGCTTGGTAATACCATTGTATTTATGCCACCGTTAGCATCTCAAGTAGATGAGATTGATGAAATGCTGCACATTTTATATCAAGCAATTGCAGATGTTACGGAGGGAGAATAATGGGTGGCTTTTTTATAACGGCAACGGATACGGAAGTGGGAAAAACAGTTGTTACAGGTGCATTAGCAGGAGTATTTAGAAATCGCGGGTATAACGCAGGGATATATAAACCATTGCAAAGCGGGCACATCGCTTCGAATCCAGAAGGGGATGCAGTTAGATTGAAAATGGCATCAGGAGTAATGACAGAGGCTGATCGCATTTGTCCTTATTCTATTGAAGAACCTCTCGCGCCAAGATTGGCAATGCGGCGAGCAGGAAGAACTGTGACACTAGCACAAATTACGGCTCATTATAATGAGTTAATGACAGAATTTGATAGTTTGCTTGTAGAAGGTGCAGGTGGTCTTGCAGTCCCATATACAGAAGATGCTTTAGTGGTTGATTTTGCAAAGGAATTGAAATTACCACTTATTATTGTCGCGCGTCCGGCGTTAGGTACTGTGAATCATACCGTTTTAACGATTTCGTATGCGAAAGCCCATGGTTTAACAGTTGCGGGTGTTATTTTATCCGGCTGTAAGGAATGTGAGAAGGAACGTGTGCAAGAGAATAAAGAAATGATTGAGGAGTTAAGTGGTATTCCGGTTTTGGGTTTACTACCAGAGCTTCAAGAAGGGTTTACGCGTGAAGAACTATTGAGAGCAGCAGAAGAGAATATTACGATTTCAAATTTAGAGGAGTTCGTCAAACATGGATCAAACGTGGAATCTACACTTTCACTCTAGTTTAGATCGTTTGAAAGAGAAATCACAATATCGACATGTAGTTATGACTGAGCAAGTTGAAGAACCATGGCTTATTAGGAATGGAAAACGTATGTTAAATTTAGCTTCGAATAACTATCTAGGCTTGGCGGGAGATAGACGATTAAAAGAAGCGTCTATTGTAGCGACAAAGGAATATGGAGTAGGAGCGACAGCATCACGACTTGTTGTAGGAAATTATGCACTATATGAAGAGGTCGAACAGAGTGTTTGTGATTGGAAAGAAACTGAAAAAGCAATCATTGTGAACAGTGGATATTCAGCAAATGTCGGGGCAATCTCTTCTTTAGTTGGGCGTCACGATATTGTTTTTAGCGATAAGTTAAATCATGCCAGCATTGTTGATGGGATTATGCTTAGCGGTGCAGAACATAAAAGATATCGACATAATGATTTAGAATATTTGGAAAGATTGTTGCGGATGGCACCTGTCGCAAAGCGAAAGTTAATCGTAACAGACACGGTTTTCAGCATGGATGGAGATGTTGCGCATCTAAAAGAGTTGATTATGCTGAAAGAAAAATATGGAGCATTATTGATGGTTGATGAGGCGCATGCAGGTGGAATATATGGAAAGCATGGTGCTGGTTTAGCGCATGTAGAGCAGGGACTTTCTGAAGGAATCGACATTCATATGGGAACGTTTAGTAAAGCGCTAGGGTGTTATGGAGCTTATTTAGCAGGTGATGCAATTTGTATCGATTATATGAAAAACACGATGAGAAGCTTCATTTTCACAACAGCATTACCGCCAGGGACACTTGGCGCAATGAAACGTGCAATTGAAATTGTGAAGGAAGATGAGGGAAGACGGCAGCGGCTCTTAGAAAATGGAGCTTATTTCCGCAATGCTTTAGAAGAAGTTGGTTTCAATATTGGTGATAGTTCAACACATATAGTACCAATTATTGTGGCGTCGAATGAAGCTACGCTACATTTTAGTGAAAAACTGCAGGAGGCAGGAATTGCTGCAATTGCTATCAGGCCACCAACTGTTCCATATAATAGTTCGCGAATCCGATTCGCAGTTACATCTGAACATACAAAAGCTGACTTACAATGGGCTATTGAGCAAATCATTCGAATTGGTAAAGAAGAGGGGGAATGAGATGAAACAGCCCGAGCTTATTTTCATTCCTGGATGGGGGATGGAAAAACAAGTATGGGATCCATTACTTCCATATTTTCAGGAATATTCTGTCTGGCATGTTGAATGGCGTGGTGTAAAAGAACTTAGTGAGTTTGCAGAACGAGTAGCAGAAGCTGCAAGAGGGCAGGATGTGATTTTGATTGGATGGTCACTTGGTGCATTAGCTGCCCTTCAAGCATGTGATAGAGTGCGGGTAAAAGGGATGATTCTAATAGGTGGTACAGCAAAGTTTACAGTGGATGAAAATTACGAGAGTGGATGGAAACTTCTTTTTGTAGAGCGGATGAAAAGAAGTTTAGTGAAGCGAAAGGACCACACATTGGAGCGTTTCTATAAAAGTATGTTTACAAAACAAGAGATAAAAGATAGTGAACAATTTGAAGACATTGCAGAACGTTTTCAAGGTGATTTCATTGAATCTTTACAGCTGGGACTTGATTATTTAATAGAGATGGATATGAGAAGTCAGTTAAAGCATGTAAAGATGCCGGTATTACTTCTTCATGGAGAACAGGATGCGATATGTCCACTATCTGCTGCTCGCTATATACAAGAAAATACGAATGGGGCGCTTAAAGTAATAAATGGAGCTGGGCATGCACTTTGTGTAACTGATTCCGAATATTGCGCAAATGAAATCATCCAGTTTGTAGAGGGGATACAAAATGATCAATAAAACGTTATTACAAAAACGATTTAATGGGGCAGCTGTATCCTATGATCAATATGCAAGTGTACAAAAAAAGATGGTGCAACAATTAATTTCTATAATGAAAAAACACTATCACAAGATGTCGTCCATCCGTATTTTAGAACTCGGATGTGGCACAGGCTATTTGACTGAGCAATTAGCTGGTTCCTTTCCAAATGCAGCAATTACTGCAATTGATTTTGCTGAAAGTATGATTGCTGTTGCGAAAACGAGAAATCACGTGGAATCTGTGACATTTCGGTGTGAAGATATTGAACATCTTACATTAAGTGAGTCATTTGATGTCATTATTTCAAGTGCAACATTTCAATGGCTAAACGATTTGCAAACAACGGTGAAACGTTTATATCATCATCATTTATTTGAGGGTGGCTTGTTGTTATTTTCAACATTTGGAGAGCAAACATTTCAAGAACTTCATACGGCATTTCAAAGTGCTAAAGAAGAAAGAAATATGCAAAATGATGCATCTGTTGGACAACATTTTTTAACGAGAGAACAGCTGCAAGATGTATGTGAAAGTGTAACAGGGGATGTTCATGTTTCTGAAACATGTTACATAGAGAAGTTTGCTACAGTTCGTGAGTTTCTGCAATCGATTCGGAAAGTAGGCGCGACGAATAGCAATGCAGAATCTTACTGTCAAAGCCCGTCTATCTTTCGAACTATGCTCCGCATATACGAAAAAGATTTCACGGAAGAAGGGCAAATTGTAGCAACGTACCATGCTTTATTTGCGTATATTGAAAAAGAGGGGAAGAGAAGAAATGAAACAAGTACAAACAAAAGTAGATTGGAAGCAAATTGCATCTGAAGTAGTAGAGGGCAGAAGTATAACGAAAGAAGAAGCGATAGCTATTTTAGAAGCAGATGATACAGAAGTATTAGAGATTATGAATGCAGCTTATATCATACGTCATCATCATTTTGGTAAAAAAGTAAAATTAAATATGATTATTAATACGAAGTCTGGATTATGCCCAGAAGATTGTGGGTATTGCTCACAGTCTATCGTTTCAGAGGCACCAATCGATAAGTATGCATGGTTAACACAGGAAAAAATTATTGAAGGTGCACACGAAGCAATTCGCCGTAAAGCGGGTACATACTGTATTGTTGCATCTGGTCGTCGTCCAACTGATAAAGAAGTAAATCATGTTATCGGTGCAGTGAAAGAAATCCGTGAAACAACGGATTTGAAAATTTGCTGCTGCTTAGGTTTTTTAAATGAGGATCAAGCAGGACGCTTAGCAGAAGCAGGTGTTCACCGTTATAACCATAACTTAAATACACATGCAAACAATTATGATAGCATTTGCTCAACACATACGTATGATGATCGTGTAGATACAGTAGAAAAAGCAAAGCAAGCGGGTATTTCCCCATGTTCTGGTGCGATTTTTGGAATGGGGGAAACGAAAGAGCAGCGCGTTGAAATTGCGCTTGAATTACAACGTATAGATGCGGATTCTATTCCATGTAACTTCCTTGTTGCTGTAAAAGGAACACCGCTTGAAGGACAGAAAGAATTAACACCAGTAGAATGTTTAAAAGTACTAGCGATGATGCGATTTGTCAATCCATCAAAAGAAATTCGAATTTCCGGTGGTCGCGAAATTAATTTGCGATCTGTGCAGCCGCTTGGCTTATTCGCAGCAAATTCAATCTTTGTTGGTGATTATTTAACAACAGAGGGGCAAGAGCCAACAGCAGATTGGAATATGATTGAAGATTTAGGGTTTGAGATTGAGGAATGTGCGCTGTAACAATGAGGGGGAAAGCCCCTTTGTAGATTAGAATAATCGAATAAAGTTTATACAAAACAGCCATTTTTTCATGGAATATTTATGAAAGGATGGCTGTTTTATGGTTTCCATTACAAAGGAAAATATTTTCTTTTGTGTACAAACACCTTTTTCCACTAATAAATAACACATATGGAAAATGAAGGAGGGGTGATTGAAATAAAAAGGTAAATAAAAAAATATTTCGATTATATTGTGATTGGTGCTGGAACTACCGGAGGGGTAATCGCTAAAGAATTGACAGATGATAAATGTACTTCCGTGCTAGTTCTTGAAGCAGGGACAAATATGACGAATCAATTAAGTAATCCTTCTGTGGTGAATGCACTTACCTTAGCTACTGATAATAAGTTTTCATTTAATATTTTGTCTAAAATAGAGCAAGTAATTGGGCGGCAACTTAGATTGCCAGATGGTAATCCTTCTATGCCTGCACAGATAATCGCTTTAAATGCAGTGCGATTTATTCAAGAAGATTTTTGCCCATATAGTATGGATGACAGTGATCTTGAATGTTAGGAAGATTAATAATTAAATGTTAAAAAAGTCGTTTTTTCTTGTGAACGTTTTCTATTACTTCGTCTTAATTAAGCAATAATTGTGAAATATTAACATTAGCTTTCTTAGAAATTTAGCTTATTTCAACACCGTTCAAGTTTTGAACGATGTTACTTAATTAAGAGATGAATAAAAATTGATTGTAGCTTTATGAATGTAGTCTTTCGTGAAATTTTATTGTAAATAAAATGTAATAAAGTACCTCTAGTCCTTCAGATAAGTAGCTTTTTAGTAAAAAATTTAATTGTGTGGGCGAATTTTCCACCCTGTAATTGTACATAGTAAAGGTGTAATTTATTTCGGGTTGGAGGATTTCAAATGCACAAATATATACTAGCTATTATGACCTTTCTTATTTTATTAAAGGCAATAAGCACCGATCCTGTTAAGGCAGCTGAAAATCCGGAACAGAAAGAAATGCAGCAAAGAATCGAACAGCATTTTCGAACAAAAGCTGAGCATTTTGGTATTGAAACTGAAGGGAAGGATCTAAAAGAAGTAAGAAAAGAGCTACATATTGTAGAGGAAGAAAAGAAGCGAGAAAATGTCTGGAAAACAGCTCAAAATCTTCGTATTAAGACAGAAGGAAAAACGATGGCTGAATTGATAAAAGATGTGCGGAAAAAAGTGGGAAAATAAATAGAAGAAAAAAGAGGCGAAAGCCTCTTTTTTTATGCCCATTGTTTTGATAAATGAGCCATTTCAATCGCAGCAACTGCAGATTCATATCCTTTGTTGCCAGCTTTTGTACCAGCACGTTCAATTGCTTGTTCAATTGTTTCAGTCGTTAATACGCCGAAAATAACTGGGATGTCTGTTTGTAATGATAAAGAGGCAACACCTTTTGCAACTTCATTACAAACATAATCATAATGAGTTGTAGCACCGCGAATGACTGTACCTAGTGTAATGACAGCATCGTATTTGCCGCTGTTTGCCATTTTCTTTGCGATTAATGGGATTTCAAATGCGCCTGGAACCCATGCAACATCAATATCATTTTCTTCTACACCATGTCGTTTTAAACCGTCTAGTGCACCGCCTAGTAGTTTGCTCGTAATAAATTCATTGAAACGTCCAACAACAATCCCTACTTTTAATCCTGTACCAACTAAATGACCTTCGAATACCATAATATATCTCTCCTTTAATTATAATTAATAGATTATAAGTTTAATAGGTGACCTAATTTTTCTACCTTTGTTTGTAAATATGTTTTGTTTTCTTCTTTTGTTGGCATTTGCAATGGTACGCGTTCGACAACTTCTAAATCATAACCTTGCAAACCTGCGATTTTTCTTGGATTATTCGTTAATAAACGCAATTGCTGTAACCCTAGATCTTTTAAGATTTGGGCACCAATACCGTAATCGCGAAGATCGGCAGGAAATCCTAGTTTTTCATTTGCCTCAACAGTATCTAATCCTTCTTCTTGTAATTTGTATGCACGGAGCTTATTCAGCAAGCCAATCCCGCGGCCTTCTTGGCGCATATAAAGAAGAATACCTTTTCCTTCGCGTTCAATTTGAGAAAGAGCAGCATGAAGCTGTGGACCACAGTCACAGCGGCATGAACCGAAAACATCGCCAGTTAAACATTCAGAATGCACACGAACGAGAACAGGTTCACCAGTAGAAATGTCTCCTTTTACGAGAGCGATATGTTCTTTCTGATCCAATGAGTTGGAATAACCGATTGCATGAAATGTACCGAAATCTGTCGGTAATGTAATTTCAATCTCCCTTGTCACGAGCGTTTCATGATGGCGGCGATAGGCGATTAAATCTTCAATCGTAATCATTTTTATATTAAATTGTTTTGCAACTTGTACTAAATCAGGAACACGTGCCATCGTGCCGTCTTCATTTATAATTTCACAAATAACTCCGGCTGGTTCTGCGCCACATAATTTTGCTAAATCAACAGCTGCCTCTGTATGCCCAGCGCGGCGCAGGACTCCACCTTCTTTGGCGATTAAAGGAAAGATATGACCCGGACGATTAAAATCTGTTCCTTTTGAATCCGGATTTAATAATTCGCGCACAGTCGTTGCACGTTCGTAAGCACTAATACCTGTTGTTGTAGAAATATGGTCAACGCTTACTGTAAACGCAGTATGATGAGAATCTGTATTATGAGAAACCATAGGCTCTAACTGTAAGCGTTCCGCATATTGTTCTGTAATCGGTACACAGACAAGGCCACGGCCATGTGTAATCATAAAATTAATTGTTTCTGGTGTAATGTTCTCTGCTAAAGCGATGAAATCTCCTTCGTTTTCACGGCTTTCATCATCACATACGATGACGACTTTTCCTTGTTTTAAATCTTCTAGTGCTTCTTCAATACGATGAAACATTGTGCTTCCTCCTTATAGAAATCCGTTTTCTTGTAAAAAGCTTTCTGTAACTGAAGTGCTTCGCTTTGTTGGCTTTGAAATAAAACGTTCGATATATTTTCCAATCATGTCACATTCAATATTCACAATATCTCCCGCCGCTTTTTTACCAATGATAGATTCGCTTACGGTATGTGGAATGAGCGAGATTGTAATGGAAGATTCATCTATATCAAATATTGTTAAACTTGTGCCATCAACAGCAATGGACCCTTTTTGTAAACAATAACGGAGTAAATCATCTGGAATTCCAATTTTGTAATATATAGCATTGTAGTGCTGTTTTTTATTTAAAATGGTTCCAATTCCATCGATATGCCCTGTGACGAAATGTCCACCAAAGCGTCCGTTTGCAGCCATTGCTCGTTCTAAATTTACTTTAGAACTGGTGCCGAGCATACGTAATGATGTCGCTCGCACCGTTTCAGGCATCGCATCAACAGTAAAAGAAGACGCTGTAAAAGAAGTGACGGTTAAACAGATCCCATTTACAGCAATACTGTCTCCTAGTTTTACGTCTGACAAGATTGTGTTTGCTGTAATTGTTAGCTTCATCGCTTCTCCACTTTGCCTGATATTCGAAACAGTTCCAAGTTCTTCTACAATTCCTGTAAACATGCAGGCACCTCATTTCGCACACTAGCAACGATTTTTATATCATCACCAATTTGTTTCATCTCTTGAATTTGCAAGGAAATTGCATCTTGCAGTTTTATAAAGCCGGTGCCACCAAACATAGTTGGAGCATCTTTTCCGCCGATTAATTTTGGACTTATATAGGTCACAATTTCATTGAAACACTTTGTTTCTAAAAAGCTCGCGTGTACCGATTGTCCACCTTCAACAAAGAGTGAAAGGATTTGTTTCTCACCGAGAAGGAGGAGAAGGTCGCGTATTTCAATTTGGCTCGTCTTCATTTGAAGTACAGATACCGCCTGAGATTCGTAGCCCGCTATTTTTTCTTTATTTACATCTTTTCCAACAATAATCCATGTTGGTGCCATCTCGTCTGTAATGACATGAGAGGATAGCGGAGTTCGTAAATGTGTATCTAAAATAATACGAATCGGATGCTTGCCGCCGTTTGGAAGGCGTGTTGTTAAAGATGGATTATCAGATATGACAGTATTCACTCCGATAAGGATGGCATCGTGCGTATGGCGATATTGATGAACATCCATGCGCGCAGTTTCACTTGTAATCCATTTACTTTCTCCTGTAGAGGTCGCTATTTTTCCGTCTAAACTCATCGCTGTTTTTATTGTTACGAACGGCAGTTTCGTTTTCATATAGTGGAAAAAGTACCGGTTTAATGCGGTGGCCTCTTCTTCGAGAACACCAGTAGTTACGCTAATACCAGCTTTTTGCAAACGTTTTGCGCCGCTACCTGAAACGAGCGGATTGCAATCAAGTGTGGCAATTACAACACGTTTCACCTTTTTTTCAATAAGTAGATCGCAGCACGGTGGAGTTTTTCCAAAGTGACTACACGGCTCTAACGTTACATATACAGTAGATCCGTTTGCTTGATCACCGGCCATACGAAGAGCGTGAACTTCAGCGTGTTCTTCACCTGCACGCAGATGCGCTCCCACTCCAACGATGTTTCCATCTTTTACAACAACAGCACCGACCATTGGATTTGGACTTGTTTGACCTGCAGTACTTTGTGCTAATTGCAAGGCAATCCTCATATATTCTTGGTCTGTCATTCTTTTCACCTCTCCTAAGAAAAATCAAAAAACCCCAAGGATAATAGTATCCTTGGGGTTTGGGAGACGTGATTTCTAGTAATATAGTTCGAATACGAGAGTATAGGAAAGAAGCCTAACGATAATTGATATTTTTGCACGAGAAAAAAGCCTAGCAAACTATCAATTTTTTATACGCTAGTCGTATCTTTTTATTTCAGCATAGAAAAATAGGTATATGAAATAAAACATATACAGTGATTCAAAACGAATCAGTAAAAATGTGTACGCCAAAATAAAAGTGTATTCGCTATATAAGCACTAGAAAACATATCCTTCTCCCATCCAGACTATACTGTCGGCCCTAGAATTTCACTAGATCCACCGTTTCCGAGTTGGAAACGGGTCACGGACTTAGAAGTGTGCACTTCATCACCGCCGGTTGGGAATTTCACCCGACCCCGAAGGATGCTGTTTGCTCACATTATAGCACAAAAAAGAAAAAGGGATAGTAAAAAATATTCGAATGTGAAGAATTGTATGAAAATGAAGGGGAAAATTAATTTTGTTATACTATATAAATACAAATTGAAAACTTGATAGAAAACCTTTTCTTTTTAGGGGAGGAGAGAGAGTCCGAGGCGGTTCACCCCATGCCATGTTAAACAAAAGGAGAAAATAAATGGAGGTCTGCTTTTGTTTTCATAGCCGCGACTTAAATGTTGGAGAATCAAAATGTATATATAGTATGGGAAAGATTTCAGTATATGTAAACGAGGTGGAAATATGAAATATATTGCAGTAGGAATCGGTGGTATTGTTGGAGCTTTAGCACGATACGAATTAGGACAATGGGCTGGTATTCATTCAGTCGATTCTTTTCCGCTGGCAACATGGTCAGCGAATATGATTGGTAGTTTTTTATTGGCATTTTTAACGATGTATTTGTTTCGTATGAAACATGTTTCACAAGTGATAATGAGTAGCATTGGAACAGGAATGATTGGTTCTTTTACCACTTTTTCAACATTTAACGTAGAGACGTTGAAATTCATGCAGCATGAAGCGTTTCTTATGGCATTTTATTATGTAAGTACAAGTGTAGTTGGAGGATTGCTCTTTTCTTTATTTGGATTTTATCTTGGAAATGCATTATATGAAAAAAGCATGAAGAAAGAAGGAGCACTATGAATATATTGCTTGTAGGAATCGGTGGTTTTTTTGGAGCAATTGCTAGATTTTCTATTAGTAATGCAATGAAAGAAAAGTACGGAAGCTTGTTTCCATATGGAACACTATTTGTAAATATATTAGGCTCATTTTTACTAGGTCTATTGTATGGAGCTGAGGTGAGTAGTACATGGCTATTATTATGCGGAACAGGATTTATGGGAGCATTTACTACTTTTTCAACATTTAAGCTTGAAATTGTTCAATTGATACATAAGCGAGAAGGACAAAAGGCTGTATTGTATTTAATAATGAGTTATATGCTAGGCATTTTTTCAGCATTTTTAGGTTTTTATATAGGGCATATATAAGAAGCGCGCGCAAGTCATTGCGCGTGCTTCTTATATCATTATTCTCCCTTTGGTGCTCGAACAACAGATTCAAATATGCCTTTATGCGAAGCGTCGCAATAAGGCATATTTTTTGATAAGCCGCAGCGACATAAAGAAAATGCAGGTTTTGCCGGGAAAGCATTCCCTTGTGAGTCGATTAATTCCACATCCCCTGTAATGCGAAATGAACCATTATCATTTACTTTAATTTGAACTTTTGCCAACGTTATTCCCCTCCTCTCAAACGCTTATGTTCATCATATAATTGTAGGAAGCACTTGACAATAAGAAAACAGTTCTTTGTGTGTAGGGGCAGAGAATGTTATAATAACGTTTATAACTGAAATACAGTAAGGTGACGAAACATGAATAAACAATTACGTACATTACAAAATATTGCAAATGAGCGCACTTGGGCATCGTTTTTAAATGATAATCATCCATATAGCTTACTTCATTGGTCGATTGCAGGTGTGGGACAAGAAGCAAAAGATGTGTGGCTTTTGCAAGATGAGGTAACATTTCAAACGACAGAATTTCAAACGCTTGATGAAGCGGTAAAATGGATTTCTGAAAATATGGAACAAGTTACAGATGTTTTAGCGCAGTAATATGAAAAAACAGGCTTATGCAAGCCTGTTTTTTGTTTCTTTTACATATGTTTCTAAGAATTGATCAACGGCATCCTCATACTCTTGTTTATTTTCGTTATAAGAGCAAGCGTGTGCACCGTGTTCTGCAATAAAGAGCTGTTTATTATTTTCTTTTGCTTCATAAAGGGCTTTTGTCATATCACATAAAATATAGTCATCGTCTTTACTATGAATAAAAAGGACTGGATTATTTATGTTTTTTACACAATCGATAGGAGAAACTTCACGTATTGTATAACCGTCTCGTACTTTTAAAACGGCATTTGCCAATGGTAGTAGTGGCCATTTTGGTAAATGAAACTCGACTTTTAAGCGATGGTGTAATTGTTCGTAGAAGTCAGAAAATGGACAATCTGCAATGTAAAAATCAGCACCGTCTTCCACCATACCTGCGTATTGCAGCAATGTCGCTGCTCCCATTGATTCTCCATGAACACCAAGTATAATATTTGTACCAAAACGGTCTTTGAGCCAGTCAACTACCGTCTTTAAATCATATTTTTCGTAATAGCCATAACTTGTCGTTTTACCACCTGTTTTACCATGGCGACGATGATCATAAATAAATACATTGTAGCCTCTGTTTAAAAATAAATTTGCATATTTGACAGAGTTTATTTTATTTACGGTTACACCGTGGCAAAAAATCATAAATTTATTAGAATTGCCTGCAGAAATGTAGTAGCCGTGAAGGTCGTATTTAAATTGAGACGGGATACGAACCTCTTCTTTTGGAATGGCGTTAAAATCCTCTAAGCGAAAGTGTTTTTTTGTTTCACGTTCTAAAATTTCTTCCTCTGTTTTTTTCTTTAAATACATTACTTTATTGGTAAAGAAAATGCCGATACCAATTAATGCTCCTATTATGGTTAGCAATGCTGTAAAAAAACGTTTCATATCTTCCCTCATCCTCCAAATATCTCTGCATATGATACACTTATATTGTATCATAATGATGTAAAAGGGGGAGAGAGTGGGACATGATTCGAATACAAAAAATCACAGTGGAAATGAGAAAAACAATTGAACTTTTTATGCATGAAAATTGGGGAAGCACGTTGATGGTTTCACGTGAAAGAGCACATCAGTTAGATCAATTGCCTGGTTTTATTGCAACTGAAGATAACAGAATAATAGGAATCATTACATATGAAATAAAAGAAAATGATTGTGAGATTGTTTCTTTAGATAGCTTTAAGGAGAACAAGGGAATTGGAACTAAGCTTGTAGAGTACGTAATTGATATTGCAAAAAAACAATGTTGTAAAAAGGTGTGGCTTATTACAACAAATGATAATACAAACGCACTTCGTTTTTATCAGAAACGTGGTTTTATGATGACGAATTTATATATTGATGCGGTCAAGGAAGCAAGGAAGATAAAGCGAGAAATTCCGCTTATTGGCTATGATAACATCGCGATTTTACATGAAATTCAACTAGAAAAAATGAATTTATAAAATCCATCTTTATATATGTTGAAGATGGAAAATGTAAGAAGTATTTTATGTAACAATTTTCAGAAATATAAAATAATAACCTTGACGAATACCCTACTTTGTTTTAGGTTTAAATTGTAAGCTATTACCATATTAAGGGGTGACGATGTGGCAACCATACGTGATGTTGCAAAATTGGCCGGTGTTTCAGTCGCAACCGTTTCACGAGTCATTAATGAAAAAGGGTATGTTCATGAGGATACAGTAAAACAAGTAAAACAAGCAATTGAAGAACTACAGTATAAACCAAATGCTGTAGCGAAGGCGTTATTTAAAAAATCTTCGACAATGATTGCTATATTAGTATCAAATTTAGAAGATCCATCCTATATAACATTACTTCGTTCAGTAGAAGAGGCTGCATATAAAGAAGGATATCAAATTGTTATTTGTAATACAGAAAATAAAACAGGATATATAGATATATTAATGCAAAATAATATTGCTGGCGTTATTATGACGAAAGATGTATTTGAGCATGTGAAGCAACTTTCCCTTCCATTTGTTGTACTTGAGGGCGGAACAGAGGCAGCATCTATTTCTACATATTATGAAAGTGGTAGAAAGGCCGTTACTGTATTGAAAGAAAAAGGTTGTCATTTTCTTGCTTATATTGGGGATAAGATAGAAGACGAAGCAATGGAAGAGCACACTGCTGGTTTTTTAGATGCTGTTTGGGATGAAGGAATTGCTTATCGAGAAGAAAAAATAAAGGGACAAGATGAGGAAAGTCAAATTGCTGAATTATTACGGAAGCATCCTTATATAGATGGTATAGTAGCTGCTAGCGATGCGATTGCAATTGCTACAATTCGCGCGGCGAATGCTCTTGATCTCCATATACCGAATCATTTGCAAGTCATTGGTTTTAAGGGAAGTTTACAAGGTGAATGGGTTACGCCGTCTTTGACAACAATTGGAAGTTGTTTTGAAAGGCGAGGAGTATTAGCTGTACAAAGATTGGTAGGGAAAATGAAAAAGGAACAAGTAAAACTTGAGGAAGTGAAGCAAGAGTTTATATTAATCGAACGAGAATCTACAAAGTAAAAGGTGCGTCTAGTAAACGCACCTTTTTTATAATGTTATAGCAGCAATAAAGCCGAATATAAGTAACGGAATATTGTAGTGAAGAAAAGTTGGGACACACGTATCCCATATATGATGATGCCTGCCATCAGCATTTAAACCTGAGGTAGGTCCTAGTGTACTATCAGATGCTGGAGAACCAGCATCACCTAATGCACCAGCTGTACCGATAATCGCGATGGTTGCCATCGGGCTAAACCCAAGTTGGATACATAGCGGGACGAAGATGGTTGTTAAAATCGGAATGGTAGAAAAGGAAGAACCGATTCCCATCGTAACGAGCAGACCGATAACAAGCATAAGAAAGGCAGCGAGCGGTTTGCTGTTTCCAATTAAATTGACGCTTGTCTGAACAAGTGATTCAACATGCCCTGTTTTCCGAAGAACTGCTCCGAATCCAGCGGCAGAAATCATGACGAAACCGATAAATGACATCATTCGCATACCACTTGTTAAAATAGCATCAGCTTCTTTTAAAGGAAGGCTACCACTAACGGATAATACAATGATTCCAGCTAGTGCGCCAAAAATCATGGATTCTGTTGCTAGCTGCACACTTAGTGTTGCGATAATAGACAATAACCCAAAGGAAATGCTTCTTTTTGTATAAGGAGCGGCTTCATCAGATGCGGCATGAATAGGTTCGGTGTGATAAGTACGTGGTTTACGATATGTAATGAAAACAGCGATACATAGACCGATAATCATTCCTATTGCTGGAATTGTCATTGCTTTTGGGATAAGCGCTACATCAAATGTAAGTCCGCTTTGCTGTGCATTTGTTTGTAGTACATCGTGATAAATTTTTCCAAATCCGGCTGGAACCCACATGTAAGGAGTGATTAATCCGAATGTAATAATACATGTAACAAGCCGGCGGTCCACTTTCAGTTCATTTAGTACTTTTAAAAGCGCTGGAATTAGGATAGGGATAAAAGCAATATGAACCGGAATAACATTTTGTGAAAAACAAGCCATTGCCAAAATAATAAATAAAATGAGTATTTTTGAATATGTTTGCTTTTGTGTGTCTTTTTCATTACCAACTAAGTTCAGTGCAGTATGAATCATAGCGTCGGGCAGACCTGTTTTGGAAAGAGAAATAGCAAATCCTCCGAGCATGGCGTAACTTAAAGCGATTGGAGCACTGTTTCCAAGACCCGTAGTAAAAGTATTGATTGTTTCTGAAATTCCAAGTCCACCAATTAGTCCACCTGTTAAGGCACCGACGATAATAGCGACAATGACTTGGACACGTAATAAACTAAGCAGTAGCATCACTGCTACTGCGATGAGTACAGCGTTCATAATAAATGTAATCTCCCTGATCTTTTTCTGTTTGTGCAGCTTATTCTGGATAGAAATGCTTACTAACTTGAGTAAAGTTGCAACATGTAATTATAAAATGTTTTCTGTGAAATGTAAAAGGTATAACGATTACTAGTGCAGAAAAGATAGCTCTTGTTTAATAGAGCATAAAGACTTTGCAAACAGTTTAGGTTCTTCTAAATTTGGTGAATGAGCAGAGTTTGGGAACCAAATCATTTTTTTGATGGGTGCTTGAATTGTATCGCAATATTGTTGAACGAGTGCATAAGGTGTTTGATAGTCGAAACGACCAGAACAAAAATAAACAGGTACGGAAAGTTTTGAGATTGAAGAAAAGAAATCTACTGTCAGCATTTCTTCCCATAATGCCCCAGATTTCATATTTCCTGCGAGAAATCTCACCCAATCTAGCAATGTATATTCTGAAGAAAATAGCCCTTTACGAATGAAAGAAAACGAAGTCCCGTTTTGAACTGCTCCTCCAAATGTACCGAGCCACTTCCTTTGAATGATAAGACGCCGCATATCTAGAAAAGGAGGTTTTCCTAGTTTTGTTAGAGAGGTCAATGCCCGCTCGTGTCCATGTTTTTTTGCAGAATGAATTAAATGCTGATAGAGCAATTCTTCGTTTTGCTTCATATGTACAATCTGACCGATGCCAATGTAGGCTTCGATGTATTCTGGATATTGATTTGCAATTTGTAGACCGATAATACTTCCCCAAGAATGTCCAGCGAGAAATAGTTTTTGTTTTTTGAAGCGAGAAAGAAGGTATTTTATTACTTCAAGTGCATCTAAAACAAATTGTTCAATTGTGAAAGGTGCTTTTATATCCCGCCAAGAAAAAGATTTTCCTGCTCCACGTTGATCCCAATTGACAACAATAAAGTGCTTTTCTAAATCTTTTTGAAAATGGCGAATGAATCCAATTTGTGCCGTGCCAGGACCGCCATGACAGCATAATAAAATAGGTTGATTTACGTCTTGACCACGAATGAGTAGAGATTGCTGATGCTTGTTAATCGTCATGCTTTCTATCGTAGCGACGCTATTTGAAGTTGGATTCTTAAATTCGTTGTAAAACTGTGGAGTGTGGCTACGAAACAGCATATAAAAAACCTCCTTTTCTCTAATGGTATGTATCGCAAGGGTGTACGATTTTGCATATACTATTAAGAAATTATTGTATCATAACATGCCGACTGTATTTCAACTATGAGAGCTCAGGGAGAGGGGGAAGAAAGTGACGGTTGGAGAAATTATAGATTGCTTAAACAAACGTGAACCACTTGCTATTATTGCGAAACGCCTCGACATGAGCCCATATGCATTGTCGAAAAAGTTAAGAGTGCTTGGATATGAATATGATGGCGAACAGAAGAAACGAATATTCATTGGAGAGGGAGAAGAGCCCCGCCATTTATATCTTCAAGAAGCTACTGCGCTTCAATATGTAAAAACAGATTATCAGGTTTTGATTTATGAACAATTGCAAAATATTTATGAATTATTGCGAAAACGAGAGGAACTTATTATCCCCAAAATAGTCAAAAGTAATGAAAAGAAAAAACGTACTTTTTCTATATGTACGGAAATTTTAGAGAAACTAGACGTTGTATCGGCTGCAACAGGTATTCATAAATCTAGAATTGTAGAAGAAGCGTTGATAGAATTTTTGCGAAAATATGAAGAAGCTGATGAATTGTATCAGGATAAATGAAAGAAAGGATACTATGTTCAATGTAAGAGCATGTATCCTCTGTATTTTTATCTAGCAATTTGTGGATAGTTAGAGTTTTTAGTGAAAGTAAAGAAGTTAGGTGGGGATGAGAAAATCTTCATGGATTAGGCATTTGCTTTGTATAAAACAATTATTATTTTTTAGCTTTAAAAAAATAATATAGGAACCAAACGGCGTGATTTTGTTCATCTGCTGCTGTTCTACGAAATGCCTCTTTAATATATTGATCTGTAGTATCATCTGCAATTTTTAAGTAAAAATCGACTGTTCGTTGCTCATCTTGTAGCGCGAATTCTAATCCATTCACATAAGAATCTGGACATTGTTCAATAATTTTTGGCTGAGGTTGTTTACCGGTTAAATGAATATAAATTTGTACAAATTGCTGGAAATGTTTTATTTCGTCTTGTCGGATTTCGAGTATTTGATTGCGTTCATTATCTTGTGGAGCTAAATTAGCTAATTTAGCATAGCAATTTATTGCACTATACTCTCCGTTAATTGCATTTTCAATGTCATGAATTAGTTTGTCGTTTTGTCTGTATATCAAATTGTAATCATTTGAATAAGAATACATATGTTCACCTCCCAGTTCCTGCTCATATATCCTACGAGAAATCAATATACTGAGTGCATATCCTTTAAAATGTGATTTAGGGGAAAGTGAATTTTTATTGCATGTCCTTTCTCCATAGAGATCAATAAAAAGCCCTGTATTCTAATGGAATACAGGGTTCTTATCATAAAGATTAATTTTTGAAAAATCATAATTTAATAATATAGGTTCTCTCTTTTTTATAAATTTATTTAAAAGAAAAGTTAATTAACTTTTTGAATTCTCCCATCAATAATAGGTTGAATCGGTTCTTTTACTTGTTTTACATAATCCACTAACGCCTCGAAATCAGTTGGTCCTGTTTCGGCATCTTTTCCATTTTTAAAGGATACAAATCCATCACCGCCTGAAGCTAGAAAGGCATTTGCAACGACGCTGTAAGTTTTAGAGGCAACTAACTCTTCTCCGTTTGTTAAGTGGATATTTGTAACTTTTTCACCATTTGGTTTATTCGCATCCCAAGTGTACTGAATACCTGAAATTTGAAGCATTCTTGTTATGTCTTTTTGCCATTGTTGATTTAAAATATCTCGAATGTCTTGACCAGTTAAATTAACTTTTATCAATTGATTCCCAAATGGTTGAATGCCATATAATTCTCCCCAGGTAATATCGCCAGCATCTAGATCATTGCGAATACCACCAGGATTCATGAGGGCAATTTGAGTATTCATGGTCGAGCGCTGAACATCAGCAATTAAATTTCCAAGAGTGGATTCACCCGCGGCATTTTGTTTACGATCCATTGGAGCGGTAGATTTTCCAACAACCTGATTTACAAGAGGAGCAATTTTTTCTTTATACTGATCCATTTTCTTTTTCACTTGTTGGTCAGGTTTTATTCCTTCATGGTAGGTTGTAACAACTTCTGCTTTTTTCTCAATAATATCTTTTGTTTTACGATCAATTTTTACATCGACATCAGCGAAAGCCATTCCATAAGAATTTGCTTGTACGACAAGTTTGTTATTAACGGTTCCATTTACATAAGTGTGACTATGACCGCCGAAAATGACATCGACTTCTGGATCAGTCTCATTTGCTAAGCGAACGATATCGCCATTTGTTACGCCGTTATCATCCGTTGTACCTCCATTATGTGCAAGAACAACGATCGATTTAACACCTAGTTTTTTCAGTTGTTTTACGGATGTGTTAATTGCTTCAACTTCATCTGTAATTTGTACATTTTTTAGCATAGTAGGCATAACAACGTTAGGAACATCCGTTGTTACAACCCCGATAAAGCCGACAGGAACTCCTTGTACCATTTTTACAGTAAATGGTGGTAGAAATAAGCGTCCAGTTGATTTATTGTAGAAATTTGCAGCAACATAAGGGAAGTTTGCTCCTTTAAAATTCCCTGTTTTTTCGTGATACCCACCGTAAATAAGGCGATTCATTTCGTTAATACCTTCGTCAAATTCATGATTTCCAATAGTTCCAACATCAAAACCTAGATCATTTAAAAATTCGATTGTAGGTTCATCTTGCAATAATGCAGAAACTGGAGGACTTGCTCCGACAATATCGCCAGCATGAACCATAAGTGTATTTGGGTTTTGTTTTTCACGATCACGTAAATAAGCAGCTAAGTACTCAGCTCCCCCTGCTTCTTTGTTGCTAATTTTCTTTACAGTGTCTAGTTGACCGTGAAGGTCGTTAATACCAAGCATTTGTACGTCTATGTAGCGATTTTGTTCTGCTGGTACTTGAGATGGAGGTGCAGCAAATACACTTGAAAAAGTAATTGTACTTAATACTAAAGCTGCAGGAATGACTTTTTTCCACATGAGTTTTCTCTCCCTTTTTTATAATCTGACATCATACGACATAATTTTAATAGATTAAGAGAGTTATTGCTATAAAAATTCTTTTTATTATAAAAATTAATGAAATTTTATTTTTCTCTTTACATCTTTATAAAATAAAAATAATAGGGAAATCGAAAGTGAATGGTCTTTTTTATTGTCGAGAGTAAGGTATTTCCCCTATAATGGAGAAAAAAGTAAAAGGTGAGCAGTATGAAGAAAAAGAAACAGAGACAAATGCAAAGACAAACGCAAATGAATCAGCCAGAGAAAGATTCCATTACAATTGGTGATCAATTAAATAAATCGTTAATGAATCAATTGAAAAGTAAGAAGAAAGAATTACAAGTAAGAGCGGAGCAAAAAGAAATAGAAGAACAAGAAAGAAAGCGTAAAGAGCAAAAGGAACGTGAAAAGAATAAATCGTTTGAAGAATTATTAAGTGAAAGTAATCTCACTTGGAAAGACTTTAAATAATGTAAAAAATCATCAGTACAATTGTCCTGATGATTTTTTAGCGATTTGATAAGAAAAGGGGAATTGAGATGAGAAAGATTGTAGTCGTTCCTTATGAAAACCATTGGGGTGAGAAATTTCAAATAGAATCACAGAGGTTAAAAGCAGCGATGCCAGAACATGTGAAAGTACATCACATTGGTAGCACATCAGTACCGGGACTCGCAGCAAAGCCAATTGTTGATATGATTATGGAAGTAGAGAACATTGAGAGCGTAGATCATTGGAATGAATGTTTTCAACAACTTGGCTACATTGTAAAAGGTGAGAATGGTATCCCAGGTCGCCGCTTTTTTATTCATGGAACAGAAGAAAAACGATCGTATCATTTACATGTTTTCGGAACAGGAAATCCGGAAATTACACGTCATTTAGCATTTCGCGATTATATGATGGCACACTGTGAAGAGGCAGAGGTATATGCGGCATTGAAAAAAGATTTAGCAGAAAAATTCACATATGATGGAGATCAATATACAGAAGGAAAGAATGACTTCGTGCGTAACATTGATGAGAAAGCACTTGAGTGGAGAAAAAATAACGGAAGCGAGTAAGCTTGCGTTATTTTTTGCAAGGGGAGAGAAGAGATGAGATGAGAAAGATTATGATTATTGGTTCTGGGGGAGCTGGAAAATCAACTTTTTCACGGCGATTAGGGGAGATACTACAACTTCCAGTATTTCATCTTGATGCACTCTATTGGAAAAAAGATTGGGTGCTAGCAAGTCGCGAAGAACAAATACAGGTACAAAAAGAATTAGTAACGCAGGAAGCTTGGATTATCGATGGAAACTATGGATTTACAATGGATATACGATTAGAGGCAGCAGATACCATTATCTTTATTGATTTGCCAAGAATACAATGTTTATATCGCGTAATAAAAAGAAGGATACAATATCATAATAAAACGCGCCCTGATATGGGAGAAGGGTGTGAAGAACAATTAGATTTTGAGTTCTTGAAGTGGGTATGGACGTATCCAAAAGTGAAACGACCTGCTATTTTTGGGAAAATACAAGCTGTATCTGCTGAGAAAAATATTGTTATTTTCAAATCTTCAGCTGAAATAGAGGAGTTTTTACAAAAGCTATAAGATGAAACAGTCTTATTTAATAAAATTATTATGTTAACTGTATATATTTTTTGACTTTTTTCAAGAATCTTGTTCAAATAAAGTGACGGTTATAAAATTTAGCGGCACCCTGTCTATAGAATTCGCAGGAGAGAAGAAGGAGGAACGGCCTATCATGTATATTCCAACAACTACACTTCATAATGGCGTGAAAATGCCGATGCTTGGTTTAGGTGTATATAAAGCAAAAGAGGGAGAAGAAGTAAAGCAAGCGGTAAAAACAGCTTTAGAAGTTGGATATCGCTCTATTGATACAGCGACTGTATATGAAAATGAAAGCGGTGTCGGAGAAGCGATTCGTGAATCAGGAATCGCACGTGAAGAATTGTTTATTACGACAAAAGTATGGAATGACGATCAAGGCTATGAAGCAACACTTCAAGCATTTGACAAAAGTTTGAAGGAATTACAAATGGATTATGTAGATTTATATTTGATTCACTGGCCAATAAGGGGGAAATACATAGATACATATCGTGCCCTTGAGAAATTATATGAAGAAGGAAAAGTACGTGCAATTGGTGTTTCAAATTTTCATCAGCACCATTTAGAACAGTTGTTGCCAAATTGTAATGTGAAGCCGATGGTGAACCAAGTAGAGCTTCATCCGATGCTTGCACAGTTTGAATTACGTGATTTTTGTCAAAATGAACAAATTCAAATGGAAGCATGGAGCCCGTTAATGAGAGGCGGCGAAGTATTTCAGCATCCGATTATTCAAGAAATTGCTAAAAAGTATGAAAAAACGCCTGCTCAAATTATTTTACGCTGGGATATTCAAAGTGGCATTGTAACAATCCCTAAATCTGTTACACCATCGCGTATTCAAGAGAACTTTACTATTTTTGATTTTTCATTAACAGAAGAAGAAATCAAACAAATTGATACGCTTGATCGCAATTTACATGTTGGAACAAATCCTGATAAATACGATACGATGTAAAAAAACGCTACCGATTACGGTAGCATTTTTTATCGGTGTACTGTGTATGTATCGCATTTAACAGCTGCTTGAATTTGTTTATATTCTTCAGTTGTTAATGGAGATTGATTGTTAGCTTGTACATTTTCTTGTAGTTGCTGGATGGAGCTAGCGCCAGGAATAACAGCTGCCACAATCGGGTCATGTAAACAATATTGAAGAGCTGTTTCAGTTAACGAACGTTCCTTTGTAATTTCTTTTACAGTAGTTAATGTTTTTATTAACTCATCATAAGAATAAGAAAGATAATCTTTTTCTTTCACTTTTTCTATCTTTCTTTCATTGTTATCAGTTAACAATCCTTTCGCAAGTGGTCCGCGTGCAATGATGCTAATTTGATGCTCCTGAAGTAGTGGAAACCATTCTTCAGGCTGGCGATTTAAAAGACTATATTCCATCAATACACTAACGATATTAGAACGTTTTGCATATTCACGAATGAGGTTTGGACGGATAGAAGAAATTCCGTAATGACGAATCACACCTTCTTGTTTTAATTCTTCAAATGCTTCGATTGTTTCAACGATAGGATCTTCGATTGTACCGCCGTGAAGTTGATATAAATCAATATAATCCGTTTGCAGGCGGCGTAAACTTTCTTTTACCTCTGCTTTTATATAAGCTTTAGAAGGGTCCCAAGACCAGCCGTTTTTCTCCTCAATCCAGCGGTTTCCTACTTTCGTTGTAAGAACAATTTGATCGCGTTTTCCCTTAAGAGCTTTTCCAACAAATTCTTCATTTAATCCATAATTGTATAAGTCTGCTGTATCAAAAAAATTAATTCCTAAATCCATTGCTTCATGGATGATGCGGATCGCTTCATGTTCATTGGTGCCAAGGGACATACAACCGAGTCCCATTTCAGTAACATATAAATCTGAGTTTCCTAATTGACGTTTTTTCATAGGCCAACCTCCTTACTTGTATTGTACGAAAGCAGAAGAAGGTTGACAAATGTTTACTTTTTGTTTGCTGTAATCCATTCTTTTACAGTTTTATACTCTTTTCCGTATTGCTTTAGCTGATGCCGAATTTGCCAAGCCTTTCCGACCAACGTGATACGATTTGGTAAAATATATACTTTCATTTTTATCACGCTCCTTTCAGTGTGGTAAAATGTATGAAGAACAAGTAGGAAATAGAATAGGGAGATGAAATATTGTGAGTAATCTTGCAGAGAGAACGATTGCAACCGAACCAATTTTTGATGGGAAAGTTATTAAAGTTCGTGTTGATGATGTAGTATTGCCAAATGGCGAAGTGAGTAAACGTGAGATTGTCAATCATCCTGGTGCGGTTGCTATAATTGCTGTGACAGATGAAAAGAAAATCGTGCTTGTTGAGCAGTACCGTAAAGCATTAGAAAAAGAGATTGTAGAAATTCCTGCTGGAAAATTAGAGTCTGGAGAAAAGCCAGAGGTAACAGCGGCTCGTGAATTAGAAGAAGAGACAGGGTATGTATGTGACAAAATGGAATTTGTTACATCTTTCTATACATCACCTGGTTTTGCGGATGAAATTCTATATGTATACAAAGCAACTGGATTGAAGAAAAAGGAAAATAAAGCAGCTTTAGATGAAGATGAGTTTGTGGAATTAATGGAAGTTTCATTAGAAGAAGCAGTTGAACTTATGAAAAATCAACGTATCCATGATGCAAAGACTATGTTCGCTGTGCAATACTTGCAATTACAAAAATAAACACTCGCCCAAGGCGAGTGTTTTAATTAATTTTGGCGTATACGCGTGTGTCACGTAAGCTACCGTCTGAAGCAAGAAAGTCGTTTTCTAGTGTACCTTCTAAAATAAATTCAAGACGTTCTGCTAAGGCACATGCATTTACATTTGTAGCATCACAGCGAATTTCAAGTCGTCTCGCACCAAGTTTATCAAAAGCAAACTGGACAGCGCCTTTTACTGCTTCTGTCATATAACCTTGTTTTGTATAAGTGCTATGTAACCAGAAACGAAGTGAAAATTTTGGAATATCCCAGTTTTCTGGATGAAGGGTAAGAGCTCCAATAAACGTACCAGATACTTTATCATATAAGTGAAAAGCTAATGTTTCACGAAGTAAAAATTGTCCATGAGCTTCCCGAACTATTTCCTCAGCACTTTCTTCTGTTTCAGATGTAATGGACATCCAAGGTTGTAAGTCTTCTACAGAAGCTTGAATTGCTTCATACACCTCTGTTCCATCACCTGGGAATGGTTTGCGTACTTGTAGGCGCTCAGTTTGAAATAATGTTGGAAAATCTAATAATAATGGTTTCAAGCAAAATCCCTCCTATTCTCTACTTTTAAGTTTAGCAAAGTAGAGCGGAATTTCAATGTTAATTCGTCATACTTTTTTCTTTCTTTCATACATTTTAGTAAGAGTGTGAACGGAGGGAAGAAAAATGTTACGAAAAACTTGGCAAAATCGTGTAATTTCTCATATCCAAGAGAATTCTTCGCTTTACATATTTGTTTCCGTTTTATTATTGATGGGAGTAGTATTTGGGGCAATTCTTGTAAATAGTTTGCAGGTGAATCAAAAGCAAGATTTATCTTTTTATTTGAACCGATTTTTTGGACAAGTTTCCAAAGGTGAATTTGCAATTGCGAGTGAAATGTTTCGAGAAAGTTACTTTTCACAATTAAAATATATTGGATTTATTTGGCTGTTAGGTATTTCAATTATTGGATTACCACTGATCTTTATTTTATTATTTTTAAAAGGGGTAGTTGTTGGGTTTACAGTAGGTTTTTTAGTGAGTCAGCACGGTTGGAATGGATTGTTATTAGCATTTGTATCCGTGTTGCCACAAAATTTAATTATCATTCCAGCGTTTCTTGTAATGACGACAGTTGCTGCAAGTTTTTCTTTACGTATGATTAGGCATCAATTTATTCGAAAAATCAACGAGCCGCTATTGCCGATGTTAATACGTTACACTTGCTTTTTTCTAATCATTGGAGTGATATTAGCAATTGCCTCTAGTATTGAAGCGTATGCTTCACCAGTTTTAATGAAAGAAGTCGTGGAGTCTATTAATAAAAAATAAATACTACTTGAGAATAATTATCAAGTTATTTTGATTGTTTTTTCTTTTGACAGAAGCCCTTCTTCTGATATAATGGTGTAAGAGTGGCGAGGAGGGAGTAGTACCGAATGGAAGAGAGAATTGAACGAATTAAGAAGCAATTGCATGCAGCGAGCTATAAGTTAACACCACAACGTGAAGCAACGGTTCGTGTGCTGCTAGAAAATGAAGAAGATCATTTAAGCGCAGAAGATGTTTACCTCCTTGTAAAAGAAAAGTCGCCAGAGATCGGACTAGCAACCGTCTATCGAACTTTAGAGTTATTATCTGAGTTAAAAGTTGTTGATAAAATTAACTTCGGAGACGGTGTTTCACGCTATGACTTACGTCAAGAAGGTGCACAGCGTTTCCATCATCATTTAATTTGTACACAATGCGGTGCTGTACAAGAAATTCAAGAGGATTTACTTGGTGAAGTGGAGAAAAAAGTAGAACGAGACTGGAGCTTTAAGGTAAAAGACCATCGTTTAACTTTCCATGGGATTTGTAAAAATTGTCAAGAAAATGAAACGGATGAAAAATAACCTTTTCCTATTTAGCTAGGAAGAGGTTTTTTTATTTGAATTTAGGTATAAATCGCAGAAAGCTTGGCATATGTTGTAATAACATATATTTTGGAGGAGTTTACAATGCGCCGAGCTTTAAAATTAACTTTTGATGGGATGAAAGTATTTTTATTATTTACAGGTTGTACGATTTTGTTTTATTTCGCTATACTATGGATAAATGAAGAATATGAAAGTTATCATCGTTATGAAAAACCAAAAGAAGAGACAGTAGAAAAAGTATCAGGGAATGAGGAACCAGCAAAAGATGCTTTCGTAAATAGAATGATTTTTTTCTATGAAAATGGGGAGTAGTGCAGATTGGAAGATCAATTAAAAGATTTTATTCATTATATGATTGTTGAAAAAGGGTTAGCTAAAAATACAGTTGTATCCTATGAGCGTGATTTGAAAAGTTATGTGAAGTATTTACAACATGTCGAGCAAATCAAAACATTTCACGAAGTGACAAGGATACACATTGTGAATTTTTTGCAGTATTTAAAAGAGAACGGAAAATCATCAAAAACGTTGGCACGCCACATTGCCTCTATTCGTTCGTTTCATCAGTTTTTACTTCGTGAACGAGTGGTAGAACATGATCCATCTGTACATATTGAAACACCTCAAGGTGAGCGGAAATTACCGAAAGTATTGTCAGTGAGTGAGGTAGAGGCATTGCTTCAAACGCCAAAAGAGACAAGTGCATTCGGTATTCGCGATAAGGCTATGCTAGAGTTATTGTATGCAACAGGACTACGTGTTTCCGAATTAATTGCACTAAATTTAGAGGATGTTCATTTGACAATGGGATTTGTTCGCTGCGTCGGAAAAGGGAATAAAGAAAGAATCATTCCGCTTGGAAGCTTAGCAACGGAAGCAATTCAGCGGTATATTGAAAAGGGAAGAAAAGAATTGATGGGCAAAAAAACAGTAGATGCACTTTTTTTGAACCATCATGGCAACCGCTTATCACGCCAAGGTTTTTGGAAAATTTTAAAACGACTAGCAAAAGAGGCGAATATAGAAAAAGAGCTTACGCCGCATACTTTGCGTCATTCGTTTGCGACACACTTATTGGAAAATGGAGCGGATTTGCGTGCTGTACAAGAAATGCTGGGACATGCAGATATTTCAACAACACAAATTTATACGCATGTTTCAAAAGCTAGATTAAAAGATGTATATAAACAGTTTCACCCGAGAGCATAATGATTATGCTCTTTTTTTATTGTAATGTAAGGCGGGAGTGTAAGAGTTAGGTAGTTTTGACGATTCGCATTCTAGTAATTATAGAATGCATTTTGAAAATGGAAAATAAGTAGAAAAAAGCACTTCACAAAAACTTCACAAACATTTCTTATATTGTTTTCAGCAGGAGGCTAGAATACGACTAGTCTTTTCCTCTATACTAAGTAGAGTATGAAGGAGGAAATGATAATGAAAAAACTGATAATTACGTTATTTATTGCGATGCTAGCATTAGCTGGTTGTAATACAAAGAAAGAAGAAGCGCCGAAAAAAGAGAAACTTGAAGAAGTTAAAGTAGCAGTTCAAACAAACCCGAAAGAAATTAAGCCAAATGAAAAAACAGAAGTACAGGCACTTGTTACGCAAGGAAAAGAAAAAGTAACGGATGCTGACGATGTGAAGTTTGAAATTTGGAAAGATGGCGAAGAAAAACATGAAATGTTAAACGGTAAGCATAAAGGGAAAGGTGTTTATGCGGTAGAGAAAACATTCCCATCTGACGGCGTGTATCATGTTATTGCACATACAAATGCACGTGAAATGCATGTTATGCCAGAAGTGAAAATTGCTGTAGGAAATGCAAAAGTTGAGGATACGAAGAAAGAAAATGGTGGTCATGAAGCAGGACATGGCGATCATAAGAGTGATACGATGATTCACCTTATGGCTGGCGATGTAAAAGCAAATGCTGAATCAACAATGAAAGTTCATTTGAAACAAAAGGAAGAAGCATTAACTGGAGCTGAAGTACAACTTGAAATTTGGAAAGACGGCGTGGAAAAACATGAGTTTATTCCAGCAAAAGAAGGTAATAAAGGCGAGTATGAAAGCAAACATACGTTTAAAGACGCAGGTGCTTATAAAGTGAAGGTTCATGTGAGAAAAGGTGAGCTTCACGAACATAAGGAAGAAACAGTAGAGGTAAAATAAGGAGCGGCTCTTTAGAGCTGCTTTTTTCTGTAGGTTAATGAAATATATCATAATTTCATTAGCACTTCTGTGCAGAATGGATTACAATAGAAAGTGTGACAAAAATAAGAATTTCTACGAAAATGTATTAAAAAGAAAGCGTAAACATGTTATGATATCAGTATGAGATGTCTGACATCTGACTTAGAAAAAACAGGAAAGTTTTTTGCTTCGTTTGAAAATAGAGCGAAGCGGGTTGGAGAATGGCTTGAACAAGTGTTTTAGTTAGTGGGGAAACGAGAGAATTCTTACTGATAACAGTTTCACTTTACAACGTTTTGAACATACTACAAGAAGTAGAACTGAACATATAGGAGGTTGCAGTTATGAATAAATATAAACGTATTTTCCTAGTCGTAATGGACTCTGTAGGAATCGGAGAAGCTCCAGATGCTGAAAAGTTTGGTGATGTAGGTTCTGATACAATCGGTCATATTGCTGAACATATGAATGGATTACAAATGCCAAACATGGTGAAATTAGGCCTTGGTAATATTCGTGAAATGAAAGGGATTTCTAAAGTAGAGAAGCCACTTGGTTACTATACAAAAATGCAAGAAAAATCTACTGGTAAAGATACAATGACAGGCCACTGGGAAATCATGGGTCTTTACATCGATAAACCATTCCAAGTGTTCCCGGAAGGATTCCCAAAAGAGTTACTTGATGAGTTAGAAGCAAAAACAGGGCGCAAAATCATCGGTAATAAACCTGCTTCTGGAACAGAGATTCTTGATGAACTTGGTCAAGAGCAAATGGAGACAGGTTCTTTGATCGTGTATACTTCTGCTGATAGCGTATTACAAATCGCAGCTCATGAAGAAGTAGTACCACTTGAAGAGCTATATAACATTTGTAAAATTGCACGTGAGTTAACACTGGACGAAAAATATATGGTGGGCCGCGTTATTGCTCGTCCATTCGTTGGAGAACCAGGAAACTTCACACGTACACCAAACCGTCATGACTATGCGTTAAAACCATTTGGTCGTACAGTAATGAACGAACTAAAAGATAGCAATTATGACGTAATTGCAATTGGTAAAATTTCTGATATTTACGATGGGGAAGGCGTAACTGAATCTCTTCGTACAAAATCTAATATGGATGGAATGGATAAGCTTGTAGATACATTGAATATGGACTTTACAGGTCTTAGCTTCTTGAATTTAGTTGATTTTGATGCGATGTTCGGTCATCGTCGTGATCCTCAAGGATACGGAGAAGCATTGCAAGAATATGATGCACGTCTTCCAGAAGTATTTGAAAAACTAAAAGAAGATGATTTATTAATCATTACAGCAGATCATGGTAATGATCCAATTCATCATGGTACTGACCATACACGTGAATACGTACCATTACTAGCATATAGCCCAAGCATGAAAGACGGCGGACAAGAATTAACACTTCGCCAAACATTTGCTGATATTGGTGCGACTGTAGCAGAAAACTTCGGTGTGAAAATGCCAGAATACGGAACAAGTTTCTTAAACAACTTAAAGAAATAAGGGGGACAACATAATGAATCGTGAACTTATTACAAAATCAGCTTCATACTTAAAAGAGAAATTCCAAGAAACACCACAAGTAGGACTTATCCTTGGATCTGGACTAGGTGTCTTAGCAGATGAAATCGAAAATGCTGTAACAGTACCATACAGCGAAATTCCTGAATTTCCAGTATCAACTGTAGAAGGTCATGCAGGGCAGCTTGTATTTGGTACACTTCAAGGTGTTACTGTAGTTGCGATGCAAGGACGTTTCCATTTCTACGAAGGATATGACATGCAAAAAGTAACATTCCCAGTTCGTGTTATGAAGGAACTAGGTGTAGAAACAGTTGTTGTAACAAACGCAGCTGGTGGTGTAAATACATCATTTGAACCAGGCGATCTTATGTTAATTTCAGACCATATTAACTTCATGGGTACGAATCCATTAATCGGACCAAATGATGCTGAAATGGGCGTACGTTTCCCTGATATGTCTACATCGTATACGGAAGAGCTTCGCGAAATGGCAAAACAAGTTGCGGAAGACTTAAATATTAAAGTGCAAGAAGGTGTATACGTTGGAATGACAGGTCCTGTATACGAAACACCTGCTGAAATTCGTATGCTTCGTACACTTGGCGGAGATGCAGTTGGTATGTCTACTGTACCGGAAGTTATTGTAGCGCGCCATGCTGGTATGAAAGTACTTGGAATTTCTTGTATTTCAAACATGGCAGCTGGTATTTTAGATCAGCCACTTCATCATGATGAAGTAATTGAAACGACAGAACGTGTGAAATCTAATTTCTTAGCATTAGTAAAAGCAATTGTAAAACAAATGAAGGGGTGAGTTTACAATGAGAATGGTGGACCTAATTGCCAAAAAACGTGATGGACATGCATTAACAACAGAAGAAGTGAAATTTATTGTAGAAGGCTATACAAATGGTGACATTCCAGATTATCAAATGAGCTCATTCGCAATGGCAATTTTCTTCCAAGATATGGATGATCAAGAGCGTGCCGATTTAACGATGGCAATGGTGAATAGCGGCGATACAATTGACTTATCAGCGATTGAAGGAGTAAAAGTAGATAAGCATTCAACGGGCGGTGTTGGTGATACAACTACGCTTGTATTAGGTCCATTAGTGGCTGCTTTAGATGTACCAGTTGCTAAAATGTCTGGTCGAGGATTAGGGCATACAGGCGGTACAATCGATAAATTAGAAGCAGTACCAGGATTCCATGTGGAAATTGAAAATGATGAATTTATTCGTCTTGTAAATGAAAATAAAATTGCAGTTATCGGACAAAGTGGAAACTTAACACCTGCTGATAAAAAGTTATATGCACTTCGTGATGTAACAGCGACAGTAAACTCGATCCCTCTTATTGCGAGCTCTATTATGAGTAAAAAAATTGCTGCTGGTGCAGATGCAATTGTACTTGATGTAAAAACAGGTGCAGGTGCATTTATGAAAACGGATGAAGATGCAAAACGTTTAGCAGAAGCAATGGTACGTATTGGTAATAATGTTGGTCGTAAAACGATGGCAGTTATTTCTGATATGAGCCAACCGCTTGGCGAGGCAATTGGTAATGCATTAGAAGTACAAGAGGCAATTGATACATTACAAGGTAAAGGACCAAAAGACTTAGAAGAGTTATGTTTAACACTTGGAAGTCAAATGGTATACCTTGCTGGAAAAGCTTCTTCTTTAGAAGATGCGCGTGAAAAACTAATCGAAGTAATGAACAATGGAAAAGCGTTAGAAGCGTTTAAAACGTTCCTGGCAGCGCAAGGCGGGGATGCTTCTGTTGTTGATGATCCTTCTAAACTGCCACAAGCACAATTTAAAATTGAAGTAGAGGCAAAAGAAGATGGATACGTATCTGAAATTGTTGCAGATGAAATTGGAACAGCAGCAATGCTTTTAGGGGCAGGCCGTGCAACGAAAGAATCTGAGATTGATTTAGCTGTTGGACTTATGCTTCGCAAAAAAGTGGGCGATAGCGTGAAAAAAGGTGACTCACTTGTTACGATTTACGCGAATCGCGAAAATGTAGAAGATGTAAAAGCGAAAATTTATGAGAACATGAAAATTGCGAAAGACCATGTTGATGCACCGAAACTCGTGCATGGCATTGTAACGAAATAAGCTAAAAAGCTAAGGAGCCTTCTCCTTGGCTTTTTTTACTGTTTTTTGTTTATAATAATAATGGGTGAAATTATGATTAAAATTTGTGCAGTAACGAAAGAAGATGAAGTATTATACGATGTTTCGTTAGAAGAAACAGGACGAGAAGATATCGCATGGTATTGGCTTGATTTATATAAGCCAACAAAAGAAGAGTATACATACATTTTACAAAAACATTTTAAGTTCCATCCCCTTGCGATTGAAGATTGTGTAGAATATGTACAGAGACCAAAAGTGGATTTCTATGATGGATATAACTTTTTAGTTCTCCATGCATTTGGAGAAGATGGATTAGAGCCACATGAGATCGATCTATTTGTTAGTGATCGTTATATTGTCTCTTTCCATTTTTCACATAATAATGCGATTGAAAGAGTGTGGACAACACTTGGCGAGAGGAAACGTATCAAGAAGAGTCCCCTCCATGTAGCACATACAATCATTGACCAAATTGTGGATGACTACTTTGCACCTGTTTATTATATTGAAGATCATTTAAATGCGATTGATGATAATTTAACAGGGGATACAGCAGGGCGTGTACTAGAAGAAGTATTCGATATTCGTACGGACTTATCTAAGCTTAGACGTACAATTATACCGATGCGTGACCTCTTGTATCGTATTTTAAATTCAACTCGGTTTTACGGTGTAAGTGATCATGAAATTTACTTTAAGGATATACATGATCATTTACTAAAGCTTTCTGAAATGATTGAAGCAAGCCGAGAATTAACAGCTGATATTAGAGATAGCTATTTTTCATTGAATTCGCATCATATGAACAATATTATGAAAACATTAACGGTTTTCTCGACCATCTTCATGCCATTAACATTTATTGCAGGGGTGTATGGGATGAACTTCGCGCATATGCCAGAGTTAGCAGGGAAATATAGCTATTTTATTTGTTTAGTTATTATGGCGTTAATTGGTGGAGGAATGATGGCCTGGTTCTATAAAAAAGGATGGTTTAAGTAAAAAAACGCCGAGGGGATTCCCCGGCGTTTTTTCTAGCCAATAGCATGTAACACAAACATGGCTAAGAATAGGCATGTAATGATATACATAGACGGTGCGACTTCTTTATGCTTTCCAAGAGCAATCTTCAAAATAGGATAAGCAATAAATCCGAACGCAATGCCATCAGCGATACTATATGTGAGCGGAATCATAACGATAATTAAGAACGCTGGAAATCCTTCTGAAAAGTCGTTTAGAGGGATTGCCTGAATGTTTGTAATCATTAGACCGCCAATAATAATTAAGATTGGTGCAATGGCACTATCAGGAATTAATTTTACAAACGGAAGAGCAAACAGTGATGCAAAGAATAACATCCCTGTAACGATAGACGTCAGACCTGTTTTACCGCCTGCTGTAATACCTGCGGCACTTTCTACTGTTGAAACGGTAGGACTTGTGCCAAATAGACCACATGTCATTGCTGAAATTGCATTTGCTTGATAAGCACGTGGAAATTTACGGTCATCTTCTAATAATCCGTGTAAAAGTCCCATGTTCTCAAAAATAAGCACCATGCTTAAGGAAAATGTTGCAATCCAAAACGGTAAGGAAGAAAGTTTCCCAAATGACATAGCACCAAACACATCCCCGTAGTTAGCGAATGAAAATGAGCTATTTCCTACTTGGCTTGTATCAACAAGACCAAATAGCCATGCAATACCGGTTCCAATTGCAATCGTCCATAAAAAGTTCCCACGTACGTTACGAATAAATAACACAAGTGCCACAATAAGAGTAAGCAGTGTTGCCAAAACAACAGGACTACTTAATTTTCCTAATGCAACAGCAGTGTTCGGATGCGAAACGACAAGACCGCCTTTTTGCAAACCAATGAAAGCTAAGAATAAACCGATACCGACAGTAATCGCTTCTTTTAATGACTTTGGAATTGATAATGAAAGCGTACGAGCAATCGGTGTAAACGCGGCGATTGCAAAAATAATACCGGCGATAAAGACAGCTGCTAATGCTTCTTGCCAACTTAATCCAAGCGTATGCACAGCTGTGTACGTGAAGAATGCATTTACACCCATACCTGGTACAAGAATAGCAGGTGCATTTGCCCAAAATGCCATCATTAGACATCCGACAAATGAACTAAAAACAGTTGCCAAAATTCCTGCTTCAAGTGGAATGCCGGCATCTGATAAAATGGAAGCATTGACAATCATAATATAAACAATTGTGAAAAATGATGTTGCTCCAGCTAATATTTCTTGCTTTGGTGATGTATGGTGTAGGTCTAATTTAAATGTTCTTTCAAGTATTCCTTTCATGTTAAACCTTCTTTTTCATATCCCTCTCCCACCCGTGATATCTCTTTTGTAAAGAGCTCACCGTCCTTTATTATATCAGAACATAATCTTTTTACAATAAATAAAATGAGAACGTTTACTTAAAAGGTAACTGGTGCTATAAATATGTGAAAATGGCACGGACATTAGAGATGATTTCTAGTTCTCCAGATTGAATTGGAGGAGCAGCTTGTGCGTGTAAAGTAGCTTGAGACATAAATTCACGCGGTGTTTGTGCTGATTCTTCAACGAGTGAAAGTGGGACGGGATTAATATTTAAATTATACGAACTCGCAATTGTACGAGCTTTTTCTTGAGCGTGCTGGACTGCTTGTAATAGTGCTTGTTGATAGTAAGCGTTTGGATGGGAAATGCGGAAGCGTAATCCTCTTGCTACATTTGCTCCATTTGTAACGGCTATATCATATACTTCCCCAGCTTTTTGTACATTTAAAACGGTAATTTCATACAAATGCTCTACTCGGTACCCTTGTAACAATGCTTTTTCGTTTACGTATTCATATTGAGGAGTAATTGTATAGGAAATGGTTTCTATATCCTTATCAGCGATACCGATTTGTTTAAGTGCAGCAAGTAATTGTTTAGATTGGATTGCATTTTCCTCCTGTGCTTGTTTCACATCTTTATTATCTGTTCTAATACCAATTGTTAATACAACGACATTTGGTTTCGCTTTTATAACTCCTTCTCCTTGTACAGTAATAGTTGCTTGTTTTCCATTGCGGATATCGGGTGAATAGGGATTCATGCCAACTTGCATTTTTGCTCACCATCCTTTCTATATGTATATGAACAAAAGAGAGAGAAAATTGTATGTAAAAAGTTACATAATTGAGAATCAAAAGGAAAGAAAGCATATACAATGTAGGTATTTATAGATTATAATATGTGTAAATATGATAAAAAAGGGTCGAGGCTAGTGAGCGAAAAAAGAGAAGCACTGATTTTAGATTTATCTACATCATTTCGAAAGATGATACGTTTATTACAAAATGATATTAATACACGTTTTTCAGAGCATATGCCATATAATGAATTTTCTGTATTGCGTGCATTATTTTTGAAAAGCCCACAAATGGCTTCGCAAATAGCTAGTGAAGTGAACGTAACATCCAGTCATATTACAGCAGTAACAGATCGTTTAGTTAGAAAAGGTTTTGTAACAAGAAAACGTTCTGATTCAGACCGTCGTATTGTGTATTTGGAGATTACAGAACATGGAAAAGAAGTTACACAAGAACTTGAAGCTGTACGTAAAGAATACTATAAAGAAAAATTTAAAGGGTGGAGCGATCAAGAGATTGAGATGGTATTAGAACTATTTGGTCGCGTACTATAATTACAATAAATGAGGGTAGGGGGGCAAAGTGCTTTCCTATCCTTTTTCTTTTGAATAAAAATATTTTGAAACTCCAATACTTTAAGTAAAAAGTATCGGAGGGAAAATAATGAAATACATCGTTTCATTTGTAATTATTATTGGAAGTTTTATATGCTCTAGCACATTAATTTATGCAAAAACACCAATCCAAGTTGTTCAAAAAGAACTGCACTATATTGCGAGTGATCAGCCCGTTTTATATTCGAAATTATGGGTTCGTTCTATGCAGAATACTATTCTTTTTCACCATAGTAATAATATTCGTGAGCAAGATACACTGCGCAATGTCACAAATTCTTCTCTCGTAAAAGTAAAACAACTTTCACTTGAAAAGGCTTCGCATTACATCCCGAGGTTATCTCAATACGTCTCTAAATTTGAAAATAAAAATGTTCAAGTGTATTACGTTGCTGTTCGTTATGAAGTGAAAAAAGAAAATCCATATCAATTAAATGGAATGAATTATTTTCTTCAAGTGTTTGTGCAGGAACAAGGAGATTGGAAAGTTGCTGAAAGTATTATAGCACCGACAGATCAAATGATAGAGAATGGCGATGGATTTGGAATGAAAGAAGAGAAGGGATATGGGAAAAGAAGAGAGAGTGTGAAATAACCTCCTCGGGTGAGGAGGTTATTTTGCATATAAAGAGAGCTTCTGTTTTAACAGTCGGTACAAGGTAACATATGTTAGTAGGCCAGAGCCTATAAAGTAGATATAGTAAAGAGGCAAAGAATTACTGCCATCAGTAAAAACAACGCCGCCAAGAAGTGCGAAGCAAATAGAAGTACAGATTAAGAAATACTTATGAAGTTTTGGGTATAACAATATTTTTCCGTTATGCTCATTAGGCGCACGCGTATATAAATAAGATCCTAACGGAAGACAAATTAGTATATAGATAGCGGGACTTAACAATGTCCAAACAGATGGGATGTGATGATAAGTTGGTCCCGTCTGTAGGTCTCCAAATTCATCTTTAAAAGGTCCATTTTGTGGGTCATAGTTATAATGAATATGAAAATAATTAAGAGGAGCTACAACACTTACATTTTCTGTATAATGGGCATATTTATTGTAATTATAATTGTACTCTTCTTGTGATAAATCTACATGTAATGCGAAAAAAGGGAACGTAAGCCTAAAGATGTATAAAGGTAAAATGATCATAATATAACTTAAAGCGCCTTGTGAGATTACGTTCCCTGTAATTGTTCCAATAAAGAGTGTGAACGTATAGACTGCAATAAGCGTAATGATTGTATATACAAAGTACAAATGAAAAGGTGAAAAGGATTGATACTGAGCATGTATCGTATTCCTATAGATGATATACATAAAAAGCCAACTGAGGCTCAGTGCGCCCACAATATGAACGATACCTAGTAACCATTTCGACAAAAATAGATGTGAACGTTTAAATGGCATAGACCATAAGAAGTCAATGCTTTGATTATTGCGTTCCCGTCCTATTAATAGAATAGCTAATCCCATTAATAGAAGAGCTGGGAATAGTATGCCAGCTCCTTGTAAAAAATACCCGTAATAAGTATCTGTTGTTTTGCGTAAATATTCAGCCCTATGCTGAGCGTCCGTGTAATATTTATATGGTAAGACGTATAAAGTGCTTAGCCAAAAGAGCCAAATTACATATTTTCCTTGTTTATAATTCTGTATCCATAAAGCTTTATGAAACATATATTTACCTCAATTCATACTTATTTTCCTCCAAAAGAAAACTTCAATTTTAATAGACGTGTAAACACAAAGTAACTAATGATAGCAGCTAGGAAAAATCCAATATAATAAGAAAGGAGTGCATCTCGTCCTCCTAATATTCTACCGCCAAGCAGTCCGAAGCATAGAACAGTGCAAAGCATGAACCACTTTTGTAACTTAGGGAACAATAGTATTTTTCCCTTTTGTTCGTTAGGTGTACGTGTGTACAGAAAAGTTGCGATCGGTAACAAGGTAATAATGTAAGTAAATGGCGTTAATAGTGTCCAAGGAGAAGGGATAGAAGTATGTTCCATTGGATCGTCCTGTGGGACACTAGAAAGTTTATTTCCTTGGTCATCAAATGTTTCTATCGGGTGGTAATCAAAAGTAATTGAAAAAGATTCTAATGGTGAAATGATGCCTACATGTTGTAAGTACTCATGAGTATGTCGCTCTATTTCTCCCATTGCCTCTAAAGACCATTGTGTATGGGTATAAATGAATCCAGAAATTAATAATACGGAACCGTATGGTAAAAATAATAAAATTGCCGTTAAGCTACTTTGCGAGAAAATATGTCCAGTAATGGTTCCGATAAATAAGGTGAATGTATAAATAGCAATGAGTACAACCGTAGCATATAAAAAGTAACTATGGAACGGAGTAAAGATTTGATACTCATTGTGAAACGACATGTTTTTTATTCCGTACATGCTAATCCAGCAAACAATTTGCACTGTAATAATATTCAAAACGCCAAGCAACCATTTTGTTAAAAAAATATCTTTTCGTTTAAAAGGCATCGAGAATAGAAAATCGGTTGATTGATTGTTACGTTCCCACCCAATTAAAAGACAAGCAAGTGCAATAAGAGCAGCTCCTTGAAAGAGGACGGCACCATCAGATGTCTGAAAATAGTAGGAGTAGTAATACGTATAGTCATCAAGCTTCATTTTTGATTGGTTTATCTCCATTTGTGCTGCTTGATAATATTTATAAGGTAGCTGATACAAACTAATTAACCAAAACAATAAAACAATATATTTCCCCTGTTTCCATTGTCGTATCCATAAAGCTTTATGAAACATGCGAATCCTCCTCAAATGTTGTGACAAATATATCTTCGAGTGACATTTGTAATTCTTCTAGTAACAGAGGTTGCTCTTTATGGAATTTTTCTAACGTAATTGCTACATTGCTTTCAATTAAAATGGTATATACTTTTCCTGTTTGATTTAATATTTTTATATTATTTAAATTTTCTAGTTTTTGCGGCAATGAACGTTCGTAGGCAACTTGTATTTTTGCGTAGCGAGATTTTGTATCTTCTAACGCTGTAATCGAAGCAATCGTATGATTTTTTAAAATAATAACCGTGTCTGCAATTTTTTCCACTTCATCTAAATGATGAGTAGAAATGAGAATGGTAATCTCCCGTTCTGCCACTTCTTCAATTAAAAATTGCAAAAATTGTCTTTTTACAATTGGATCAAGTCCATTGGTTGGTTCATCTAAAATAATGTATTCTACACCTGTACAAAAAGCTAAAATAATAGCAAGAAGTGCTTTCATACCGCGTGAGTAGCTACGAATGCGTTTTTCAGGTAGATTGAAGCGCCCTAGCAGCTGATAAAAATATTCTTCATTAAAGTTTGTATAAACAGTCTTATAAAACTTCGCAATTTCTTTTACTGTATATCCACTTAATATATTAGTAGAATCCGGTACATAAGCTACCTTCTGCTTAATTTCTGGATGTTTATGAACATCCATATCATCATATGTAACAGTTCCGTCATCCGGATCTAAAATCCCAACAAGCGTCCGAAGTAAAGTGGTTTTCCCCGCACCGTTCCTTCCGAGTAATCCAACAATACTTCCTTTTTGTAATGTGAAAGAAATATTGTCTAAAATGACTTGGTTATCAATTGTTTTTTTGATGTTCGTCACTTTTAGCATCTGTATTCCCTCCCAGTTCTTTATAGTATGAGTCTATCCAGTCGTGAATTTTTTCTTTCGTAATTCCAAGATAAGAAGCTTCTAGTAATAGTTGGTGAAATTGTTTTTGGACCATAGCAATTTTCCTTTCATCCCATGTCGGTGTAATCGATTGAGAGACAAATGTACCTTTTCCTCGCAGTGTTTCAATAATTCCTTGTCGTTCTAATTCTTGGTACGCTTTGCTTACTGTATTCGGATTAATGACAAGAAGTGAAGCAAGTTCACGTACAGATGGTAGTTTATCGTTTGGTGCTAACATGCTTTTTAGTACGAGTTCTTTTATACTTTGAACAATTTGTTCCCATATCGGAGTGCTGCTTCTTGGATCAAGTTGAATGTGCAAGAGCAATGTCTCCTTCCTGATGAAATTTAAGTGTACTACTAGATGTAATACACTTAATACAATATATATGATAGATTTGTTTGTCAACACAAATTTATAGAAAAATATGGTATAAAAACATATTGTTTGGAAAAAATAGGTTTGATATAGAATGGAGGGTTAGTCATGAAGCGAGTTTTTGGAATACTTGTTTGTTTCATGTTGCTATTTTCTAGTGTTTCAGTTGGCTTTGCACAATCTGAGAAAGCGCAGTCTGAGAAAACAGAAGTAGAAAAGACACCGAAGTTAGCGGAGGAAGCATCGTCAGCAATTGTTATTGAGCAAGATACAGGTAAAGTCTTATTTGAGAAAAGTCCAAATGAAAAACTGCCGCCTGCTAGTATGACAAAGATTATGACAATGTTGCTTATCATGGAACAAGTTGAAAAGGGAAAACTAAAACTAGAGGATAAAGTCAGAGCAAGTGAACATGCAGCTTCAATGGGTGGTTCACAAATCTTTCTTGAGCCGGGTGAAGAGATGACAGTGAATGAAATGCTAAAAGGGATTGCAATTGCATCGGGAAATGATGCATCTGTTGCGGTTGCTGAGCATATCGCTGGTTCAGAAGAAGGCTTTGTAAACATGATGAATAAAAAAGCAAAGGATTTAGGATTGAAAAATACACATTTTCAAAATCCAACGGGTCTTCCAGCGAAAGACCATTATTCAACAGCATATGATATGTCAATTATGGCGAAAGAGTTGATGAAATATCCACTCATTCGAAAATATACAGGAAAGTATGAAGATTACTTACGTGAAAATACAGAGAAAAAGTTTTGGCTTGTGAATACGAATAAATTAGTTCGTTTTTATCCTGGGGTGGATGGGGTGAAAACAGGTTTTACAACAGAAGCAAAATATTGTTTAACAGCATCAGCTGAAAAAAATGGCATGCGTGTCATTTCTGTTGTCATGGGAGCGCCAACATCAAAAGAACGTAACAACCAGGTAACAAAGCTCCTTGATTATGCATTTGGACAATATACAACGAAAAAATTGTATAAACGTGGTGAAAAAATTCAAACAGTAAAAGTAGGAAAAGGGAAGAAAGAAAAGGTAGATTTAGTTTCATCGGATAACGTATCTCTTCTGATGAAAAAAGGCGAGAATATGGACAAGGTAAAACAGGAAGTTATCGCTGAAAAGAAAGTAAAAGCACCAATTAAAAAAGGTGATGCACTCGGTACACTTGTTATAAAAAAAGATAAAGATGTTTTATTAAAGCAAACGATTGTAGCGAAAGAAGATGTTGCTGCAGCGAGCTGGTGGGAACTATTTAAAAGAAGTTTAGGGATGTTTTCAACATCGAAATAGAAGCAAAGGTATTACTACTTTCTTACCCTCATGCATGAAAAAGGTAGAATAATTGCTGAAAGATTCACATTATGACGAAATAGTACTTCTTTTGTCAGTAGGAAGGATTCTTATTTTATGTTCACGAAAACCTTATGTAAATGAGTCAAGTTTAAGCATAAGGAGGAAATCGTGTGAGTCTTTCCATGCATTTAGAAGTAAAGCGTGATGTCTTATGTGTTCGGCTAGCGGGTGAATTAGATCATCATACTGCTGAAGAGTTGCGAGCAAAAGTAACGGATATGATTGAGACGCATCGCGTTCATCATATTGTACTAAGTTTAGAAAAACTAACATTTATGGACAGTTCTGGTCTTGGTGTTATATTAGGCAGATATAAGCATGTTAAAGGTTTAGGAGGGGAGATGGTCGTTTGTGCAATCTCACCTCCTGTAAAGCGTTTATTTGAAATGTCAGGTCTGTTTAAAATCATTCGCTTAGAAGAAAGTGAAGCGCATGCGCTCGCGACATTGGGGGTGGCATAAATGAGAAATGAAATGAACCTTCAATTTTCAGCATTAAGTCAAAATGAATCGTTCGCTCGCGTCACAGTTGCTGCTTTTATTGCACAATTGGATCCAACGATGGAGGAATTGACAGAGATAAAAACAGTTGTGTCTGAAGCAGTCACAAATGCAATTATTCATGGGTATGAAGGGAATGCAGAAGGTGTTGTTTACATTTCAGTGATTTTGGAAGAAGCAATGGTGAAACTCACGATTCGAGATGAAGGGGTTGGCATTTTTAATTTAGATGAGGCAAGGCAACCTCTTTTTACAACTAAACCTGAATTAGAGCGTTCCGGAATGGGATTTACTATCATGGAAAATTTTATGGATGAAGTAGAAGTTATTTCAAATGAATCTTTCGGGACAACAATCCATTTGACAAAATACTTATCAAATAGTAACGCTCTATGCAATTAAGGAGAATTGCCTATGGACATTGAGGTCAGAAATGAGAAGAAGAAACCTCAGTTAAAGGACCACGAGTTAAAAGCGTTAATTCAAAAAAGTCAAGATGGAGACCAACAAGCAAGAGATACAATAGTCCAAAGTAATATGCGTCTTGTATGGTCAGTTGTGCAACGTTTCCTCAATCGAGGATATGAACCAGATGATTTATTTCAAATTGGCTGTATTGGACTCTTGAAATCGGTAGACAAATTTGATTTGTCTTTCGACGTGAAATTCTCAACCTATGCAGTTCCAATGATTATTGGAGAAATACAGCGATTTTTGCGTGATGATGGATCCGTGAAAGTAAGTCGTTCTTTAAAGGAGACTGGAAATAAGATTCGAAAGATGAAAGATGAGCTTTCTAAAGAATATGGAAGAGCTCCAACGATTAATGAGGTAGCAGAAGCGCTTGAGTTGACACCAGAAGAAGTTGTTCTTGCGCAAGAAGCGAGTCGCACACCATCATCCATACATGAAACAGTTTATGAAAATGATGGAGATCCTATTACGATACTAGATCAAATCGCGGATCAAACAGAAACGAAATGGTTTGATAAAATCGCTTTAAAAGAGGCAATTAGAGAACTGGATGAGCGTGAACGCTTAATTGTATATTTGCGCTATTATAAAGATCAAACTCAATCAGAAGTAGCAGAGCGAATTGGAATTTCACAAGTCCAAGTATCAAGGCTTGAAAAGAAAATATTAAAACAGATGAAAGATCGAATAGATGAATAGCCATCTATTCGATTTTTTTGCTTTGAACTAGAAACCAGTGATAGTTCAAATAAGATTGAGAAGAAGAAAAAATCGCATCTTATGTTACTGTTGTTATCCTTTCCAAAATCAAGAAATTTCATTCACCCAGAAGTATTTATGTAATTTATTGATAATTATGTAAATTAGGAATGTAATTCAAGTATAAACTTGTCATAGAGGGGAAAGGAAACCTTAATAAACCTCACTTGAAAGTTCAAAATATGAAAATAACGCTTCTAAAAAAATACAGTTACTTTATTCACCGAGTGATTATTCATTAAAAATCCAACGTGCAAAGTTCCATTTTATAAAAAAAGTTGTATTAGAAAATTTTCCAGAAACCATACTACAACTACGAGGAATAGTAAAGAGGTGAATGGAGTGGAGCGAACAATCTATCTCAAAATGCGAAATCGTCTGCAAGTATCCCCTTCATATGAGGTGAAGATTGAAGATATTGCACAAGTAATTGGGGATTCTGGCTTAGTAGAAAAAATAAAAAAGCAACTTGTCTATAAAATCACAAAACGTGATAAAACACATGTTGTAATTGATGCGATGAAAATCATTCAAGTGATTCAACAAACTACGCAGCATATACAAATTAATTTATTTGGTCCTGGGCAAACACTTGTAGAAATCGTCTATGAAAAAAAGAAAGTACACCCCATTTTCTTTGGATTGGTTTGGATGTTACTTTTTGTCGGTGCGGCTCTTGCGATTATTTATTTTCATGAAGATGTAAGTATGCAGCAAGTACACTGGCGCTTATATTACATGATTACGGGAGAAATCAACTATAAACCGCTCCTGTTTCAAATTCCGTATTCTTTAGGACTGGGATTAGGGATGGTCTTATTTTTTAATCATGTGTTTCAAAAACGAATTAATGAAGAGCCAAGTCCGTTAGAAGTGGAAATGTTCCAGTATCAACAGTCACTCGATCAATATGTCATGATCAATGAAAATAAAGAGAGTGCAAAACAAATCGCAGATGATTGAGTATGGAGTAGTCATAGTAATTGGGCTTGCTGGTGGGATCGCAGTTGGAGGGGGATATGTGGCATTTTTAGCTGTGCTTGGTGTAATCCCACGTTTAGCCCAGTTAACAAGGAGTGGCCATCGGGTTCAATTTTTTGAGTGGGCCGTAATTGGTGGTTCTTTGGCCGGAGCATGGTGCAGTTTAAGAGATATAACCTTTCAAACATCTCAGTATTGGCTCGTTTTACTTGGCTTATTTTGTGGAACATTTATTGGTATGCTTGCTGCGGCTTTGACAGAGGTATTGAATGTTTTACCTATATTAGCAAAACGAGTAGGCGTAGATGGGAAAATTGTCATTCTACTCGTTGCACTTGTACTTGGAAAGGTAATGGGCTCTTTATTTCATTGGATTTATTTTGCAAGATAGGAGGTATCAAGATGGCCCAAAATAAATTAAAAGATGATTACATAAATAAAGTAAAAAATTATCATCCAAAGCCAAATTATGTGATGAATTGTGTAAAAGCTTTTGTTGTAGGTGGACTGATTTGTACAGTAGGTGAATGCTTGATGAAATTTTATATGTATTATTTTCACTTTAATGAGCAAAATGCGGGAAATCCTACGATAGCAACACTTGTATTATTATCAGCCATATTAACTGGATTTGGTGTATATGATAAAATCGGTCAATTCGGAGGGGCTGGTTCAGCAGTTCCTGTTACTGGATTTGCAAATTCAATGGCAAGTGCGGCAATGGAGCACCGTAGTGAGGGAATTGTACTCGGAGTTGCTACAAATATGTTTAAGCTTGCTGGAAGTGTAATTGTATTTGGAGTTGTTGGAGCATACATTGTTGGTCTAATTCGATATACGTTTAAACTTTGGTTGTCTTAAAGGAGATTAGATATGAGATTGACAGGGAAGCAAACATGGGTATTTCAAAATAATATATTTGTGAATGCAACAGGTACTGCTGTCGGTCCAAAAGAAGCGGAAGGTCCTCTTGGAAAGTGTTTTGATATTTCATATGATGATTTGCATTGTGAGGAAGAAAATTGGGAGCTTGCTGAAAGAAGATTGATGAATGATTCAATTCAGCAGGTCATACAAAAGGGGGATATAAAGCCTTCGCAAATTGATTTTTTTTTAGCGGGAGATTTATTAAACCAAACCGTTACAGCAAATTATGTGGCGAGGGAGCTTGGGATTCCTTTTTTAGGAATGTTCAGCGCTTGTGCAACATCAATGGAGACACTAGCGATTGGATCGGCCTTTATTGATGGAGGTTTTGCTAATCGTGTGATAGCTACGGTTAGTAGTCATAATGCAACTGCAGAACGGCAGTTTCGTTATCCGACAGAATACGGGGGGCAAAGACCTGGTTCAGCAACTTCAACTGTTACAGGGGCAGGGACGGCTTTAATTAGTAAAGAACAGAGCAATATTAAAATAACGGCTGCAACCATTGGAAAAGTGCAAGATTTAGGAATTACAGATCCTTTTGATATGGGATCAGCAATGGCACCTGCTGCTGCCCATACGATTCAACAGCACTTTGAAGATTTAGGGAGAAGTGCAGCTGATTATGATCTTATCGTTACAGGGGATTTATCAGGTGTTGGGGCACCAATTACGAAGCAACTTTTACTTGAGGAAGGGTATGACTTAGGAAATGTATATAATGACTGCGGATTAATGATTTATAACAAGGATCAAGAAGAGGTTTTTGCAGGTGGAAGCGGTTGTGCCTGTTCGGCAGTTGTAACATACGGTCATTTACTACAAGAAATGAAAAAAGGAAACTTACAGCGTATTTTTGTAGTTGCAACAGGAGCGTTGTTAAGCCCGATTATGATACAACAAAAAGAAACGATTCCGACAATTGCACACGGCGTTGTATTTGAAAGGATAAAAGGGGTGTGAATTGTGGATTTTGTATACGCGTTCATCGTTGGGGGAGCTATCTGTGTAGTAGGACAGCTTTTATTGGATTTTGCTAAATTAACTCCTGCACATTTGATGGCAACTTTTGTAGTAATTGGAGCGGTTTTAGATAGCTTTGGACTATATGATAAGCTCATAAAATTTGCAGGTGCTGGAGCAACTGTTCCGATAACGAGCTTTGGACATTCCCTTTTGCATGGAGCACTAGAGGCGGCTGAAAAACATGGTTACTTAGGAATTGGAATTGGTATGTTTAGTTTGACTTCTTCAGGTATTTCAGCATCGATATTATTTGCATTTTTTGTAGCACTTATATGTAAACCGAAAGGATAAATCAAATGAGACGAAGGGTTATTTTGGTGACAGATGGAGATGAATATGCAAAGCGAGCAATTGAGCTGTTAACAAAGGAGTTTGGCGGAAGGTGTATTTCAGCATCGCAAAGTAATCCGACGAAATTGACAGGGAAAAAGATTGTGGAGCTAATTATGCAAACGCCATATGACCCTGTATTTGTCATGTTTGATGATAGTGGATTTATAGGAGAAGGTTCAGGTGAAAAAGCGTTAAAATATGTGGCAATGCATAAACAAATTGATGTTCTTGGCATTTTAGCTGTTGCATCTAATACACATCATTGGGAGTGGGCGCGTGTAGATGTCAGCGTAGATCGAGAAGGCAGATTAACAGAATACGGTGTTGATAAATTTGGACTTCCTGATGGTGAAATTGGGAGAATTAATGGGGATACGATTTATTGTTTAGATGCATTAAATGTGCCTGTAATTGTTGGAATTGGTGATATAGGGAAAATGTGTGGAAATGATGAGTGGGAGCGAGGATCACCAATTACCAAAAAAGCAATTCAATTAATTTTAGAAAGAAGTGGGTTTTATGACGAAACAGAAGAAAGTTAATATTCCGATTTCTTCCTTCTTGAGTGATAATGAAAATTATTTAAAACAAACAGTTGGGCTTGGCGTCACATTTGATGTCGGGATTCGTAAGTTTCAAATTCTTGATAAAGAAATCGGTGTATTATTTGTAAATGGATTGTGTGATACAAATTACCTCATTCACATTTTGGAAGAAGCAGTAGATACAAATGAAATAAGAGATGTTGAAGAAGATACAGTTAAGCTTTTAGAAAATCGCCTTATCCATCAACAAGTAAGTAAAGTAAAAACGATGGATGAGGTAATGTTACAAGTATTATCGGGACTTGTTATTATCTTTGTGGAAGGTGAAACAGAGGCCTTTGCAATCGATGTTCGTAGTTATCCAGGACGAACACCAACAGAACCAGATACAGAAAAAGTAGTGCGCGGGGCAAGAGATGGTTTTGTAGAAAATATCATTGTAAATACAGGACTAATAAGAAGGCGTATTCGCGATCCGCGCCTTCGAAACGAAATTATCCGGGTTGGGGATCGGTCACAAACGGATATTTGTATTACCTATGTTCAGGACGTTGCGAATCCAGATTTGGTAAAAATCATTAAGCAAGAACTAGAAAGTATTGAAGTAGATGGAATTACAATGGCTGACAAAACGATTGAAGAATTTTTAGTGAAGCAGGGTTATAACCCTTTCCCTCTTATTCGTTATACAGAAAGACCAGATGTAGCGGCAAATCATTTATTAGAAGGGCATGTATTAATTATTGTTGATACATCTCCAAGTGTAATGATTACACCAACAACTTATTTTCATCATGTGCAGCACGCAGAAGAGTTTAGACAAAACCCGGCAGTGGGTACATTTTTACGATGGGTTCGTTTTGTAGGTATTATATTTTCTGTGTTTTTATTGCCGTTTTGGCTCGTTTTTGTGTTCGATCCAACGTTGTTACCAGAGAAACTTGCTTTCATTGGACCAAATAAAATGACCCATCTCCCTATTATATTACAAATAATTATGGCCGATATTGGACTTGAGTTTTTGCGAATGGCATCGATTCATACACCAACTCCTTTATCATCAGCCACCGGCTTAATTTCAGCGATTTTAATTGGGCAAATTGCAATTGACGTTGGGTTATTTGTTCCAGAAGTTATTTTATATACAGCGGTTTCAATGATTGGAATATATGCAACACCAAGTTATGAATTAGGACTTGGAAACAAACTTGGAAAATTATTTGTCATTATTTTAACTGGTTTGTTCCATGAGATAGGATTTATAATTGGCATGACGATGTTAATTTTATTTTTAACGTCTATCAAAAGTTTACAAACACCATATTTATGGCCGTTTTTGCCATTTGACTGGGGGGCATTAAAAACAATATTATTACGCCCGGCCATGTCTAGTTTAAAAGTACGCCCAAGCATTGTACATCCACAAAATATACGTAGACAAAAATAAGCAGGAATCAATCTTCCTGCTTATTTTTTATTAGAAATTTAACGTATTTTAACAAAATCACAACATTTTTTTCGTACACTTAGAGTAGACATTGTGTATGAAAGGGGAAGAGGGCATGATTAAATTATTTGTAAGTGATTTAGATGATACACTTTTTTATAATGTAAGCAATATTCATAAGGAAGATGAAAAAGCACTTTGTTGGTTAGCGGAAAAAGGGACAAATATTTGCTTTGCTTCTGGTCGTTTTACGCATCGAATTCATGATGCAGTTAGGCAATTCTCATTTCCATATTACACGACAGGATTAAATGGTGCTACGATGCTATTACCAAACGGACAAATATTCCATGAATCGAAATTCAATGATGGAGTTGCCCAGGAAATATATCAATATATACATGAAAAAAGGCTAGCTGATATTGTGTGTGCAAAAGAGCAGAGATATACGAAAAAGAAAAATGAACATCATTATGTTTTTGAAGAATATATGGGTGTGCATATTGCTGAAATAGAAACATTAGAGGAGGAATTTGGTAAAACAATCCATCCTGCAAAGTTGTTTGTGTATGGAGAAGCAGAAAAGATTGTGACATTGGATCAAGAGCTAAGAGACACTTTTCATGAGCACGCTGAAATTTTTATTTCTGGAAAAGGATATGTAGATATTATGCCAATGGGGGTTAGTAAAGGAAGTGCTTTAAAACGTTTGATGGAGCATTTGAAAATTGAAGCGCATGAAGTAGCATGTATTGGTGATTCTTTTAATGACATTTCTATGTTTGAAGTAACACCGCATTCTTTTACTCTTCATCATGCACATCCATATGTGAAGGAAAAGGCATGTCATGTTGTTCGTTCTGTAGAGGAAGCGATTATGAAATTACCGTTGCTTATATAATAGATAAATTCATTTTGATTTTTCACATATAAGCTGCTATGAAAAACAAAAGGTGACATGCACTCGTTTTCTCTCTTTGTTTTCACTTGGTATGGGGCAGGAAGAGGATCTGACCGCTTCTATGCACGGCCAGATGCTCTCTTCCACCTAAAAAGAAAGATTTTATGTCGGCTTTTTATTACTTAAATAATGATTTAATAAAATCAATGATACTAGAGAAGAAATCTTTTACTTTATCTAGGAAGCCTTGTCCTTCTTCAGATCCTAAAAATGCTGAAACATGTTCTTTCGCTTTATTTAATTGGCTACCAACTTGGTTCCAGTCAATATTTAAATTTTTCATTTTATCAAATAATGAAACTAAGCTATCTAATTGCTCATCTGTTAGTGTAATACCAAGTTGATCAGCAATTTTTTTAATTAGCGCACGTAAATCTTCTGTTGTTTTTGGCTGTTCTTTAGCAATTTCTTCTTTTACTTTCGCAACAAGTTGAACAGCTTTTTCGTCACCAATTTTGTCACCAAGTTTCGCTGTTTGTACCATTTCTTCGTTGGCTACTTTTTTTACTTCTTCAGGAATTTCTTTTTTCGATGTTGTTTCGTAAGCCTTCATTAATCCTGTTAAAGCAGCTGTTCCTGATACTTTAAATGGTGCCGTGATTTGGATCTCTGCATCTTTAACACCTGCTGTGATGAGTGCGTTTGTATACATTGCATCTGTTACCCAATTAATGTTTTTCGCTCGCACAATAAGACCTGATCCTGGTTTTGTATACGTAATTATAGAAGAGGAAATAGCTCTCGTACCAATTTGTGCTTTTGGAACAATACCCTCTAAAAATTTATGTTCTTCCGCATTAGATACAGTAATAATTTGCGCATCTTTTGGCGCTTTCATTTCTTTTAAAAGATCTTGTTTTTGTTGTTCAGATAAATTTTCTCCTAATGTAACGATTGATTCTCCCTCAATCACGTCTGCAAATGAAGCTGTTGGGATCATAAACACCGTAACAGCTAGTAGCAAAGCTAATAGTTTCGTTTTCACGAAAAATCGCTCCCTTTCTCTTTCTGAAATTTGCGGGCAACACAGTAATTATAGTATATTTTTAAAATTTGTCATCCGTCTTCTTGCTGATTTTAAAAAAGAAGTATACAGATTGTCGGATTCTTTTTGTTTCTGAGCACGAATATGGTAATATAGTGCTGAGATAGTTGAAAGGAGACATATACGTATGAAAACTTTAGGATACATATTAATGGAGAATGGTGAAAAAATTGAATTAGAATTTTTCCCAGAAGAAGCACCGAAAACAGTTGAAAATTTCAAAAAATTAGCAGATCAAGGATTCTATAATGGTGTTACATTCCACCGCGTTATTCCTGGTTTCGTAAGCCAAGGTGGAGACCCAACAGGAACAGGTGCAGGCGGTCCTGGTTACTCTATTCCATGTGAAACTGAAGGGAATCCGCATAGACATGTAGTTGGATCACTTTCTATGGCACATGCTGGCCGTAATACAGGTGGTAGCCAATTCTTCATCGTTCATGAGCCACAACCACATTTAGATGGTGTACATACTGTATTTGGTAAAGCGACAAGCGGTATTGAAACAGTATTAAACATGCGTCAAGGCGATGTAATGAAAGAAGTTAAAGTTTGGGAAGAATAAATTGAAGAGAGCAAAGTGCTCTCTTTTTATTTTTTTACTGTTAAATAATCATCATTCAAAAGCTTTATATGATATTATGAGAAGATTGAAAACATGTAAGTATAAAATTTTGCTTTGTTCCATATTTGTAGTGGCAATCGGAGAAAAAATTTAAATTAAGAAAAGTTGTAATCTATAAACAGGAATTTGTGGGCAATATGCAGTAAATGATAAGAGAGAGTAAATGATAAAGTTATTATAGCTAACTAAATTGTTAGCGATAGAACTATTTTTGTAAAAATACATAGGATACAGTAAAGTTTTATTTCGTTATTCGTGGTTTATAAGTTTTGTAGTTCAATGCGTTATGCGAGAAGCTAAAAAGTTAGATGGAGTTTATTCATTAGCTTGAGAAAAGTAAATTCTCAATGAGAGAATTTCTTTTATTAATGAAAATAAAGGACTACTATACATTTGACTTTCCTACATTCTCTTTGTATGATTATCAAGTTGTTTTGGCAGCCCTTCTCACTATAGTGAAAATATTGTAAAATGGAGATGATATAGCAATAGTGGTAGAGGGGATACATGGTTTGTAACTTTTGTAAGAAGGGATAAGGTTTATGTTAATTCGTTTTAAAAAAAGTTATGAAAAGATTGCGATGGGGCTTCTTTCGTTTATGCCGACCGAAAAAGATGTTAAAATTTTACAATTGACAATGAAAGACTATGATAAAAATGATAGTTGGCAACTATATTTGTGGAAACAAAATGATGATTTTGTTGGGATAGTTGGAGTTATCAACGAAGAAAATGTATTACAGATTCAACATCTTAGTGTGAATCCATCTCATCGTCACATGGGGATTGGTACAAAGATGGTACAAGAATTAAAAAATAAGTTTCAAGGTATTACAATTTGTGGAAACGAACAAACTGCTAGTTTTTTTGAAAAGTGTAAGGGAATTGAAGAAAATATACATTCATAAAAGCAGAGATGGAATTTGTGTCATCTCTGCTTTCTTTTTTTTAGTTGCTCGTTTCGTTCGGCAATTACATCATTTCTGTCACGCAATTTGTGTTTATGGATAATGTATTCAGTAGGTAGTGAATGAGCATCTTTCCAAGGAATCATTTTTTCTGTACATAATTGTAAGCATGTGTTTTCTAAAGAGGAATCTGAAAAAGGAAAAAATATAGGTGCAAAAGGTTCTTTTGATTGAATGGACTGTAATTGTTTTTGTAATATAGTTAAAAATTTTGGGTAATCAAGACCTAATCTGTGTACTTGTATACTTTCCTTTTTTAAAATAGCAATGGCGCTTTTCATCATTCGCATTGAACCATTCCAATTTGAGCGTCTGTGATGGTATAAAGCAACTGCTATTTGAATAAAACCAACCCAGTAGTTTTCTCGCTCTCCTCGTGGTTTCAATTTCCAATATTCTTCTAGTACTTCGTGACATTCAAAGTAATCATAATCTCCATGAAAATGAATTAAAAATTGTATGTATGCTGTAGGATACATCCTTTTCGCTCCTGTCTAAACGGTCTTACGTACAGTTTATCATAAAGTGAAACTATGATGTGATCAATGGAGTTTTCTTTATCTACACTGATTATCAGCCCTCACCAATCGGGCTTTTACGGGCAACCCGCTCCACACCTCACTTCTTTACTTTTGCTGAATTTTAAGGTGAAATCTTACTGCACGCGAATAGCGGGATAAATAATAAACGACTAGAGAATCTCTAGCCGTTTATTATATTCTGCATTAGCAGAAGCAAGCCGCGCCTACAATGATTAATAAGATAAAGAGCACAACAAGTAAAGCGAAACCGCCGTTAAAACCACAATCAATATGGCCCATAGTTTTTTTACCTCCTACATTGAACTTACTACACTTTTATCATATGAAGAGGTGGGCATTGTTGCATGGGCAGGTGTCTATTTTCAACTAAATTTCTGAAAAAGGTTGGATAGAACATAAGTATGCTCTATACTTATGTTGTTATAGAAAAAATGTGGTGGGATGCTTTGTGCAATATAATTTTAAAGTAGAGGCTTTTGAAGGGCCTTTAGATCTATTGTTACATTTAATTCATCGCTATGAAATTGATATATATAATATTCCTGTAGCGGAAATTACAGAGCAGTATTTATCTTATATTCATACGATGAAAGACTTGCAACTGGATGTTGCAAGTGAGTATTTGGTGATGGCTGCAACGCTATTGCAAATTAAAAGTAAAATGCTGTTACCGAAACAAGAGGAAGATGTACCTGATAATGGTGAAGACTTTATAGATGATCCCCGTCAAGAGTTGATGGAGCGGTTAATTGAATATAAAAAATATAAGCAAGTTGCTGCTGAATTAAAAGAGAGAGAACAAGAAAGAGCACAACTTTATACACGTTCACCAATCGATTTTACATCATTTCAGCAAGAAGAGGAGACAAGTTTACCTCTCGATATAACACTGTATGATATGTTAGCAGCATTTCAAAAACTTATGCGTCGTAAAAAATCAAAACGTCCAGTAACAACGCGAATTGCTCGTCAAGAAATACCGATTGAACAACGTATGAGTGATATTTTACAGCAATTAGAAACAGCGGAAGGACGCCAAAGTTTTTATGATTTATTCGTTGATGAAGAGCGCGAAGTAATGGTTGTAACTTTTTTAGCCATACTCGAACTTATGAAAAACCAACAAATTATTATTGAGCAAGAACACAATTTTGATGAAATCTTTCTGACTCGCTCTAAAGTTTAGTAAAACTCCCATTTCAAAATTGTGAGGAAAACTAGCAGTAAGTATTTGATTAGTCAAAACGAATGATCAGTGGAAATAATCCCCGCTGATCATGGTTTCGCATAATTTTGTTTGGAACGATAAAAGGAAGGTTGGACCGGTCGCAATATACTGTGATTCGGTTTTTATTGTGGATATTTTTGTATGGAAAGATATGAGAAAGGAGATTGTATGTTGGATAGAAAAGAACAGATGGCAATTGTTGAGGGGCTTTTATTTGTTGCGGGTGATGAAGGAGTTTATCCGGAACAAATTGCAAAAGTACTTGAAATTGAAGTGAAAGATGTAATTCAGATTATCGAGGAAATGCAAAGGGAATGTGAAGGTGTACAGCGAGGGTTGCAAATTGTACAATTTGCAAAAGTATATCGCTTTGCCACAAAAAAAGAACATGCGCCTTATTATCAAAAATTAATGGATACACCAACAGCAGCGTCTCTTTCCCAGGCTGCTCTTGAAACATTGGCGATTGTTGCTTATCGCCAGCCAATTACAAGAACGGAAATGGAAGAAATTCGTGGTGTGAAAACAGATCGAGCACTGCAAACATTGGTATCGCACTTACTTATAAAAGAAACGGGCCGGGCAGAAGGACCAGGGCGCCCTATTTTATATGGTACTACGAAAGAGTTCTTAGATACGTTTGGACTTCAAACATTAGATGATTTACCAACCCTTTCTGAAGAAAATGAACAAATGAATGAAGCTGACTTATTCTTTGGATCCTTGCAGGAATTGTCAAAATCGTAGCTTAGCGCATTGCTAAGCTTTTTTGTATATGAAATACGACTCGTGCCATACTAAATGAAAAAAGGAGACGAATTATGAAAGTTGTACGGATTATTCTATTGCTAGTTTCTGTTTTAATATGTTTTTCATTAAACAGCACATCTGTCAAAAGATATATGACGTCTGTTCATACTGTGTCCTCTTTTTCCAAGCAACGTCCACATTTAGGAAGAATGAAAGTGAGTTTTTTTAAGGTAGGACAAGGTGATGCCACACTTATTATTTTACCTAATGGTCAAACAATGTTAATCGATGGAGGACCTTATGAGGCTGGAGAGGTAATTATTCAGAAATTAATTGAAAAAGGAATTAACCATTTAGATGTTGTGGTAGGGACGCATCCAGATATGGATCATATAGGAGGGCTTATACCGATTATAGAACAAATGCCAGTTTCACTTGTATTAGATAGCGGCAAAACCTATAGTTCTTTTACATATCATACGTATAGGAACGATATTAAAAAGAGGGGAATTCCATTTGTTCGTGTAAAACAAGGACAGCATATACCGTTAGATCCCCAAGTTTCAATTCAAGTATTAAATAATGGGAAGTCAAAGGATGAAAATAATGAATCATCAATTGTTTTAAAAGTTCGATATGGTAAAGCTGATTTTTTGCTAATGGGAGATGCGGATATACAAACTGAAAAGAAAATAATAAAGCAATATGATGTACATGCTGATGTTTTAAAGGTAGGTCACCACGGTTCATATACGTCAACTAGTGAACAATTTTTAGAGGAGGCAAACCCTCAATTTGCTATTCTTTCTTATGATAAAAAAAATCCATATGGGCATCCACATCAAAGTGTAGTAAACAGGTTAAAGAGATATGGTGTCATGACATATACAACGGATAAACGAACAGTAGAAATTGAAACGGATGGAGACCATATTGCAATATGGTCAAATACGCCGCTTCCATTGTTAAAGTAAAGAAGTAGTTAAAACTGTATAATAGAATGCTAAGTAGGAAAATGGAAACAAGGAATTGGTATTCGTTTTCATAAAAGATGCATTGTCTCCTTTTGGAAAAAAAGAATAATATATATTATAATTAAAGAAGATAAATTTCCTTTTTTACTAAGAGAAGAGGAAATTTCATTTGAATGTATAGACAACTACTCGTGTATATATTAAGATGGGGTTAGGCAAATAGGTAATAATAACAAGTAGGTATTCCATGGGAAAGGATCGATGAAAATGAAAACGCAAGTTGTCATCAATGCCAAAATTTATACAGGTCACGAAGTAATGGGAAGTGGATTTATTCGTTACGCAGAAAAAATTGAAGAAATTGGTTTGATGGCTCAATATGTATCACAAGAAAATGAAACGGTTTTTGACGCAGAAGGAAAAATTGTGATTCCAGGTATGATCGATGTTCATATTCATGGTGGATACGATATTGATGCGATGGATGCGAATAGCGATGGGTTAGTAACTCTTGGTAAAGAAATGTTAAAAGAAGGGGTTACAACTTATTTCCCAACAACAATGACGCAAGCTCCAGAAGCAATTGAAGCGGCTTTAAGTGCTGCAAAAGAAGCGAAAGAAAAAGGAGCGCATTTTGAATATATTCATTTAGAAGGACCATATGTTTCAAAAAAACGTGCAGGGGCGCAACCTCTTGAACATATCGTTCCGGCGAATATTGAACAATTTAAACAATGGCAAGAAGCAAGTGGCAATTTAATTAAATTAGTAACGTATGCACCAGAAGAAGAAGGCGCAGTAGAATTTGAAAAGTATCTTGCTGAAACGAGTGTTGTTGGTACAATGGGCCATACAGATGCAGTTGATGCACAATTGAAAAGTAGAAACATTACACATGCTACACACTTATACAATCAAATGCGCGGTTTACATCACCGTGAACCAGGTGTTGTCGGTCACGTGTTATTGAACCCAAATGTAATGGTTGAAGTGATTACAGATGGTATTCACATTCACCCAGATATGGTGAAATTAGCATATAAATTAAAAGGTCCTAAAAAAGTAAGTGTCATTACTGATGCGATGCGTGCAAAAGGTTTAGAAGATGGATTGTATGAGCTTGGTGGACAGCCTGTACATGTGAAAGATGGCAGCGCTCGTTTAGAAGACGGAACGTTAGCGGGTAGTATCTTGAAAATGGACCAAGCATTCCGAAATGTAATTGAATTTACAGGATGCTCGATTGAGGACGCTGTACTTATGACATCAGTTAACCAAGCAGAAGAGTTTGAATTAACGAATAAAGGGGCATTAACAGTAGGAAAAGATGCGGACTTTGTTGTCATGACGGAAGATCTACATGTATATGATACGGTTCGATTAGGAATTCATATGAAGGAAGGGAAGTAAATAGATGAATATTCTTGTTGTAAAAACGCCAGAAGAATTAGCAGAAGCAGGTTGTAAATTAATTGAAGAAGTTGTAAAATCAAAGGAAAATCCAACGTTAGGAATGGCTACAGGAAGCTCTCCACTTGGTATTTATGCAGAAATGCGAAAAAATAAACTTGATACAAGCCGTGTAACCACTGTAAACTTAGATGAGTACGTAAATTTACCACATGAAGATAAAAACAGCTATCATTATTTTATGCAAGAACAGTTGTTTAATCATCTTCCCTTTAAAGAAACTTATGTACCAAACGGGATGGCAAGTGATTTAGAAGAAGAGTGCAAGCGTTATGAAGGCATTCTAGCAGCTAACCCAGTTGATCTACAGATTCTTGGAATCGGTGAAAACGGTCACATCGGATTTAACGAACCAGGAACATCTTTTGATTCTCCAACTAACATTGTTGAATTAACAGAGTCTACACGCCAAGCAAACCTTCGTTTCTTTGAAAAAGAAGAAGATGTACCAACTCATGCAATTACAATGGGGATTGGAAGCATCATGAAAGCGAAACAAATTCTACTTGTTGCTATGGGACCAAAAAAAGCAGAAGCAATCAGAGAATTATTGCAAGGTGAGTATAGCGAAGCGTGTCCTGCTACAGTGCTGCAACGTCATCCGAATGTAACCGTAATCGCAGATCCAGAAGCTCTATCTTTATGCAGTGAGGCGATTGCTGATGAACATCGACAAGTATTCACCATTTCCGATCTATTATCAGATTCAAGAGTGGGTGAAACAGCTAATTGAGGACGGTGAATGGACGCCGGGAGATAAAATTCCATCTGAGAATGAACTTTGTGATAAGTTCGAAGTAAGTCGCATGACGATCAGACAGGCAATTAATAATTTAGTGGAACAAGGGTATTTATATCGAAAGCGTGGAATTGGAACGTTTGTTCAGCTTCCAAAAGTGGAGCAAAAACTGCAAGGGATGACGGGATTTACAGAGGATATGCTTTCCCGTGGTATGAAACCGAGCAGTCAGTTATTAAGCTTCCGCCTAGTTTCAGCTACTGCTAAAATAGCAGACCGGCTTAGAATTCAAGAGGGGGAATCGGTGTATGAAGTGAGGCGTATCCGCTTAGCCGATGACGAACCGATTGCTTTTGAGACGACATATTTGTCGCCAACTCTTGTAAAAGATATTAACGAAGAAATTTTGCAACAATCTTTATACGAACATTTAGAGAAAAAGTTAGGCTTTAAACTTGTTCGTGCTACCCAAGCAATTGAAGCTTCAATTGCAACGGATGATGAAGCGGAACATCTGCATATACCTAAAAAAGCACCTGTGCTTGTAATGAGACAATGGTCATATGCAGAAGGTGAATTACCGTTAGAATATGTGAAATGTATTTATCGTGGTGATCGTTATAAGTTCATTACGAGTATTTCACGAAACAAGTAGTGTATTTTATTTTGTGAAATACATTAAACTTTCAATTCATTGGGTATGTAGAGAAACAAAAATACGACTCATCCTTACAGGGAATGAGTCGTATTTTTGTTTTGTTTTGAGTTGTAAGTTATCACGTGTTCTACAGCGTCTTTTACAGAGCCTACGACATAATGTGCATGTTCTTTCACTGCATCGTCAGCTTGTGACATGGCAAAGCTATGAGATGTTAAATTGAACATAGGAATATCATTGTAAGAATCACCGATACAAGCAATTTCTTCAGGTTCTATTTGGAACTCTTGTAATAAAATAGAGATTGCTGATCCTTTGCTAATATTTGGTGGCATGACATCTAAGCATTGTTCAGCGGAGATAAAGGTACTGACTTTGCCGCTAAATTTCTCATTGATTTTTTTCTGAAGTACTTGTAAGTCTTCTTTTGTGCCTCCAACAGAAATTTTATTAGGAAAAATTGTATCATCAATTTTTTGTAATAAGTTTGGTTCTTCAACAGAAGTCATTGTAACTTGTTTCTCAAGTTCATGAATAAATGGTGTTTTTTCCTCAATGTAATAATTATATTCATCACTTACATAACGAAAATACGGTTCTTCTTTCGTCATCGCTAACAAATCTGGCAAAATGCTCGAATCAAATGTTGCAGACAATAATTGTTTATTCTCATGGGTATATACGAATACACCATTTACGCTAATGCGATGGAAGTTGGTACCAACCTCTTTCATTAAACCAGCGATTTCATTATCAAGCCTACCGGAGGCGAAACAAAGAATCACATTTTGTTCTGCAAGATTGCGAAGAGCTGTAACATCTTGCTCATCAATCATGCCGCCATGTTGCATCATTGTGCCGTCAATATCGCTTACAAACATTTTAATCATGTTGCATTCTCCTTTCTATGTACATTTGCTCTTACATTATACGCATCTCGTGCAATCATGTCTAAAAAATGAATTTTTCTAAAATGGTAGATGTTTTGCATTGACGAAAAAGAAGGATGTTCTGTAACATAAAAGTAGGCTATTTAAGTACGAGGGTGGTGTTATATGAATAGTTATCTAGAAATTAAAAAAGTTTTAAATAATAATGTAATCATTGCGAGTCATCAGGAACACGAGGAAGTAGTAGTGATTGGCAAGGGAATTGGATTTGGAAAGAAAACGAAAGATGTATTAAAGGCGGAGCAAATTGAAAAAATGTTTGTTTTAAAAAATGAACGTGACCGTGAACAATATAAGCTTTTAGTGCCACATGTGAGCGAAAAGTTAATTGAACTGATGAACGATATTATGATGTATATTCAAGAAAAGGCGCAGTCACCATTAAACGAGCATATTCATATTGCCTTAACCGATCATATTTCTTTTGCAATTAAAAGACTGAAACAGGGCTTTACAATAGATAATCCTTTTTTAGTTGAAACAAAAATGCTGTATCCAGAAGAGTACAAAATTGCTGAAGGAGTTGTACAACTTTTAAATTCCCATTTGCAAATTACATTGCCAGAAGGGGAAATTGGCTTTATTGCACTTCATATTTATAGTTCACTCACAAATTCTGATGTATCTGCTGTTAATCAAAACTCCCGTCTTATTGCAAAGCTTGTTTCATTAATTGAAACAAATCTACACCTTACATTAGATCCAGAAAGTATTCATTATTTACGCCTTATTCGTCATTTACAATATGCAATTGAACGAGTGAAAAAGGGAGAGAAGGTAGAAGAAGCACAAGGGTTTGCTGAGTTATTAAAAGCAGAGTATCCAGTTTGTTATAATCTAGCTTGGAAGCTTGTGAAGGTGATGCAGAAAGAATTACAGCTCCCAGTATATGAAGCGGAGAGTATTTATTTAACGATGCATTTGCAAAGATTAGTAAAAGCAGAACATGTGTAAAAGACATATATTTTTGTCTAAAATGAAAACGTTAAAAAAAATGATTGAATCGCTTACAATTGTTTTGTATAATAAGTCATGCAAAGTTATACAAAATTCGACAAACAAGTTAAGGCAAACAACGAAAACGTTTGCTCTAAAGTAGTGAACTTATACGTAAACCTATTTTTGACACGTGTTACTGATTCGATCAGGCATGAGTGGAGAAAAGTCAGGAATGTAAGCTAGAGAAAGGGACATACTACCCTTTGTATAGCTATCGTTCTATCTTTTTTTCCTCATGCCTTTTTGGCGTTTGTCGAAAAGCACAATATAGATAAGAGAGGAAGGGTTTTCATGTTTAAGAATATCTTTGGTGTTCTTCAAAAAGTCGGAAAAGCGCTTATGCTTCCAGTAGCAATTTTACCGGCTGCAGGTATTTTACTTGGATTTGGTAATGCATTTCAAAATCCACAGTTAACAAATCTAGTTCCTGCTTTAAAGGCAGATTGGTTTGTTCTAGTTGCAAAAATTATGGAACAATCTGGTGATATTATTTTCGCAAACCTTGCATTATTATTCGCAGTAGGGGTTGCCATCGGATTAGCAGGTGGAGACGGAGTAGCTGGGTTAGCAGCCTTCGTTGGATACTTAATTATGAACAAAACGATGAGCGTATTCTTAGGAGTAGAAAAATTTGTTACAATTGTAAGTGACAAAGTTCCAGTTAAAACTGGTTTTACAGATCAAGCGTATGCAAATGTATTAGGTATTCCGACACTTCAAACGGGAGTGTTTGGGGGTATTCTTGTCGGGATATTAGCAGCATATTGCTATAATAAATACTTCAATATTGAATTACCATCATACTTAGGATTCTTTGCAGGTAAGCGTTTCGTACCGATCGCAACAGCAACATTCTCTTTACTTTTAGGGATTGTAATGTGCTTTATTTGGCCGACAATTCAAGGTGGTTTGAATGCATTCTCACATCAAATGATCGATGCGAATAAAACGTTAGCGGCATTTGTGTTTGGTTTAATTGAGCGTTCTTTAATTCCATTTGGATTACATCATATTTTCTATGCACCATTCTGGTTTGAGTTTGGTCAATATACAAGTGCGGCGGGTGACATTATCCACGGTGACCAAAAGATCTTTATGGCACAATTAAAAGATGGTGTTGAGTTAACAGCTGGTACATTTACAACAGGTAAATATCCGTTCATGATGTTCGGTCTTCCAGCAGCAGCTTTAGCAATGTATCATGAAGCACGTCCAGAAAATAAAAAATTAGCAGCTGGTATTTTAGGATCTGCTGCGTTAACATCTTTCCTAACAGGTATTACAGAACCACTTGAATTTTCATTCTTATTCGTAGCACCAGTATTGTTCGGAATACATGCTATATTTGCTGGTTTATCGTTTATGACAATGCACATTTTAGGTGTTAAAATTGGGATGACATTCTCTGGTGGTTTAATTGACTTTATGCTATTTGGTGTCTTACCAGGCCGTACAGCATGGTGGTGGGTAATTGTTGTTGGTCTTGCACTTGCAGTAATTTACTACTTCGGATTCCGCTTTGCAATCCGCAAATGGGATCTAAAAACACCTGGTCGTGAAGTAACAACAGATACTGATGGCGCAGGGAAAACAGAAGCAGGTGAACTTCCACGTGAAGTATTAGTAGCGCTTGGTGGTAAAGAGAATATTGCTTCTTTAGATGCTTGTATTACACGTTTACGTGTTCAAGTTAACGAACAAAAAAATGTAAACAAAGATCGTTTGAAAGAACTTGGGGCAGCGGGAGTGCTTGAAGTAGGAAATAACATTCAAGCTATTTTTGGACCAAAATCTGACACATTAAAATCACAAATTCATGATATTATGTCGGGTCGTACACCTCATGTTGAAAAAGAAAAACCTGTAAAAGTAGAAGAAACTGTACAAAAAGCGGATACAAATGAAACAATTGTATCTCCGATTGAAGGTAAAATTCTACCGATTACAGAAGTTCCTGATCAAGTATTTTCAGGGAAAATGATGGGAGATGGATTCGCAATTGAGCCAGCAGAAGGAACAGTCGTTTCTCCAGTTGACGGTGAGATTGTCAATGTCTTCCCAACAAAACATGCAATTGGTATTCAATCTGAAGGTGGAAAAGAAATTTTAATTCACTTCGGTATTGATACTGTAAAATTAAATGGTGAAGGTTTTGAAGCACTTGTCACGCAAGGTGATAAAGTGAAACAAGGACAACCATTATTGAAAGTAGATATCGCATTTGTAAAAGAAAATGCACCATCTATTATTACACCAATTATTTTTACGAATTTAGGACAAGGACAACAAGTTGAATTGAAAAAAGAAGGCAATGTCAAGAAAGGCGAAGCCGATATTATTGACATTCAGTAAGAAATTGACGCAAAATGTCTATAATTATAATGGGCGATGTGGTTGACCGAACATCGCCTATTATATACAATAGATGATGTAGTACTCACGTCTATACAACTGAAAAAATACTGTATTTAAAGGAGATAGATTATTATGGAAAAAATCTTTAAAGTAACTAGCGACTCAGGGATTCATGCTCGTCCAGCAACTCTACTTGTAAACACTGCAAGCAAATTCGGTGCTGATATTAACTTAGAGTATAACGGTAAAAACGTTAACTTAAAATCAATCATGGGTGTTATGTCTTTAGGTATTCAACAAGGCGCAGAAATTAAAATCACTGCAAATGGTGATGATGCAGCTCAAGCACTAGCAGCTATCGAAGAAACTATGAAAAACGAAGGATTAGGAGAATAATGACTCTTAATATTCAAGGGATCGCTGCATCAAGTGGGATTGCTATTGCGAAGGCTTTCAGACTTGAGAATCCTGAATTTAACATTGAAAAGAAAACGATTACGAACGAAGCTGCAGAAATTGTACGCTTAGACGCTGCGCTTGAGAAAGCAAAATCTGAACTAGAAGCAATTAAAGACCATGCTTTTGCTGAGCTTGGTGCTGATAAAGCTGCTATCTTTGAAGCACATTTACTAGTATTGAATGATCCAGAACTAGTAAATCCAGTAAAAGATAAAGTAAATAATGAAAAAGTAAATGCTGAATTTGCAATGGACGAAGTTGCAACAATGTTCATTACTATGTTTGAAAACATGGATAATGAATATATGAAAGAGCGTGCAGCGGATATTCGCGACGTAACAAAACGCGTTCTTGCACATTTACTAGGAATTAATTTCTCAAATCCAAGTACGATTTCTGAAGAAGTAATTATTATTGCTGAAGATTTAACACCATCTGATACAGCACAATTAAACCGTAACTATGCAAAAGGTTTCACGACTGATATTGGTGGACGTACATCTCACTCTGCAATTATGGCTCGTTCTATGGAAATTCCAGCTGTTGTTGGTACGAAAGTTGTTATGGAGAAAATCCAAAACGGTGATATCGTAATTATCGACGGTCTAGATGGAGAAGTAATTGTAAACCCATCTGAAGAAACGCTTCGTACTTTCGAAGAAAAGAAAGCAAAATTCGAAGAACAAAAAGTTGAATGGGCGAAATTAAAAGATCAAGCAACTGTAACAAGTGATGGGCATCATGTTGAGCTTGTTGCAAACATCGGAACACCAAATGATGTACAAGGTATCATCGACAATGGTGGAGAAGGCGTTGGTTTATACCGTACAGAATTCTTATATATGGGTCGTGACAATCTTCCAACAGAAGAAGAGCAGTTCGAAGCATATAAAGCAGTTCTTGAAGGTGTAAAAGCAGATCAACCAGTTGTTGTTCGTACACTTGACATCGGTGGAGATAAAGAGCTTCCATACTTACATTTACCAAAAGAAATGAACCCATTCTTAGGTTACCGTGCGATTCGCTTATGCCTTGAAGAACAAGATGTGTTCCGTACACAACTTCGTGCATTACTTCGTGCAAGCGTATATGGTAATTTAAAAATTATGTTCCCAATGATTGCAACTCTTGATGAATTCCGTCAAGCAAAAGCAATTTTATTAGAAGAGAAAGAAAGACTTGTTCAAGCTGGTACAACTGTTTCTGATGCTATTGAAGTAGGTATGATGGTAGAAATCCCCGCTTCTGCAGTATTAGCAGATCAGTTTGCAAAAGAAGTTGATTTCTTCTCTATCGGAACAAACGACCTAATCCAATACACAATGGCTGCAGACCGTATGAATGAACGTGTATCTTACTTATACCAACCGTATAATCCATCTATTTTACGCCTTGTAAAAATGGTTATCGATGCTGCTCATAAAGAAGGAAAATGGGCTGGTATGTGTGGTGAGATGGCAGGAGATTCACTTGCAATCCCGTTACTACTTGGATTAGGATTAGATGAATTCAGTATGAGTGCAACATCTATCCTTCCTGCAAGAACACAACTAAGCAAGTTGTCAAAAGCACAAATGGAAGAGTTAGCACAAAAAGCATTAACAATGTCAACTGCTGAAGAAGTTGTTGAATTAGTTAAAAGCATCTAATAATAAAAGAAAACCTGAGCCGATTGAAATCGGTCTCAGGTTTTTTTTATACTAAATTTAGATTTGATTTTTATGATTTTGAGGATACGAAGCAGAATTAGATAGCGATTGCTATGATATCCTCTGGGCAAACACGTAAAAGACCTGTAAATTTAGTTGCGTTCATGTTATTTTGATTATCTTTATTATCTTTATTATCTCCCATATTTAAAGCGGAGAAAAGAGCAACGCCGTTAGAAAACCCTTCAAAAATAACATTTCTGAAAGTAACGTTACCTTTAATAGTTAAAAGAGAAATTTCTGTTCCGATTGCAATGTGTCTAAGGACATTACATACATGGTGTCTTTCTTTTTCTTTTTCTCTTTCTCTTTCTCTTTCTCTTTCTCTTTCTCTTTCACGATCACGATCACAGCAATGACCACGATGACATTCTCTAAAATCTTCACGACATCCAAAAGATCCAAACATAATTCTCATCACCCCCTTCACACTTATAATGTATGTAAGTTGTATATGTGGTGATTGGACCGAACGTGGAATTTTTACTGGGATATTTTCTTATTTTAAATAACTAGATGGGTATTTGTACTTAATGGTATTTGGATAAGGATAAATGACAGGGGGAGGGAGGTCGAAACTTTTATTATTGTTTTTTTTTCTTTATTCAAGGATCTGAAATTCACGGGTAGTTTTTCCTTATTTATCCCGCTATTTGAGGGCAGTAAGACCCCCACTGGTTATGATCATCTTTGAATCAATAAAAATCTTTAGGTGAGTCTTACTATCCACGCATAACTGGATACATAGAAAAGGATACCTTTATTTATAACGAGGTATCCTTTACACTTTTTTACTTTTATATAAAACGATTGCATATACGGGAAGAGCCAACAGTAATGGTACGATAGACTGTGAGATATGTAATCCTTCTTCTAGCTGGAGTGCTTTTTCTTTTGGGAATTGTAGCATTGTAATATTTGTGGCATCTCCAATAAAGTATAGAAGCAGTACAGTTACGGCATAGCTTAAAAATGCAATAAAGCTTCCATATGAATTCAATGAAAATCCCTCTCTTGTTATCTATTTGTTACTATTGTATCATAATTGTAACAAAAATACATCCTTTATATTTCATTGTATAACAAAATTCGACAAAATACTGTGATTTTAAAGGGGATAGAGAAATAAACTACTGTTCATATATGTTGGAATATTACAAAGAAATAACATAAAAAAACGAAGGGAGATACCCTTCGTTTTTTTATGTTATTGTGGGGCTGTTTACTTTGCCCATTCCGTTACTTGTTCGACATTCATACGTGGTGCTGGATGTCCTTTTAATGTAGATTCACCAATTGTAATTAGCATGATAGGTACATAACGAGAAGAAACATTAAATTCTTCCATTAGTGCTTGTGGGTTAAATCCACCGATTGCACAAGTGTCCCAGCCAGTTGCCTTAGCTGCAAGCATAAGTTGCATTGCGGCTAAGGATGCATTAGAGAAGGCTGCATCTCGTGGATATTGTTCACGCTTATATGCAGATTCAATATTTTGTGCCAAACGTTCTTTAGCTTCTTCTTTCATAAATCCTTGCTCTACGATAGGTCCATATACAGAATCGATGTTTTTATTTGCTTCTAGATCACCTAAAATAGCGACTACTGCAGAAGCATCAAGAATTTGTTGTTGATTATAAGCGATTGGATGTAAACGGCTTTGTACATCTTTACCTTGGAAAACAAGAAACTTCCAATGTTGTAAGTTCCAAGCTGATGGTGCTTGACCAGCTGCTTTCAAAATTTCTTGTAATTCCTCTTTTGAAATTTCTTTTTCAGAATTGAATGCACGATTAGATGTTCGTTCATATAGAACAGTAAAGAAATCTTGCTGTGTCATAATATGCCTCCTAAGTTTTATGTGGATTTATAAAAAATACCATATGTAACAATTTTGTACTTACATTTTGTAAGTTATCACTGTAAAAGAATATAATATCTTTATTTTAATTGTCAAGTTGTTGAGAATAGAAGAAAAAGGGGACATTCGTACAATCGCTGTCATTCATGTAGTCATACAATAAAAAGATGATTCGCAGATCAAGAAGAAATATGTAAAGTGAAGCTCCTGTCAGTGGGAGAGTTCTTTGTTCCTGCTGATGCTCAGCCCTCACCAATCGAGTTCTTTTGATAACGGCCCCTTATAGAAAAGGAAAGTGAAGAATTCAGTAGAACAGGATATATGAAGTGAGTGAAGACCAGTGGTGAACATACTACATTTTTTATTAGAGAATACGGTTTTTCAAAATGTATTACAGGATCTCCATGTAAATGTACTTTATATAGAAGAAGGATGTAATCACCAGTATACGATTGATGATATACATCCAAAATGTATGTTTATAGCAAATAGTTTTGAAGAAGGGGAAATGTTATTTGAAAAAGTGCGACCACAAATTGTGATCATTTATGTGTCGAATGGTGCACAAGTAGAGTATATAAAACACATATATAATTCGATGAGTTCTTTTATTGTTATCTGGGATCAGCCGGTGACTTCAAAATTTGTAGAGTTGCTTACAATAGGAGTACGAAATATTGTTATAGCTCCTGTTACACCACAGGTTGTGCTGGAAGAGGTAAACAAAAGTCTCTATCAATTATCACTATTGCAACAAGTGACTATTCAACAAGAGCTTCTTCAAATGATGTTTGATTTTCAAAATGATTTATTATTCATTGTAGAAGATGATGAGATCGTCGACTGTAATACGAACTTTTTGAGTTTTTTTGGATATGAAAATTTATTTTCATATCATGAGAATCATATGGTATTTGCGGAACATTTTATTCAAGAACATGGATATTACGCAACAAATCACGATATAACTTGGCTTGATGATTCTTTAACGCAAGCGAGAAAAATAAAAATGTATAGTCATGAAGGCGAAGCATTTGTTTTTTTATTACGTGCTACACCTGTACCGGAAGATTTGTCTAGGTTTATTGTTAAGTGTACAGATATTACGGAATTAGATGAATTATATCAAGAGCAAGAACAGCTTGCTGCAATTGATTCTTTAACAGAAATATACAACCGTTTGAAGTTTCAACAATTATTAGAAGAAAAATGGAAAAGTGAGAAACGAGTAAATCAAACGATGGCGCTTATTCTTTTTGATATAGACGATTTTAAAAAAGTGAACGACACATATGGACATGATTTTGGTGATTTAGCATTAATTCAGTTAGCCGAACTGATGAAATCTAAAATAGCATCCCAACATATTTTCGCGCGGTGGGGTGGAGAGAAATTTATTATATTAGTAATAAATACAACGGAAAAAGAGGCTTTCCAAGTTGCTGAATCGCTACGTTTTTTTATTGAAACGAAACAATTCTCTAGCATTTCAAAATTAACCGCAAGTTTTGGAGTTGCTTTATATGAGCAAGGAATGACAAAAGAAGAATTGATACAGCGAGCAGATATTGCTTTATATGAAGCGAAAAAAAATGGAAAAAACCAAGTACGTTTATATAGAAAAGAAAAAATGTGATTTTTTCGCAACAAAGTGTTGCGATTTTTTTCTGTTACCCGATAATAGAAAGAGGGGCCATTTATAAGAAAGTAACTGCGGAGGTTTTTGAATGATAAAAAAATTGATTATTATGGTCTTGATTTGCTTTATAGTATATGGAAGTGTATATTACTTTTTTTATATACCCAAGAAGCAAGAAGCATTAACTTCGAAGGCAACTCCTTCTGTCGAGTCTGAGTTACAGGATAATTTAGAAGAAAAAAAGGAACCGCCAATTGATTATGCTAGTGTGGCACAAAAGTTAGATCAATATTTAAAAGATAAAGATTTTAATGGAACGGTTCTTGTCACAGATAAAGATCGTGTTGTGCTGAATAAAGGGTATGGATATGCAGATGTTCAAAGTGAAATTGAAAATACACCACAAACAAAATATCGCATTGGTTCCATTACTAAGACAGTTGTGGCAACATCGATTTTACAGTTGCAAGAGCAGGGAAAGTTAAATATTCAGGACAATGTAAATAAATATATACCTTTATTTCCAGCAGATAAAAATATCACATTATACCATCTTCTAACACATACTTCTGGTTTACCAGAGAAGGGAAAGGGAAAAGTGAATGCTGCATCACGTTTGAATTTGGTTACTTGGATTGGAAAGCAGCAAGTAGCTTTTCCGCCAGGAACTGGTTGGAAATACAGTGACTATAATTATATGGTGCTTGCTTATATTATAGAAAATATATCTAAAAAGCCTTTAGGAGAATATGTAAAGGAAAATATATTTGCACGAGCGGACATGCATGAATCAGGTATGGGAAATATGGTGCCAGGAGAGCAACATTTCACGCAAGGGTACAAAAAGAAAGACAATGTACTTGTACCAGCACCAAAATTAGCAATGAACTGGCTATATGGCTGTGGTGAGATGTATACTACAGTTGGGGATATGAAGAAGTTAGATGAAGCAATTATAAATGGAAAACTTCTTTCAGAGAAAAGTATACAAGTGATGTTTACACCATCATCCGAAAAGAAATATGCATTTAGTTTCTATATATATCCCGATTATTTTCATAACCATGGTGTAGTTGCTGGGTGGAATACATTTAATAACTTTAATAAAGATAAGGGAACGTTTGTTGTTTTATTTTCAAATGTGCAAAATGGCATAAATGATGATTTTAATAAGGAATTTCGGAAGATGGTCAGCGACTTATTAGAACAAAGGAGATGAGTAGATGAAACAAGTAATTTCATCAATTGGTTTTATCGGTACAGGTGTTATGGGGAAAAGTATGGTACATCATTTATTACAAGGTGGTTATACAGTATATGTGTATAACCGTACGAAAGAAAAAGCAACTTCCTTATTAAAAGAAGGGGCACATTGGTGTGATTCACCAAAAGAATTGGTGGAGAATGTAGATGTTGTTATGACGATGGTAGGATATCCGCATGATGTAGAAGAAATCTATTTTGGAACAGAGGGAATTCTGGAACATGCAAATGAAGGGACAATTGCAATTGATTTTACAACCTCTACACCGACGTTAGCAAAACGTATATATGAAGCTGGAAAGAAAAAGAGTGTACATACGCTAGATGCTCCGGTATCAGGAGGGGATATTGGAGCAAAAGAAGGCAGACTTGCTATTATGATTGGTGGAGAGCAAGAAGTATATGAAGTATGTCTCCCTTTGTTTGAAAAACTAGGAGAGAACGTTCAGTTACAAGGGCCAGCGGGAAGTGGACAGCATACAAAGATGTGTAATCAAATTGCAATTGCATCGAATATGATAGGTGTTTGTGAAGCGGTAGCGTATGCAAAGAAAGCAGGTTTAGATCAAGAGAAAGTACTACAAAGTATTTCAACTGGAGCAGCTGGTAGTTGGTCATTAAGTAATTTAGCTCCACGTATGTTAAAAGAGGACTTTGCACCAGGATTTTATGTGAAACATTTTATGAAGGATATAAAAATTGCGTTAGATGAAGCTGAAAAGTTAAAGTTACCTGTACCTGGATTAGCTCTAGCAAAAGAGCTATATGATGAATTAATAGAAGAGGGAGAAGAGGATAGTGGCACACAGGTGTTGTATAAGAAATATATAAGGGGGTAATGTGATGAATTTAGAAAAGTTTGACGGGATGATTGATGCTGTACAGCGTGCGACTTGTATGCCAATCAATGATAAGCAACAAGCAGCATTTAAACAAAAGTATGATTTTGAGCCAACATTTGAATATGGACGTGATGAAAGCGGCCATTACGTGATTCGAACATCAAAGAAGATGTTAGAAGAAATGGAATTTTATTTAGCTTTAAAGTATGATCGGGAAGGTATTGACCTTTATATGCATGCTGAAATTGATGGAGTATGTTATGTATCTGTTAGCTACGGAGAAGATGCTCTTCACTTACAAGAACTATTTCAGTTTTTGGAAGATAATAAATAAAAAGTCCTCGTTTGAGGACTTTTTATTTTGTTTAATATATTTTTTAGGAAAATTGGAAGCTAATTTTGATAAAGGCAGGTTGTATTAAGGTAGATGTATTGTGAGGATATAAAAATGTGAGATACAATGTAATGGGATTATAAGCTAGAAGCACGACGAGAGCGTTCGATTGGAAATGGAATGATTTTGGCCATATGATTGCGACTAAATTGCTTTGTACGAGCGTGACGTAATATATATAATGCAAAGAGAATAGCGATAGGTATAGCACCGTACAAACCAAAAAGTAAAGCGCTTACAGAAGATGCGACAAAACCTAACATACCGATTTCTAATTCCTCCATAATTGCCCCGAGAATAGCAGGAATAGCTCCACAAGTAACCCCAAGTATAAGTGCTATAATTAAATTCATGTTCTTCCTCCTCTTTTTGCGGTTTTCTGTTCAATTCATTTTCTATTATTTGTATTATATCATAATTTAAACAGAATTTTCAGAAAAAAGTTCAAAAAATGTTCAAAATTTATTGAGAAACATACTTGATAAAATGAAAAATATCATGAGGAACCATTCCCCTTTGATGATGAATCCTCATCCATCAGGAGATATTGCAAGGCGAGAGAAAATAAAAAAGCAGGCTTATTTCATATTCGTGAAATAAGCCTGTTCCATAGGAGGATGTATATATGTAGAGTAAATAAAAGGAAGAAAAAGGGGATCCAATCCCTTTTATTCAACTAACTACCTTAATAAATAGGAACCCAGCCTTCTGTTGTAACGAAAATACGAATAGCTACAACTTGGCGATCATCTTGTAATGTGAAATAATGTCTTGCATTTTCAGGTACAGAAATTAGATCACCAGGCTCAAGTTCAACATCGAAGAAGCGACCATCCTTGCCTTGGATAGCAAAGATACCATGCCCACTGACGATAAAGCGAACTTCATCATTAGTATGATGATGCTCTTGTTTAAAGTTAATTAATAACTCATCGAGGTTAGGTATTGCATTTGAAAGGGAAATAACATCATGTGCTTTATAACCTCGACGTTCTGAAACATCGGTGATTTCATTGGAAAATACTGTTAAAATTTCTTTTTTGTTTTCATCAGTTAAGGAGTAGTTTTCTTTTAAATGAGTAGGAAGTTTTGAAATATCCCATTTTTCATATAAAACGCCTTCTCCATGTAAAAATTGCTTTACTTCCTGTTCATTTTCAATATGGGTATTTATTTCATAAATACGAATTTGCGCCATGTGAAACGCCTCCTTGAATTGATAATAGTTTTATATGAAATTGGAATAAAAACTCATATGCTTCTAATCTTTTCTTTGCATCAAAGCTATCTTTTCCCCAAACGGTAATGCCATGGTTGCGAATCAATATAGCTCCAGCATCATCATGAATATGTTTTCGGAAATCTTCTCCTAACATTGGAATATGAGCGTGATTTTCAATAATTGGAATTTTGATAGTGGCTCCTTCTTCCCATATATTAAGAGCTTTAATGATTTCTTGATTAGAAAATGAGATTTCTTTGTCGTATACGTTTGTAATTACATTGTTATCAATTGTATGGACATGTAAGACACATTCAGCTTCTGTATGATTATAAATATGAGTGTGTAGCAATGTTTCTGCTGAAGGGCGTAAATCGGTTTCTAAAACAGCCTTTCCAGTTTGATCAACTAATAGAAAATCATTAGGTGTTGTTTTCGTTTTATCTCTTCCGCTTGCTGTAATAAGAAAGGTCATTGGAGTGTTACTCACTTTTATTGAAATGTTTCCACTTGTAGCAGGAAACCAGTTGCGATCCGTTAATTCTTTCTTTAATTTACTCAATTCTTCCCATTGACGAAAAAGTTGTCTCATTTTATTACCTCCAACAATTGCTGAACTTCTGTCTGTATGTCATAAAACGTTTCAAATACTGTATAGGAAATTTGATGTTCTTGGCATTTTGTAATGAGAAAATCACGAGCGAATACTTTATCAGCCAGTTTTGCTGCTTGTAAATCTGTAATCGAATCTCCAATTACAATGTTAAAATCACCGTTTGAACTTAATTGCTGAATTAGCGTTGATTTGCAAAGACCGCAGTTGTTTTTACAATGTTCATCGCAAGGGTGAGGCCAGTTTACTTTAATTGTTTCCCCTGAAAAATCAGTCGTATTGCAATAAATATGGTCTGGGCTGATTAGCCCTTTGAGAAGAGGATAGACGAAAAAATCCATTCCTCCTGATATAATATGAAGTGAAATCTGATTTGTTTGGACAAACTGTGCAAACTCTTGGAATCCAGCCCGAATCACGGCTGCTTCTTTTATAAAAGTAGTGATGTCATCTTGTAAACTTGTAGGTAAAAGAGAAAACAATTCCCCTACACCTTCTTGAATAGAAAGTTCTTGTGATAGAATTTTTTGTTTAATCGTTTTGGCTTCTGGTGGAGCGAATTTTTCCATAATCGCAACGATATTATCATTGTTCGTAATCGTACCATCGAAGTCACAAAAAATTTGAAGACTCATAGTTTCACCCCACGTGATGGATTCCCCCATAATTGCAGTGCAGCATGTAAATCAGTGTTATCTACTTCATGCAATGGTGTTCTTTGCAAAGTGGCATCAATTGCTGCTCGAAATGCTTTTCCACCGCCTTGCGCTCCAGCTGGGTGACCATGAATACCACCACCTGCGTTAATGACAACATCCTTGCCAAAATTACGAAGGATAAACGGAACAAAACCAGGGTGAATACCAGCTGATGGAACAGGAAAGCTTCGTTTTAAAGATTGATCTTTTTTAGTTAGTTTACTTGTAATAAGAAGAGCTTCTTTTTTTTCTAATGCAACACTGCCGTATGGTGATGGAAATAAAGAGAAATCTGCACCAGCATAACGAAGTAGCTTTCCAAGTAGCAATGGATAAGAAAGTCCATATAATTCCGATGAAGCGTATGCGCCGCTTACAGCAGGATGTGCCATAATTGGAATCGATATATCATCATCTTCCGCAAGTGATTGCAATACATCTAATCCATACGAGAATACATTGAACAGAAGAATATCTGCACCAGCTGTGGCGGCACGTTTTGCATTTTCTTTAAGATCATATGTACGTCCTGTTAAATTCACTGCATATAAAGTCTTATGACCATATGTTTCGTATACAGACTGTAACACTTCTTTTCCAGAATGAATTCGTTTTGTGAGCGGTGTTAATGGATTTTCAAACAAAATTTCATCATCTTTTACAATATCTACACCACCAATTGCTTGATCACGGAGCTGTGTTTTTAAATATCCTATATTGCGTCCAAGCATTCCTTTGAAAATGCTCATCAGAAGTGGACGGTCGTGAATTTGTAAGAGATTTCGAATGCCCTCAATGCCAAATTTAGGGCCAGGGAAATGTTCTTTTAAGTCATCTGAAAATGTTAAATCAATCAGTTTAACTTCGCCATCTAGTGATAATTTTCCAAATGTTGTTGTCAAAATAGCTGGTAAATCAGGGCTGAAATTTAGTGATGGATAATGAATTTTAATGAGTCCACGTGTCGCTTTTTTTCCGAGATACGTATTTACATGCTCTTGTTCTTCTAATTGTTCTACATGAATGACATTGCCTTTATGTTGTTTTAATTGTTCTTGTAATAAGTGTGGTAAATGAGTCCATGAACCAATTGTTAAACCGAGAGCAATTTGTTCTGCTTTTTGGTTTAAATTATGAGAATCATCATGGATTAAATAGGTTGCTGTTATTCCACTCATTTTTATAACCTCCTAGTTAAATAAAAAAACCTCTCAGCTAAGGAGAGGTTTTTTTACAACCAGCTCCTTATCTGTCAGCGTAATGCTGCGAGAATTAGCACCGTGCCTACAATTGTAGATCGGTTGCCGGGTTTCGTCGGGCTCGTCCCTCCACCTGCTCTTGATAAGAAGTATTTAGAAATGTTTGAATTTTTACGATATCTGAATTTTGACAGAGTTTTTTTAGAATGTCAATGGTTTTTTGAAAATTTTTAATTTCTGGATTCGTTGAACAGCTTCTTGTAGTCGCTCTTCTGTATGTAGTAATCCAATACGAACGTAGCCTTCGCCATGTTTGCCGAACCCGACTCCAGGTGCAACTGCTACATGTGCTTGTTCTAGTAATACATCGGCAAACTGTTCAGATGAAAAACCATGGGGAACGGGAAGCCAAGCGAAAAAAGAGCCTTTTGGTGCGACTACATTCCAGCCGATTGATTGACAAGCTGAAATAAGGGCATTTCTTCTAGATTCATAGCGATCAACTAGTTCAGTTACACAAGATTGTGAACTTAATAGTGCCTCACGAGCAGCCTCTTGTACAGCGCCAAAAATGCTGACATACATATGATCTTGCAATAAATTGATTGTTTCAATTACACTTTCGTTACCGATAGCAAAGGCGATGCGCCAACCAGCCATATTAAATGTTTTTGATAATGTATAAATTTCAATGCCAACATCTTTCGCGCCATTTGCTTGTAAGAAGCTAGTTGGCTTGTTACCATCAAAACCAATTGCTCCATAAGCAAAGTCATGAACCACTAAAATATCATTTTTATTTGCAAATGTAATTGTTTCCTCAAAGAACTCTTTTGATGCGACAGCACCAGTTGGATTGTTAGGATAATTTAAAAACATCAATTTCGCTTGTTTGGCAATAGTATCATCGATTTTAGTGTAATCTGGTAAGAAATCATTTTCTGCTAATAACGGCATCGTTTCAAATTTTGCTTTTGCTAAAGCGACACCTGATAAATAGTCAGGATATCCTGGATCGGGTACAAGAATTGGATCGCCAGGATTTGTAAAACAAATCGGTAATTCAACCAGCCCTGCTTTTCCGCCAAATAAAACAGCAACTTCTGTTTTAGGGTTTACTTTGACTCCATATTCACGTTCATAGAATGTTGCAACGGCTGTTTTTAAGCTTTCATGTCCGCGAAATGGCGGATATTTATGATGAATTGCTTTTTCTGCTGCACGTTGTAAAGCTGTTACGATATGCGGCGGTGTTGGTTGATCTGGATTGCCTTGCCCTAGATTGATAACATCGTGACCTGCTTCAACCACTTTGTTAACTTTTGCAACAAGTGAAGCGAAAAACTGTGTTGGTAAGGATGTTACAATCTCGGAAGGTTGAAAATGTTTCATACTTTCCACCTCTTTTGAAAGTTGTTACAATTCTAGTGACAAATGATATAACCTTTCCAAGTTTTTGTAAAGAAAAAATAATTGAAAATGGGGCGGATAAAATGAAAGTCGCATGTATTCAAATGGATATTGCTTTTGGTGATGTGAACACAAATATTGAAAATGCAAAGAAAAAAATAGGAGAAGCGATGCAAAGAAAACCAGACGTTATTGTATTACCAGAACTTTGGACGACTGGTTATGATTTAAAACGACTTCCTGAAATTGCAGATGAAGGAGGAATACAAACGAAAGAACTTCTATCAGAATGGGCGAAGCAATTTGCGGTGAATATTGTTGGGGGTTCTGTTGCAAAGCAAACAAAACAAGGTGTTACGAATACGATGTATGTTGTGAATCGCGAAGGTGAAGTGCAAAATGAATATAGTAAAGTACATTTGTTCCAGTTAATGGACGAACATAAGTATTTAATAGCTGGTGATGGAACCGGTGAGTTCACGTTAGATGATGTGCAGTGCGGGGGGACAATTTGTTACGATATTCGTTTTCCAGAATGGATGCGTGTTCATACTGTAAGAGGGGCAAATGTATTATTCGTTGTAGCAGAATGGCCGCTTGTTCGCTTAGCCCATTGGCGTTTACTTCTTCAAGCGAGAGCGGTAGAAAATCAATGTTATGTGGTTGCATGTAATAGAGCAGGAGAGGATCCGGATAATATGTTTGCTGGACATTCTCTTATTGTTGATCCATGGGGAGGCGCGACACGTTCCTAAGTGAAAAGCTTAGGCATTGTCGAACTTACAGTTCTACAGTGAACTATCATTCCAAGAAGCCAAATGATAGGGTAACGCCTTGAAGGGCTTCCTTTAATCCTTCGACATGCAGTGAAGTTGGCAAGGGCTTCACTGTATGAAGCTCGATGAAGTCGGCTGAGAGCTACCGTAAGTCTTAAAGACACGAAAGCTGTCCAGAGGTGGATGGTGTAACCTATAAGCCGGAAGTCTACAAAACACTTATGGTTAGGATGCACGATGAACTATTAGCGAGTTTTAGTAGTGCAGACGAATCTCTGATGGTACGGGTCTATATCGGGAGCATATCGAAAGGTATGCTGACACAGTTAGTGTCGCTACTGTGGATGAGTAAAACTCTCCTTTATGAAAGTCCATATATTGTTATAGGCAATATCAAGGTAGCAGGCTCATAGGAGAAGCCTAACAGTGTATGTACAGATAGGAATGATGGAACGTGGTAAGCTGTCAACACCGAGGGCTTGCATCTCTATGAAGTGGTTC